>NZ_JBITFY010000010.1:257154-315416 GCF_044456585.1 Streptosporangium sp. NPDC050855
CTCGCGAGGTCCTGATCGCCGTCCTGCCGCCCGCCCCCGCCCCGCCCCCGGCCCCCGCGCCGCCCCCCCCCCCCCCCCCCCCCCCCCCTTCTCCGCGACGGCCTTCTCCGCGACGGCCTTCTCCGCGACGGCCTTCTCCGCGACGGCCTTCTTTGCGAAGGGCCGGCCGCGTGCGGTCCCGCGGGTGCCCGGTGCGCCCGCGGGTGCCCGGCGTGATCGGTCTGGTTGCTGCAGAATCATCCGTGTACGCGAAAAGCGGGGAAACACGGAGGAAGGCGGCGGATGTCCGATCGGGAGGTTCTGACCGGCGGTGGCGTCAACGAGGTGGTGAGGATCGGCACGACCGTGCGCCGTCCGACCGGGCCGTGGTCACCCGCGGTCCACGGTCTCCTGCGGCACCTGCGGGCGCGGGGCTTCACCGCGTCGCCCGCGGTCCACGGGGTGACCGACGACGGCTTCGAGATCCTCGACTTCCTGCCGGGTGAGGTCAGCAACTACCCGGTCACCCCCGCGGCCGCGTCCACCGAGGCACTGGAGAGCGCCGCCGAGCTGCTGCGCTCCTACCACGACGCCACCGTGGATCACGCCCGCGACGTGACCGGCGGCTGGATGCTGCCCGCCCGCGCGCCCGTCGAGGTCGTCTGCCACGGCGACTACGCCCCGCACAACTGCGTCCTCGACGGCGACAGGGTGGTCGGGATCATCGACTTCGACACCGCCCACCCCGGCCCCCGGCTCTGGGACGTCGCCTACGCCGTCTACCGCTGGGCCCCCGTCACCGCGCCCGCCAACACCGACGGCTTCGGCACCGCGGCGGAACAGGCCCGCCGCGCACGCCTGTTCTGCGACCGCTACGGGCTCGACGCGGCCGGCCGGAGCGGCCTGGTCGACACCGTCATCGCCCGCCTGCACGCCCTGGTGGACTTCATGCGGGCCCGGGCCGACGCCGGTGACGCGGCCTTCGCGGGCCACCTGGCCGACGGGCACCACGTCCAGTACCTCGCGGACGCCGCCTACCTCGACGAGCAGCGGGCCGTCTTCGACCGCCTGCTCGGTCCCGGATGATCCCGGACCATGTCGGTTCCGTGGACCGCGATGTCCCTCGAAACCTCGTAAACTGCAGGGAGCCGCAGGTCAGCGGCTTTTCATCGGAGCCGGGCCGGTTCCCCAGGGAACCGGATCCGCATCGGGATCGGACGGGACGGGACGGCGATGGGCGAACCTCCTTTCGAAGCCGCGCTGTCGCCCGCGGAACAGGCCGCCATGGGCGAGCTGCTGGCCGCCGAGCGGGAGAGCACGCTCTCCCAGATCGCGGCGCTGACCCGCGACTGGGACGATCTCGTCGCCGCGTCGGCGATGGTGGCCAACGACGACGAGCACGACCCCGAGGGGGCGACGATAGCCTTCGAGCGCTCCCACCTGCAGGCCCTGCTCGACCGGGCCCACGCCCACCTCGGCGAGCTCGACGAGATGACCGAGCGGCTCCGCCGCGGCACCTACGGCGTGTGCGACGGCTGCGGGCGGCCCATCGCGCCGGAGCGCCTGCGGGCCCGCCCGGTCGCGCGCACCTGCATCCGGTGCGCGGGACGCGGACGCTGACCGGCCCCTCGCAGACGCGCCCGGGGGCCCCGTGCACGTCAGGCGGGCCGCGGGGTCCCGGGGACTCCCGGACCACCTCCCGGGGCACCCCCCCGCGCTCGCGGCACCGGCCGGGGGCGCATAGCCTTGCCTGAGTCGTAGGGAGGGCACATCTTGACCGGGCGGCCGACGAACTGGGCGGGCAACATCACCTACGGGGCGGCGCGGTTCCACCGCCCGGCGACCGTCGAGCGGCTCCAGGAGCTGGTCGCCTCGAGCGACGCGATCCGGGCGCTCGGCACCCGGCACTCCTTCAACGAGATCGCCGACCGTCCCGGCGGGGACCTCGTCTCCCTGGAGGACCTGCCCGGCACCCCGGAACTCGACCCGGCACGCGGCACGGTCACGGTCGGCGCCGGCGTGCGGTACGGGGAGCTGAGCCGGTGGCTGCACGGCGAGGGGTACGCGCTGCACAACCTCGGCTCCCTGCCGCACATCTCGGTCGCCGGCGCCTGCGCCACGGCCACGCACGGCTCCGGTGACGCCAACGGCAACCTGGCCACCGCGGTGTCCGGCCTGGAACTGGTCACCGCGGACGGCGAGATCACCGTTCTGGACCGGCGGCGGGACGGCGACCGCTTCGCCGGCGCGGTCGTCGGGCTCGGCGCCCTGGGCGTCGTCACCCGGGTGGTCCTCGACGTCGTCCCCGCCTTCGAGGTGCGGCAGTACGTCTACGAGAACCTGCCCTGGGCCTCCCTGGAGGAGCACTTCGAGGAGATCACCTCGGCCGCGTACAGCGTGAGCATGTTCACCGGGTGGAACGACCGCGTGATCGACCAGGTCTGGGTGAAGCGGCGCGACGGCGGGACGGGGTCGTGGGAGCCCTCGCCGCGCTGGCTCGGCGCCGTGGCCGCCCCGGCCGACCGGCACCCCCTGCCGGACATGTCCGCGGTCAACTGCACCGCGCAGATGGGCGTGCCCGGCCCCTGGTACGACCGGCTGCCGCACTTCCGCCTGGGGTTCACGCCGAGCAGCGGGGAGGAGCTCCAGTCGGAGTACCTCCTGCCGCGCCGGTACGCGCTCGCCGCGCTGCGCGCGCTGGACGGGATCAGGGAGACGGTGGCCCCCGTCCTGCAGATCTCGGAGATCCGCACCGTCGCCGCCGACGATCTCTGGCTGAGCCCCTCGTACGGACGGGACGTCGTCGCCGTCCACTTCACCTGGAAGCAGGACTGGCCCGCGGTGCGCCGGGTGCTCGCCGTGGTCGAGGAGGCGCTGGAGCCGTTCGAGGCCCGCCCGCACTGGGGCAAGCTCTTCCTCACGCCCCCCGGCCGTCTGGCCTCCCTGTACGAGCGGTTGCCCGACTTCCGGAAGCTGGCCGCAGACCTCGACCCCGCGGGCAAGTTCCGCAACCCGTTCCTGAACGATCACCTCTTCGCGGGGGACGTCCCCTCCTGAGGGAGGGTGCCGGGAGGCGGTGATCCCCGCGGGATCGGCCCGGCACCCCGGTCGGCAGCCGTCGACCGGCGACCGGGTTCACCGGTTCCTGACCGGTCACAGCCACAACCTTGATCTGCGCATCGGCGCATCAGCGGATCGCATGAGCAGATTCGGGTAGCTAACTCCCATCACGGTGGTAACAGCGCGATATCCACCATAGAGATCGCGAACGAACACGTGTGACGAGGGGGAAACGCATGAAACGCAATACCGTCGTGCGGGCGATGCACGACGTCGGACTGGCCGCCTGGTTCGGAGGCTCGCTGATGGGCGCGGTGGGCCTCAACGGCGCCTCCGGTGTGGTCAGCGACAGGAACGAGCGGCTGCGGGTGGCGAACTCCGGCTGGATGCGGTGGAAGCCGGTGAACGCACTGGGAATCGGCCTGCACCTGGTCGGCGCCGTCGGCCTGCTCGGGGCCAACAGCAGCCGGGTGGCGCACCAGAAGGGGGTGGGGGCGAGCACCGCGGTCAAGGGGGCACTGACCGTCGCGGCGCTGGCCGCGACCGCCTACAGCGGGGCGCTCGGCACCAAGCTGGAGAACGCGGGCGACGTACCGGCGGAGAGCGGGGTCAAGCCCGAGAAGGAGACCCCGCAGGACGTCGCCAAGGCACAGCAGCAGCTGCGCGTCATGCAGTGGGTCATCCCGGCCGTCACGGGGACGCTTCTCGTCCTGACCTCCCTGCACGGGGAGCAGCAGCGGCCCGGCGAGGTCCTCCGGGGTGTCATACGCAAGACGTTCACCAAGTAGGGCGAGGGGCCGCGGGCGGACACCCGGCCGTACCGGGCCACCCTCGATCGGAACGGCATGGCTCTCCCGGACAGGGGAGGGCCATGCCCGCCCGGGCGTCCCGGGTCACGGACGACGATCGGGGACGGGCCTGCCCGTCTCGTCCGTACGCGACGTCAGGCGCCTGCCCAGTCGTTGCGCGGGAGCCTCCACGAGACGCCAGGTCGGCGCGCTGAGCCCGAGCAGTGCCGCCACCACGGCCGCCAGGGCCGCCAGCCGCGCCCCCAGCGGCACGGCCTGCGGTTCGGGCCAGAAGCGTTCGGTCGCGGGCCGGAAGGACGGCTCGTCCGGGAGCCGCCCGTCTCATGTGTCACGGCGGACGCGTACGTGCTGCCCGTCGCGACGACATCGTGACGTATCAGGCGGGCAGTCCCAGCGTGCGCGCCTGGAGGCGCATGACGTGGTCGAAGGCGGCCGACCGGTCGAGGATCGTGTTGTCGAACTGGCCGAACATCTCGAAGCTGACCCAGCCGAAGAGCCCGGTCCAGGCGATCAGGCTGCGGACGATCACGTCGTCGGGCACGCCGGGCATGAGCTCGCGCACGCGTGCCGCGTCGTCGTGGAAGGACGCGGGAACGGGCGGCTGGTCTTCGTCCGGGGGGTTCAGGGCCCCGGCCCGATGGGCGTCGGAGACGATCCTCCCGTAGACGACGGTGTCGCGGATCGCGGCGGAGACGGTGTCCTGCGGCGCCTTGTAGCCGGGGACGGGGGAGCCGTACAGCAGGGCGTACTCGTGCGGGCGGGCCAGCGCCCAGTCCCGTACGGCGTGACAGACCGCCGTCCACCTGCCGGCGTGGTCCTCGCGCGGCACGGCCGCGTCGGCGTTCTCCACGGCCTCGCCGAGGGCGTTGTAGCCGTCGATGATCAGGGCCGTGAGCAGGTCGTCCCGTGAGGGGAAGTAGCGGTAGATCGCCGAGGAGGCCATGCCCATCTCGCGGGCGACGGCGCGCAGCGACAGGCCGCTCGCGCCGTCGACGGCCAGGTGCCTGCGGGCGACGTCGGCGATCTCGCGGGTCAGCTCGGCCCTGACCCTCTCTCGCGCGGTGCGACTCGAACTCATGCCCCGACCATATCAGAGCACCCGAAAGAAACGAGAGCACTGCTCTTGACGAACCATGCTCTTTTGAGAGAGCATTGCTCACAGAACGGAACACCAATCTCTGAAGAAGTCGTCCCCGGCTCGTCCGGACCCGGTGGGCCCGCACCGCCGATCATCAGTGAGGAAAGAGGCATCATGGCCAAGCACGTCATCGCCGGAGCCGGTCAGGTCGGCTCGGAGGTCGCCCGGCTGCTGGCCGGGCAGGGACACGAGGTCGTCCTTCTCAGCCGCTCGGGTTCGGGTCCCGACCTTCCGGGCGTCCGCAGGGTCGCCGCCGACGTGAGCGACCGCGAGCGGCTGACCGCCCTGACTCAGGGCGCCATGGTCCTCTACAACTGCGTCAACCCGCGTTACCACGAGTGGGCGCGCGACTGGCCGCCGCTCGCCGCGTCGCTGCTGGGAGCCGCCGAGACCACCGGTGCCGGGTACGTCATCCTCGGCAACCTCTACGTCTACGCGGCCCCCGACCGGCCGATGCGCGAGGACGACCCGCTGGAGGCGCCCAGCGCCAAGGGCGCGATTCGGGCCCGGGTGTGGCGACAGGCCCTGGCCTCGCACGAGGCGGGCCGTTCCAGGGTCACCGAGGTGCGCGGCTCCGACTACTTCGGCCCCGGCTGCCTCGACCAGTCGCACCTGGGGGAGAGGTTCGTCCCCGCCCTGCTGTCCGGCAGGCCCGTCCGCTTCGCCGGGGACCCCTCCCAGCCGCACAGCTGGACCTACGTGCCCGACGTCGCGCGGACGCTGATCGCGGCGGGCGAGGGCGACCGTGCCTGGGGCCGCGCGTGGCACGTCCCGACGAACGAGCCGATGACGGCACGCGAGGTCGCCGCGCGCCTGTGCGCGCTCGCCGGGGTCCCCGACCCGGGGGTCAGGGCCATGCCCCACCTGCTCCTGCGCGCCGCCGGGGTCTTCTCGCCGATGCTCAGGGAGCTGGAGGAGCTGCGCTACCAGTTCGTCCGCCCGTTCGTCCTCGACTCCACCGCGACCCGGGAGGCGTTCGGGATCGAGCCGACACCGATGGACGAGGCGCTGACCGCGACGCTGGCGTGGTGGCGCGCGCGCCTGGCCGCCGCGGCGTAGGACGGCGCGTGACCGGCCGCCGTGACGTAAGCCCGCGCGTGAGCGGTCGCGGTGACGCGGGAGCGCGTGACCGGCCGCCGCGGTGCCGGAAGGCGCACCCCGTACCCTCGGAGCATGAAGATCGCCGTCATCGGCCTCGGGGACATCGCGGAGAAGGCGTACCTGCCCGTCCTCGGCGCGACCCCGGGCCTCGACCTGCACCTGTGCACCCGCGACCGCGCCAGGCTCGACCGGCTCGGCGACGCCTACCGGATCGGGCGGCGGTTCTCCTCGGTGGGGGAGGTGATCGACGCGGGCGTCGAGGCGGCCTTCGTGCACGTGGCGACCGCGGCGCACCCGGAGGTCGTCGAGCCGCTGCTGCGCGCGGGCGTCCACGTCTACCTGGACAAGCCGATCGCCCACACCCTCGCCGAGTCCGAACGGCTGGTGGGGCTGGCCCGGGAGAACGGGCGGTCGCTGCTCGTCGGTTTCAACCGGCGCAGGGCACCGGGCTACGCCGCCCTGCGGGACCTTCCCCGCGATCTGGTGGTGATGCAGAAACACCGGGCCCGCCACCCGGCCGACCCGCGGACCGTCGTCTACGACGACTTCATCCATGTCGTGGACACGCTCAGGTTCCTGGTGCCCGGCGAGGTCGAGGAGACCGGCATCCGCGTCCGGGTCGTGGACGGGCTGCTGGAGCACGTGACGCTGGAACTCTCCGGGGACGGCTTCACCGCCTTCGGCATCATGAGCAGGATGAGCGGCTCGGCCGAGGAGACCGTGGAGGTGACCGGAGGCGGCACCAGGCGCCGGGTGGTCAACCTGGCGGAGGTGCTCGACCACTCCGGAGGCGAGACCCTGACCCGGCGGGGCGACTGGACCCCGGTCTCCCGGCAGCGGGGCATCGAGCAGGTCTGCCGGGAGTTCCTCGACGCGGTCGGTTCCGGCACCGTCGTGGACGCCGGTGACGCGCTGGTCACCCACGCGATCTGCGAGGACGTCGTCGCCGCCGCGACCTGACGGACGGGCGGGGCGAGGCGTGGCGGCCGGCCGCGACGGTCCGGGTCACGCCGTCCCGGTCTCCAGGTCCGGGACGGCGGCTTCCGTCAGTGGTCGCGGCCCGGCCGGCCGTCGCCCTCGTCGTCGAGGTCGACCTCCACGTGCTCCTTGCGGACCTTGCCGGAGACCCTCTCCTGCTCGGTCACCTGCTCCTTGCTCATGCGGATCTGCTCGACCGGCACCGCCTCGGTGGTGACGACCGGCCGCTCCGCGTGCAGGATGACCTCGTGCTCGGCCTCGGTGATGTCGGGGCCGCTCATCGCGTCGGCGCGGTTGGCGTCGGTGATGGGCTCACGCTCGATGCGCACCTCCTCGCGGGTGACGGGTACGGTGACCTGCTCCTCCTCGGTGACCACGTACTTGCGCAGCCGTGCCCGGCCCGTCTCCTGGGAGCGGGTGTCGACGTTGAGCTTCTCCTCGGAACGGGTCATCGCGTCGTCGTCGTGCCGGGTGTGTCCCTGCGAGCCGGTCATCGGACGGTCGGCCCCCGGACGGGGCCCCGGGCGCGGACCCGGGCCGGGAACCGGCGCGCGTCCGGTGTTCCCCTGCATGCCGGTGTTCCCCTGCATGCCCGCGTGGGTGCGGTCGCCCTGGCCGGGTCTGTCGTTCCCGCCCCAGCTGACGCCGTAGTACTCGTAGAGCCTGTGCTCCTCGTCCTGGGACAGGTGCCCGCCGGACTCGACGTCGACGTTGGGAGCGTCCTTGATGTGGGCCTTGTCGTACTCGACCTCCACGTGGTCGCCGACGACGGACGCCCGCTGGATGGGGACGAAGGTCTCCTTCATCCCGAACAGTCCGGTCTTCACGCACAGCCACTCGGGCTTGCCGGTGCTGTCGTCGAGGTAGACGTGCTTGATCTCGCCGACCTTCTGGCCTGCCGAGTCGTACAGCTGGTGGTCGATCACCATCGGGATCTGCTCTTGGGTAATCATTCGTTTTCTCCCCCTGTTGACTCCCTCACTGCCATACCTCTAAAAACACGGAAGAAACGAATCAAAGGGGCAAAAGCCCTAAAATACCTTAAAGCCGACATGGATCATCGGTGGGAGACGGAGCCGTCGCCGAGCCGGGGGACGCGGCCGGTGGGTCCCGCGGACACTCCGGCGGGTGACCTTGGAGGGGTTCGTACGGGCGTGGGAGGGAGTGCGAGGAGACAAGTGCGGATGTCACGCTTCGCCAGGTCGCGGGTAGTGTTGTGGTGCACCCGGAAATCCTGGACGGCGTCCATCCGGCCGCCCCCCGGCGGGCCGGGGCCGAGCCGGCGAACGGCGAGGAGTGGTGGGCATGGCACGCGGGCCACGGTCCGGCCGGTCGGCCGCGAGAACGGGTGTGATCGGACCGGGAGCGGGTGTGATCGGCCCGGAAGCGGTTCCCCCGCCCGTGAGGAGGCTCCCCGTGACGGCCGGTGTCACGTGCTCATGACCGATTCTCTGGCGCGTCGCGACCCCCCTACCGGGAGATACGTTGTTATCGACCGGCGTCTTCGGGCAATCGTGGAGGAACGCGCAGATCTGGCAGGGTCCGACGAGGGACGCCTGCCGTCCCGTAGTGACTGAGGGGATGAACGTGCCGGAACTTGTGGTCGGACCGATGCTGCGCTACGTCGACGAGGTGAGCGCGTCGGTGTGGATGGAGACGAGCGAGCCGTGCGAGGTGACGGTCGAAGTCGCCGGCGTGCGTTCGGAGGCCCGGACGTTCACCGTCCACGGTCACCACTACGCGATCGTGGACGTCCGCGACGGCGGGACCTACGAGGTACGCCTGGACGGCACGACGGTCTGGCCGCTGCCGGACCACCCGCCGAGCCGGATCCGCCTGCTCGGCCCCGACGGGCCGCAGAAGGTGATGTTCAGCTCCTGCCGCACCAGCGTGCCGCACGACACCCTGCACACGATCTCCCACGGGGTGGACGTGCTGCGTGCGTACGGGTGCACGCTGATGGAGGCCCCCGAGGAGCGCTGGCCCGACATGGTGCTGCTTCTGGGCGACCAGGTCTACGCCGACGAGCCGTCCTCGGAGATGCTGGAGTTCATCGCGAACCGCAGGGACAGCGACCCCAAGAAGGAGATCGCCGACTTCGAGGAGTACGCCGAGCTGTACCGGATCGCGTGGACCGATCCGGAGATCCGCTGGATCCTCTCCACCGTGCCCACCGCGATGATCTTCGATGACCACGACCTGCGCGACGACTTCAACACCTCCATCTCCTGGCGTACGGCGATGGAGAAGGTCCCGTGGTGGCGGCACCGGGTGATCTCCGGACTCGGCGCCTACTGGGTCTACCAGCACCTGGGCAACATGTCACCGGACGAGCGCGCCGCCGACGAGGTGCTGAGCAAGGTGTGCGCGGCCGAGGGGGACGGGGCCGAGATCCTGGACGCGTTCGCCGAGCACGCCTACGACGTGCCCGCCGACAGCCGGTGGAGCTACGCCCGCGACCTCGGGTCCACCCGCCTGATCATGCTCGACTCCCGGTGCTCCCGGCAGCTCGACCCGGGCGACCGGCGCATGCTCGACCCGGTGGAGTGGGAGTGGCTCACCGAGCAGCTGCGCAGGGAGGGCGCGGAACGTTTCGTGATCGGCTCGTCGGTGCCGTTCCTGCTGCCCGCGGGCATCCACCACATCCAGAACTGGAACGAGGCGCTGGCCCAGGGGGCCTGGGGCAAGGGCGTGGCGCGCGTGTCGGAGATGCTGCGCCAGGCCGTCGACCTGGAGCACTGGGCGGCCTTCCGCCGCTCCTTCGAGGACCTTTCCAGGCTGCTGGCCGGGCTGGGCAAGCCGGTGATCGTGCTCTCCGGCGACGTGCACTACTCCTACGTCGCCAAGGCCCGTGAGCTGCCCATCCACCAGCTGGTCTGCTCCCCGATCCGCAACCCGCTGAGCCGTACCCTCCGGCTGGCCAACATCTTCGCCCAGTTCGGCATCGCCAGCCTGGTCGGCCGCCTGCTCTCCCGGACGGTGAAGATCCCCAGGCCGCCCTTCAAGTGGCGCATCACCAACGGCCCGTGGTTCTCCAACGCGGTGGCCGTCCTGTGCCTGGACACCTCCCCGGTCTCGGTCCGGTGGGACACCGCCACCGGCACCGAGATCACCGAGATAACCACGGTGGAGCTGGAGGACGACACCCCGGCCCACCGGGCGCGGCCCCGCGAGGCCGGGCGCGTCGCGGGCTAGAGCTCCCCGGCGCCCGGTCCCGGATCGGCCGGGCGCCTGCGGGATCACCGCGCGAGCTCCTCCAGGACGGCGCCGAGCCTGCCGATCGCCCACCGCAGGTCGTCCTCGGAGACGACCAGCGGCGGGGCGAGACGGACGGTCGAGCCGTGGGTGTCCTTGGCCAGCACGCCGTGGGCCATCAGCGCCTCGGAGATCTCCCGCCCGCTCGCCAGGGACGGGTCGATGTCGACACCGGCCCACAGGCCGCGCCCGCGCACGGCCACCACGCCGTGGCCGATCAGGGCCCGCAGCTCCTCGTGCATGACCGCGCCGAGCTCCCTGGCGCGGGCCTGGTACTCGCCGGTGGCGAGCATCCCGACGACCGTGCTCGCGACCGCGCAGGCCAGCGGGTTGCCGCCGAAGGTGGAGCCGTGCTGGCCCGGACCGATCACGCCGAGCACGTCCGCGTTCGCGGTGATCGCCGAGACCGGCACCACGCCGCCGCCCAGCGCCTTGCCCAGCACGTAGACGTCGGGGACGACGCCCTCGTGGTCGCACGCGAAGGTCTCGCCGGTACGGCCGAGGCCCGACTGGATCTCGTCGGCGATCATCAGCACGTTCTCCGCGGTGCACAGCTCGCGGACCTGGGTGAGGTAGCCGTCCGGCGGGACCAGCACCCCGGCCTCCCCCTGGATGGGCTCCAGCAGCACCGCGACCGTGTCGGCGTCGATCGCCTCGCGGACCGCCTCGGCCGACCCGTACTTCACGATCCGGAAGCCGGGGGTGTACGGGCCGAAGCCGCCGCGGGCGTCGGGGTCGGTGGAGAAGCCGACGATCGTGGTGGTCCGGCCGTGGAAGTTGTCCTCCATCACGACGATGTTGGCCCGGCCGGGGGTCACGCCCTTGACGTCGTACCCCCACTTGCGGGCCACCTTGATCGCGGTCTCCACGGCCTCGGCACCGGTGTTCATCGGCAGGACCATGTCCTTGCCGGTGAGGTCGCCCAGCCCGGCGGCGAAGTCGGCGAAGCGGTCGTGGAAGAAGGCGCGGCTGGTGAGGGTGAGCCGGGAGAGCTGCTCCTGCGCGGCGGCGACGATCTGGGGGTTGCCGTGCCCGAAGTTCAGCGACGAGTAGCCCGACAGGCAGTCCAGGAACCGCCGGCCCTCCACGTCGACCACCCAGGCGCCCTGCGCCTCGCTGATCACGACGGGCAGGGGGTGGTAGTTGTGCGCGCTCCGGCGCTCGCTCAGCTCGATGAACTCGTTCGTGCCGGTCATGCGTCCACCCCTTCCGGGCCCGGGACCGCCGCGCCCGCGACGCGCTCCCTGATCTCCAGCGTGCAGCACTTGGGTCCGCCGCCGGCCTTGCGCAGTTCCGACAGGTCCACCGGGACGACCTCGAAGCCGCGGCGCTTGAGCTCCAGCTGCAGGCCCCCGGCCTCGGCGCTGATCACCACGTTGACGCCGTCGCTGACCGAGTTGAGGCCGAACGTGACCGCGTCCTCCTCGCTCGCCAGGACGGCGTCGGGGAAGAGGTTCCGCAGGACCTCCCGGCTCCCCGGGGAGAACGCCTCCGGGAAGTATGCCACGTTATGTCCGTTCAGCGGGAAGAGTGCCGTGTCCAGGTGGTAGAACCGCGGGTCCACCAGCTGCAGCGTCACCACCGGCCGGCCGAGGAACTCCTGCGCCTCCTTGTGGGCGGTGATGTTGGTACGGAAACCGGTCCCGGCCAGCACCAGGTGGTCCAGGGTGAGGAAGTCGCCCTCGCCCTCGTTGACGAAGGCCGCCTCGTGCACCCGCTCGTAGCCGTTTTCGGTGAACCACCTCAGGTACGCGGGTCCCTCGGCCTCGCGCTGGGGATAGGCGAACCGCGCGCCGTAGACCCGCCCGTCCACGACCAGCGCGCCGTTGGCGGAGAAGACCATGTCCGGCAGGCCTTCGAGCGGCTCGATCAGGCTGACGCGGTGCCCGAGGTCGAGGTAGACGTCCCTGAGCGTCTCCCACTGCCTGATCGCCGTCGCGCGGTCGGCACCGGCCTCCGGGTGCATCCACGGATTGATCGCGTACTCGACCGCGAAGTGGTCGGGCCGGCACATCAGGTAATGCCTCGTCATCGATAACCCCGTTACGAAAGGTCGTGGTGGCGGGCGCCGCCGGATCCCCGGCGGCGGCGTCATCAGCCTAGGAACGGCGTTACCGCAGGCCAAGGGGGCGTTCTTGCGTCACACCACAGGATTGCCGCGTCTGTCAGGCGAAGAACGGCGATTCGTTGTGCGGGGCGACGAACGGCTCACCGCGGGAGGTCACCAGCGGCGCCTCGATCAGCCGGGAGAGCACGATGGAGCTCTTGGTCCGCACCACGAACGGCTCGGCCGCGATGCGCTCGATCACCCGCTCCACGTGCCGCACGTCGGTCGCCCTGATGTGCAGCAGGGCGTCGGCCTCCCCGGTGATCGTGCACGCCGACACCACCTCGGGATGACGGCCGATCGCGACCCCTATCTCCGAAGGGGACGTCTTGCCCGCGCAGAACAGCTCCACGTACGCCTCGGTGGTCCAGCCGAGCGCCGCGGGCTCCACCCGGGCGGTGAAACCGGTGATGGCCCCGGTCTCGCGCAACCGGTCCACCCGGCGTTTCACCGCCGACGCCGACAGACCCACCCGCTGCCCGATCTCCGCGTACGTGGCGCGGGCGTCCTCGACGAGTGCCCCGATGATGTCGCGATCAAGCCTGTCCAGTTCCACGCAGACCTGTATACAGCCAACGGGCTCCGGGCCGTGCGGTCACCGGCCCGGGACGGCGAAGGCCGCCGGACGGATGATCCGTCCGGCGGCCTTCACAGGCTCGGGGGAGCGGGGATCAGGTCCGCTCGGCCTCGCCGGTGGCCTGCTCCTGCGCCTCCTCGGGGGAGGCCTCCAGGTCGTCGCCCGCCTGGGCGAGCGCGGTCTGCTTGTCCAGGCCGACCCAGCTCGTGATGCTCTCGACCGCGAACAGCACGCCCAGGTAGAGCGTGAGCGCGGCCAGCACCCACGTGAGCACGCCCAGCGCGGCACCCGCACCGATGATCAGGAGCCTCAGCTCCCAGCCCAGGCCCGCCCGGAACACCCAGGCGGCCGGCCAGATGCTCTGCCGCGTCCGGTACACCGTGTCGTAGGTGTGGTAGCCGATCACGTAGATCAGCACGTACAGCAGCCACTTGGGCGCCTCGGCCGCCAGGCCGATCAGGATGATCGTGAGGAACTCGGTCCCGCGGATCAGCGGCGGCACCAGCCAGTCGAGCCTGCCCAGGTGGTCGCGGGCGGCGGTGGGCAGCACCAGGACGATCATGACCAGCACCGGGGCGAGCAGGATCGGCCCGTCGTCGAGCATCCCGGTCACCGCCATGGCGACGACCGCGACCAGCGCGGCGAGCGAGGCGGGCACCGCGGGCAGGCCGGGCCCGACCCTGCCGCGCAGCAGCGTCACCAGCGGGCCGTCGTCGCGGTAGGCGAGCAGCCGCGCGGTCTGCATGCGCAGCCGCTCCTCGTACGGGTCCGGAGCGGGGACGGTCTGTGGCTGGGTGATCATGCGAAAGACCTCATCAGGCGTCCGGTGAGCGAGTAGGCGGCGCCGATGCCACCCCAGATGATCAGGGTCAGGAAGGTGATCCTGGCGTCGAACAGGGCGCTGACGATCGCGATGGCGGCGAACCGCTCACCGATGGGGAACACGATCATCTTCCGGGCCCAGTGCACGGCCCGGTACCTGCCGGCCCTGCCCCACATCCTCAGCAGGCTGCGGACCGCGCCGACCGGGGCGCTCTTGCGCTGCTCCAGCGCCTGGCGCAGGCCGGTGTCGGCGCTGACCGACAGCGACACCGAGGGCAGCGGGGACGGGGCCTTCCGCCGGTTGGCCGCGCCGTAGGAGAAGTCCAGCAGGTGCTTGATGGACTGCAGGCCGATCGCGATCAACGCCAGCGTCCAGACGTCGCCCACCCCGGAGACCGCCGCGCCGACCGCGAGGCCGGCGAAGACCACGTACTCCTTGAAGCGGTCGAAGGTGGCGTCCAGCCACGCCCCGAGCACGCCGAACTTGCGGGCGTACCGCGCGACCTGGCCGTCCACGCAGTCGAACACGAACGCGAAGTAGATCAGCACACCGCCCGCGACCATCCAGACCCGCTCGCCGGTGGCGAAGCAGAGCGCCGCCGCCACGCCCAGCGCGATCGAGATCAGCGTGACCTGGTTGGGGGTCAGCCCCCTGCGGGCCGCCCAGCGGGCGATGAACCGGGAGTAGGTGCTGACGAAGTAGGTGGTGAAGAAGCCGTCGGCGCCCTTGACCGCGTTGTTCAGCCGGGCCCGGTCCTCGTCGAAGGTGGACATCTCGGCCACGGCCTCGGCGGCCTGCGCGGGCTCGTACACCCGGCGGAAGAACAGGTCGCGGCGGCCTCGGATGCCGACCGAGACGCCCTTGCGCACCAGGCCCAGGACCAGCAGCTGGACCAGGTCGTCCTCGGGCCCCAGCAGGTGGGCCATGTCGGCCAGCTCGCGGGCGGCCTCGGCGAGGACCGGCGCGTGCCTGTGGTGCAGGTGCAGCGGGCCGAGCAGGACCGCGTTGGGCCGGGTCACCGCGTGGAAGGCCGAGCCCACCGAGATGACCCGGGACCTGCGGGCGCGGACCCGGACGGGCAGGCCCTCCAGCCAGCGGTCGCCGATCTCCGGCTGAGCCTCCTCGATCGGGACGTCGGCCACGATGACGTCGCCGTTCTCGTCCTCCTCCCGGGGCTCCTTGGTGATCAGGGCCAGGGCGCCGCGCTTCGACTTGGTGATCTGGTAGATCAGCTCGTCGTGGATCAGCGAGTTCGTCGGCAGGAACAGCAGGTTCTCGGTGGCGCCCTCGACCGCGTCGGCGATGGCGCGCAGGTCGCCCGCCAGGTCGGCGGTCTCCACCAGGAGACCGGGGAATCCCCGGTGGGCGGGGGCGTCGCCGGCGCGGACGATCGTCACCGGCTCGGGGTCGAGTGAGGCGAGCTGGCCGTGCAGCCTGCCGATCACCGTGGGGCAGCCGGGCAGCGCGGGCAGGGTCGACGCGGCGGGCGGCGTCGCCTGACCGGGAGCGGTATCGGGGCCGGGCGAAGAGCCCAGCAGGACCACGCGGGGCATGGCACCCTTTCGTGCGGAGACGGGTGTGAGGCGGTGTACCGGGGGTGGCATTTCGCCAGAGGCCAAAGTTTAGTGAGTTTTGGGTGAACAACACGCACCGGTGATCCGACCGTGTCGTTCGACCATGCTTCCACCTCTGCCGGCCCGGCGACCCCACTACACTGTGCGGGTGAGTCTGTACCGTGATGACGGCATCGTGCTGCGCACCCACAAGCTGGGAGAGGCCGATCGCATCGTCACCGTGCTGACCCGGCGGACGGGAAAGATCCGTGGTGTCGCCAAGGGCGTCCGGCGCACCATGTCACGATTCGGTGCCCGTCTCGAACCGTTCACCCACGTCGACCTCCAGCTGCACACCGGCCGCACGCTCGACGTGATCACCCAGGCCGAGACCATCCGGTCCTACGGCGGGCCGCTGGTGACCGACTACCCGCGCTACACGGCCGGCACCGCGATGCTGGAGACCGCCGACCGCCTGATCATGGGGGAGAAGGAGCCGGCGCTGCGCCAGTTCCTGCTGCTCGTCGGCGGCCTGCGCACCCTCGGCTCGGGGGAGCACGAGGCCAGGCTCGTGCTGGACGCCTACTTCCTGCGCTCCCTGGCCGTGGCCGGCTACGCCCCCGCCCTGGAGGCGTGCGCCCGGTGCAGGGCCGTCTCGGTACGGGCCTTCGCCATCGTGGCCGGCGGCGTGGTGTGCGGGACGTGCCGTCCCGCGGGCGCGGCCGTGCCCGAGGGGGAGACCCTGGCCCTGATGGCGGCGCTGCTGCGGGGCGACTGGGCCACCGCCGACGCCTCCCGCGGCCGGCACCGCGCCGAGTGCAGCGGCCTGGTCGCCGCCTATCTCCAGTGGCACCTCGAACACGGCATACGCTCTCTTCGACACGTAGAAAGGGAGCCCGTAACGTGAACGTCCGCCCGCCCGCCCCGCACCCCTCCGGCGCCGTCCCGCCCCCGATCCCGAGGGATCTCGTGCCCCGGCACGTGGCGATCGTGATGGACGGCAACGGCAGGTGGGCCAAGCAGCGCGGCCTGCCCCGCACCGAGGGCCACAAGGCGGGCGAGGCGTCGCTGTTCGACGTGATCGAGGGCGCGATCGAGCTGGGCATCCCCTACCTGTCGGCCTACGCCTTCTCCACCGAGAACTGGAAGCGCTCCCCGGACGAGGTCCGCTTCCTGATGGGCTTCAACCGCGACGTGATCCGCCGCCGCAGGGACGAGCTGCACGCGATGGGCGTACGGGTGCGCTGGGCGGGCCGCCCCGGGCGGCTGTGGCGGAGCGTCATCCAGGAGCTGCGCGACGCCGAGGAGATGACCGAGCGCAACTCCACGCTGACCCTGCAGTTCTGCGTCAACTACGGCGGCCGCGCCGAGATCGTCGACGCCGCCCTGCGCCTGGCCCAGGACATCGCCGACGGGCGGGTCAAGCCGGGACGGGTCCGCGAGGAGACCTTCGCCCGCTACCTGGACGAGCCGCAGATCCCCGACGTGGACCTGTTCGTGCGCTCCTCGGGGGAGCAGCGCATCTCCAACTTCCTGATCTGGCAGACGGCGTACGCCGAGATGGTCTTCCTCAACCGCCTCTGGCCCGACTTCGACCGCCGTGACCTGTGGGAGGCCTGCGAGACCTTCGCCAAGCGCGACCGCAGGTACGGCGGCGCCGTGCCCAACACGCTGCCCGACGACGGGCCCCGTGACCTGCCGGGCCCGGCGGCCCCGTAAGGACCCGTGGAACCCGAAGAACCCGTGGAGACCGGTGACCCGCCGGGTCCCGCCGGTCCTGCGGGCCCGTGATCCTGCGGGGCCCCGTGTCCCGGCGCCGGGGACCGCGGGGCCGGTTCTTCCCGCGGGCGGGCTCAGACCCGCCGTCGCGCCCGGTAGGCGGCGACGTGCATCCGGTTGCCGCAGGTGCGGCTGTCGCAGTAGACCCGCGAGCGGTTGCGGGACTCGTCCACGAAGACGTGCTCGCAGTCGGGGGCCGAGCAGGTGCGCAGGCGTTCCCACTCGTTCTCGACCAGCAGGTGGGCCAGGGCGACCCCGATGTCGGCCGCCAGGTGGTCGTGGAGCGAGGCGTCCGGGGCGAAGTAGTGGACGTGCAGGGGATGGCCGTCGTGCTCGGTCAGGCGCGGGGTGATGCGGGTCCGGCTGAGCAGGCTGTTCAGCCGGACGACCGCGGTGGGCTGGTCGGGGGCGGTGAAGACCTTGTGGAAGGCCTCGCGCAGGGCGCACACCTCGCCGAGGTCGGCGGCGCTCACCTCACCGACCCCGCTGATCTCCCAGCGTGCCACGAAGTCACCGAGTTCTCGCAGGTCGGTCAGGGTGTCCCGGCCCCCGGTGGAGGGGGAGGTGTTGACCAGGTCGACCGCGGTGGCGAGTGAGTGCACCATGTCATGTCCGAATGGCATGTTGCCTCCAGTAGAGGACGGTCGCGACGTGAGGACGCGTACGGCGGCTCGCCGTGTCGGAAGCGTATATCCCCGGCGGACCCGTGGCGCCCTCTCGCGCGTCACCCCCCGTCCACCTCCCGCCCACGCCCGTCCCACGCCTCGCGCGATCCCGGGCGGGAGCGGGGCCCTCAGGCGCGGCTCGGGGTCCGGGCCTGCCCGGCGGTGGCGGCCGAGCACGAGGCGCAGGTGCCGAAGATCTCCACGGTGTGGGTGACGTCGGTGAAGCCGTGCTCGGAGCCGATCGTCTCGGCCCACCGCTCCACCGCGGGCCCGGCCACCTCGACCGTACGGCCGCAGACGCGGCAGACCAGGTGGTGATGGTGGTCACCGCTGGCGCAGGCCCGGTAGACCGACTCACCGTCGTCGGTCCTCAGCGTGTCCACGCGGCCGGTGTCGGCGAGCGCCTGCAACGCCCGGTAGACGGTGGTCAGTCCGATCTTGGCGCCTTCCGCGCGCATCTCCGCGTAGACGTCCTGCGCGCTACGGAAACCCTCGCTCTGGCGGAGGACCGCGTGGACGGCATCACGTCTGTTGCTCATGGGCTGGACTCCTGAGGTCGGCTTCGCCGTACGAATCTACCGAGCCCGAGGGCGAGGACGAATCCCACCAGGGCGACGACCACAATGATCGCACCCGGCGGGACCTCGACGTAGAAGGAGGAGGTCAGGCCGCCGACGGTGGCGATCATCCCGAAGACCATGGACAGGAACATCGTGCTCATGAACCCCCGGGTGAGCTGCTGGCTCGTCGCCACGGGCACCACCATCAGCGCGCTGACCAGGAGCAACCCCACGACCCGCATGGCGATGACCACGGTCAGCGCGGCCGTGACGGCGATCAGCAGGCTGAGGAAGCGGACCGGCAGGCCGGCGGCCTTGGCCACCTCCTCGTCCTGGCAGAGCACGTACAGCTCCCGCCCGAACACGGCCACCACGCCGAGCACCGCCACCGCCAGCAGGCCGATCACCCACACGTCCTGGACGGTGACGCTGCTGATCGACCCGAACAGGTAGGACATCAGCGTGGCGTTGCTGCCGCCGGGGGCCAGCGAGATCAGCAGCACGCCCCCGGCGATGCCGCCGTAGAACAGCAGCGCGAGCGCCACGTCCCCGCTGGTCCTGCCGCGCGCGCGGACCAGCTCGATGGCCACGGCGCCGAGCACCGAGACCAGTACGGCGGTCAGCACCGGGGCGGTCCCGGTGAGGAAGCCCAGCGCCACCCCGGTGAGGGCGACGTGCCCGATGCCGTCTCCCAGCAGGGCCAGGCGCCGCTGGACCATGAACGTGCCGATGGCCGGGGCGGCCAGGCCGACCAGCAGGGCGGCGATCAGCGCCCGCTGCATGAAGTCGAAGCGCAGAAGCTCGATCACGACGTGGGCCTCCAGTCGAGCGGGCCCACGGGCGCCTGCTCGGCGTGCGGGTGTACGTGGTCGTGGCCGGGGAGCGCGTGCGTGCCGACCGCCCGCGGCGGGGGACCGTCGTGGCAGACGAACCCGTCCCGCAGGACCACCGCCCGGGTGATCAGCGGCTCCAGCGGGCCCAGCTCGTGCGCGACCAGCAGGACCGTCTTGCCCCGCGCGACCAGCACGGACAGGGTCTCGGCCAGGAGCAGCTGGCTCTCGGAGTCGACGCCCGCCGTCGGCTCGTCCATGACGTAGGTGTCGGGCTCGCCGGCGAGGGCGCGGGCGATGAGCACCCGCTGCTGCTGCCCGCCGGACAGCGACTGCACCGGGTCGGAGACGCGGTGGGCCAGGCCGACGGTCTCCAGCGCCCGCATGGTCGCCTCGCGGTCGGCCGCGCCGGTCGGGCGCAGGCGCCGCTGCCTGGAGATCCGGCCGGAGGCGACGACCTCCCGGATCGTGGTCGGCACGCCGCCGCCCACCGAGAGCCGCTGGGGGACGTAGCCGATCCGCCACCATTCGCGGAACCGGGCGGGAGGGCTGCCGTACAGCAGGGTCCGGCCGCCGGACAGGGGGACGAGGCCGAGCAGGGCGCGGACGAGGGTGGACTTCCCCGACCCGTTCGCGCCGAGAACGGCCACCGCCTCGCCGGGCTCCACGGACAGGTCGATCCCGCGAAGCACCGGACGGCGGTCCAGGTCGACCTGGCCGCCGTTCATGGTGAAAACCGCTGTAGTGGATGTCACATATGACCCTTACGAGCAGCCGAGCGCCGCTCGGAGTGTGGTGAGATTCTGCCGCATGGCGGACAGGTAGTCGCCGTTGGAGGGCCGGCTCTCGATCGGATCGAGGACCGCGGTCTTCGCGCCGACCTCCTGGGCGAGAATCTCGGCGACCTTGGGGCTGACGAGAGTCTCGGTGAAGATCGTAGTTATTTTCTGCTGCTTGGCCACTTTTGCCACCTCGGCGAGGCGGGCGGGCGAGGGCTCGGCGTCGGGGTCGAGGCCGCTGATGCCGATCTGCTGGAGCTTGTACCGGGCGGCGAGGTAGCCGAACGCGGCGTGGTTGGTGACGATCGCCCGCGAGGAGCAGGTGGCCAGGCCCTTGGTCAGCTCGCCGTCCAGCGTGGTCAGGTCGGCCGCGGTCCGGGCGGCACGGTCGCGGTAGGCCGCCGCGTGCGCGGGGTCGGTGGCGGCGAGCTTCTCGCCGAGCTGCGTGGCGACCGTCGCGAAGCGGGTCGGGTCGAGCCACAGGTGCGGGTCGTACTCGACCTCGTGGCCGTGCTCCTCCTCCTCGTGCCCTTCCTCTTCGTGCCCTTCCTCCTCGGTGGCCGGGAGGGTGGCGACCGCGGTGGCCGCGTCGAAACCGCGGTCGGCGGCGTGCTGCTCGACGGCCTCGTCCACGGCGGGCTGGACGCCCTTGATGTAGACGACGAGCCCGGTCTTCGACAACCCGGCGACCTGCGCGGGGGACAGCTCCAGGTCGTGCGGCTCGACCCCGGGCTCGGTCAGGCCGGTGACGGCGGCGTCGGTGCCCGCGACCTTCTCGGTGAGCCACTGCAGGGGGTAGATGGCCGCGGTGACGTCGGGCTTGCCGGTCGCGGACGGGCTCGAGCTCCCGGCGGAGCCTGTCGAACCGGCCTCGGCACCGCACGCGGTGGTGGCGGCGAGAAGGGCGGTGGACGCAACCAGGCTGGCGTTACGTATGAGGATACGTCGGGAGAACTCGGACATCATGCGGACAGTATGCCGGTAAATGAAAATGGTTGTCAAAATCGGCGAAGATCGGCCGGGTCACCGGGGGACTCGCGGGTGAGGACACGCGGGGCGGGCAGGCGGTGGGCGGACGCCGGGCGGACGCCGGGCAGGCGTCGGGCAGGGTGTCCCTGGTCATCCCTGGCGCGGGGACGTCCGGTGCGCGGCGTGACCGGCGGCCGCGGTCACGGGGAGGTCCGGAGAGCGGTGGGTGAGGCTCCCCGTGGGGACCGGGCGGACGGTCCATCGGGGTCGCACCGGAGACCTGGGTCGTACCGGCAGAGGGGCCGTACCCGGGAGAGGGGCTGTATCGGGGAGGGCGTGCCGCCGGGCGTGTCAGAAGGCGCCGAAGCGGTCGGCGGCGAGCAGGATCAGGAAGGTGAGCAGTGCGACGCGCAGGAGCCGGCCTCCGTTGCCCAGGGAGGGCCACGACATGTAGGCGAGCCAGCCGACGAATCCGATCACCGGGAGGACGGCCACCCCGCCCCAGAAGGAGGACACGGCGAAGCCGGCCAGCATGAGCACCACCAGCACCACCGGGGCGATCCACCGGGGGAGCTGGAACAGGAAGACGAGCGGGGCCGCGCTGCGCAGCTCGACCTTGCGCCGCAGCCCGGTCGCCCCCGGGGTGAAGAACTGCTCGCCCGCGGGCAGGGGTCGTTTGCCCCGCTGGGGACGGGACTGTGCCAGGGGGTGTGCGGGGCGTTCTCCGCGCTTGTCGGCCACGGGCCGAGCCTAACGCTCCGGGGCCCGCCGGTGACACCTCCGGTGCCCGGCCCGATCTCGGGGGCAACGGACCGGGCCGTCACGCAGGGACGCGGGCAGGTGGGGCGCGGGCGGGTACAGGGGGCAGGGGACACGGGGGCATGAGGGACACGGGGGACGCGGCCGGTGACGCGGGCGGGCTCTGGCATGCTGGGCGGATGCTCGCTCTCATCCGTTACTCGGTGCCGCAGGCCCGGACCGAGGAGTTCCTGGCCCGGGCCCACGAGATCGTGGACACGCTCGCCGCGCAACCGGGGTGTCTCCGTGGCCGGGTGACGAGGTCGGTGGACGAACCGGAGCTGTGGGCCCTGGTGAGCGAGTGGGAGGGCGCCGGGTTCTACCGCAGGGCGCTTGGCGCGGCGCGGATGGTGATGTACCCGCTGATGACACTGATGATCAACGAACCGAGCGCCTTCGAGGACGCCGACCGCCCCTGAGCCCGCGCCCCGGGATCGCGCGGGGTCCGAGATCGCGCGGGGTCCGGGACCGTGCGGGGCCCGGAGTCGTACGGGGCCGGGGATCGTGGAAGGGACCGCCCTGTTGGAAGGGCCGGGGATCGTGGAAAGGACCGCCCTGTTGGAAGGGCCGGCCCGGGATCGCGCGGGGACCGGACGCGGGATCGGACGCGGGACCGGGGCCTTCCGGCGGGGGCGGACAAGCTTTGCCCGGGGAGGTGGGCGGGATGGGTCATGCGAATGTCCCGGCGGCCCGTCTCCCCTAAGCTGGAGGCTCCATCACTTCCTCGCCGACCTCCAGCCGGATGGAGATTTTCCCTTATGGCACGCCGCACGGACATCATGGACACCATCGTCAGCCTCGCCAAGCGACGTGGTCTTGTCTACCCCTCCAGCGAGATCTACGGCGGCCTGCGCGCGTCGTGGGACTACGGCCCGCTGGGTGTGGAGCTCAAGAACAACGTGAAGCGGCAGTGGTGGAAGACCGTGGTGCAGGGGCGTGACGACGTGGTCGGCCTCGACTCCTCGGTGATCCTGGCCCGCGAGGTGTGGCAGGCCAGCGGCCACGTGGAGACCTTCACCGACCCGCTGACCGAGTGCCAGTCCTGCCACAAGCGCTACCGTGCCGACCACCTCGAGGAGTCGTACGCCGAGAAGCACGGCAAGCCCCCGGCGGGCGGTCTGGCCGACATCACCTGCCCCAACTGCGGCAACAAGGGCGCCTTCACCGCCCCCAAGCAGTTCAGCGGCCTGCTCAAGACCTACCTCGGCGCGGTCGAGGACGAGTCGGGCCTGGCCTACCTGAGGCCGGAGACCGCCCAGGGCATCTTCATCAACTACCTCAACGTGCAGCAGTCGGCGCGCAAGAAGATCCCGTTCGGCATCGGCCAGATCGGCAAGTCGTTCCGCAACGAGATCACCCCGGGCAACTTCATCTTCCGTACCCGCGAGTTCGAGCAGATGGAGATGGAGTTCTTCGTCAAGCCGGGCAGTGACGAGGAGTGGCACCAGTACTGGATCGACGAGCGCTTCCGCTGGTACACCGACCTGGGCATCACCCAGGACAACCTGCGGCTGTACGAGCACCCCAAGGACAAGCTCTCGCACTACTCCAAGCGGACCGTCGACATCGAGTACCGCTTCAACTTCACCGGCACCGAGTGGGGTGAGTTGGAGGGCATCGCCAACCGCACGGACTTCGACCTGACCGCGCACGGCAAGGCCTCCGGCACCGACCTCAGCTTCTTCGAGCAGGACAGCGGCGAGCGCTACGTCCCGTACGTGATCGAGCCGGCCGCCGGTGTGGACCGCGCCACGCTCACCTTCCTGATCGACGCCTACACCGAGGACGAGGCGCCCAACGCCAAGGGCGTCATGGAGAAGCGCACGGTCATGCGCCTCGACCACCGGCTCGCGCCCGTCAAGGTCGCGGTGCTCCCGCTCTCGCGCAACGCGGACCTGTCGCCCAAGGCCAAGGACCTGGCGGCCCAGCTCCGCCGCCGGTGGAACGTCGACTTCGACGACGCGGGCGCGATCGGCCGCCGCTACCGGCGCCAGGACGAGATCGGCACGCCGTTCTGCATCACCGTCGACTTCGACACCCTCGACGACCAGGCGGTGACCATCCGCGAGCGCGACTCGATGGCCCAGAAGCGCGTGGCCCTCGACCAGGTCGAGTCCTACCTGCGCCAGCACCTCAACGACTGAGACGGCTCGGCCCCGGTGATCGGGGCCACGTCCGCCCGGTGACGGCCGGCGACCCCGCACACGGGGTCGCCGGCCGTCGCGCTCTCCCGGTCGGCCCCGCCCCGGCCCGCTCCTGTCCCCGCCCTCGTCCCCGTCCGCCCCGGCGCCCCTTCGATGATCGACCGGAGCGAAAGACAACATAAAAACCCGCCTTACAGCGGTTTTCGGGGCCTTTTGATGACATCAGGGGGATCGTTCGTTCAACGAAGGGGGAGAACGATGACCCGCGTATCACCGTGGAAGGCCGTGCCGGGGGTCCTGGCCCTCGGCGGGGCCGTCTTCCTGCTCACCGGCAGCGCCGCTCACGCCGACCCGCGCCCCGGCGCGGTCGAGCTGCGGCTGCTCGTCGACGACTGCCCCTCCTCGACCTCCGCGACCGCCCCGTGACCGGCGACGTACACCAGGTGCCGCCCGGCACGGGCGACGGGGGCGGCACGGGTGACGACACCGGCAGGGTGCCGGAGAGCGCCGTGCTCGGGCGGGCGCTGTTCGAGGTCAAGCGTGTGATCGTCGGCCAGGACCGGATGGTCGAGCGCCTGCTCGTCGCGGTCCTGGCCCGGGGGCACTGCCTGCTGGAGGGGGTGCCCGGCATCGCCAAGACGCTGGCGGCCGAGACGCTCGCGGGGGTCGTGGGCGGCACGTTCGCCCGCATCCAGTTCACCCCCGACCTGGTGCCCGCCGACATCGTCGGCACCCGCATCTACCGGCCGTCCACCGAGGGCTTCGACATCGAGCTCGGCCCGGTGATGGCCAACTTCGTGCTCGCCGACGAGATCAACAGGGCCCCGGCCAAGGTCCAGTCGGCGCTGCTGGAGGTGATGGCCGAACGCCAGGTGAGCATCGGCGGGCGTACCCACCCGGTGCCCGCGCCGTTCCTGGTCCTGGCGACCCAGAACCCGATCGAGTCCGAGGGCGTCTACCACCTGCCCGAGGCCCAGCGGGACCGCTTCCTGATGAAGATCGAGGTGGGGTACCCGAGCGAGTCGGAGGAGCTCGCCATCCTCTACCGGATGAGCACCGACCGGCCCGTCCCGCGAGGGGTGCTCGACCCGCGGCGGCTGCTCGCGCTGCAGGCCGCCGTGGACGACGTCTTCGTCCACCACGCCGTCGCCGAGTACGCGGTCCGGCTGGTGTACGCGACCCGCGAGCCCGCCCGGTTCGGGCTGGCCGACGTCGCGCCGCTGCTGACCTACGGCGCCAGCCCCCGGGCGACGCTGGGGCTGGTGGCCGCTGCCCGCGCGCTGGCGCTGGTGCGCGGGCGCGACTACGTCCTGCCCGAGGACGTCGCGGACCTGGCCCGCGACGTGATCGCGCACCGGCTGGTGCCGTCCTTCGACGCGCTGGCCGACGACGTCTCCCCGCGGGAGATCGTGGACCGGGTGGTCGCGGCGATCCCGGTGCCCAGGGTCGCCCCCGGGCAGACCGAGGCGGCCTGATGCGGCACCTGCCGTCCGAACGGGTGCTGCGCAGGCTGGAGCTGACGGTCGTCAGGCGGCTCGACGGGCTGCTCCAGGGCGACCACCTCGGGCTGACCCCTGGCCCCGGCGGCGAGCTCGCCGAGGCCAGGCGGTACGCGCCCGGCGACGACGTACGGCGGATGGACTGGAACGTCACCGCCCGCACGGCGGAGCCGCACGTGCGTGACATGATCGCCGACCGGGAGCTGGAGACCTGGGTGCTGCTCGACGCCAGCGCCAGCATGGACTTCGGCACCGCGCTGATGGAGAAGAGGGAGCTCGCGCTCGCCGCCGTCGCGGCGGTCGGTTTCCTCACCGAGCGGACGGGCAACCGCGTCGGCACGCACATCCTGCACGGCGGCGAGGTCCGGCGCTTCCCCGCCAGGAGCGGGCGCGCGCACCTGATGGCGCTGCTCGGCACGATGTTCTCGCTGCCGCGCACCGAGCCGGGGACCCCGGCGCCGCGCCTCGGCCCGGCCGCCGACGACCTGCGCCGCGTGACGCGTCGGCGCGGGCTCGTGGTCGTCGTCTCCGACTTCCTCGACCCCCCGGAGAGCTGGGAGAGGCCGCTGCGCCATCTCGCGGTCCGCCACCAGCTCCTGGCGGTGGAGGTCGTCGATCCCCGGGAGCTGACCCTGCCCGACGTGGGCGTGCTCACGCTCGTCGACCCGGAGACGGGCCGGCGCCGGGAGATCTCCACGGCCGGTCCCCGCCTGCGCGAGCGCTACGCCGAGGCCGCCGCCGGTCAGCGGGCGGCCATCGCGGACGCCCTGCGCAGGGCCGGGGCCGCCCACCTGCGCCTGGGCACCGATCGCGACTGGGTCCGCGATCTGGTCCGCCACGTCATGGTCCAGCGCCGCCTGGCGCGGACGAGAGCCGTGAGAGGTGGTGTCGCGTGACGTTCCTTTCCCCCGTCTGGCTGTGGCTGCTGGTCCCCGCCCTGATGATCGCGGTCCTGTACGTGGTCATGTACCGGCGGCGCAGCCGGTACGCCCTGCGGTTCACCAACCTGGACCTGCTGGAGAAGCTGGCGCCCAGGACGCCGGGGTGGCGCAGGCACGTGCCCGCCACGGCCTTCATGGGAATGCTGGTGCTCCTCGTCGTCGGATTCGCGCGGCCGACGGCCGAGACGCGGGTCCCGAAGGAAGAGGCGACGATCATCGTGGCCTTCGACGTCTCCGCGTCGATGCAGGCCACCGACGTGGCGCCCGACCGGTTCACGGCGGCGCGCGAGGCCGCGCGGCGGTTCGTCGGGGACCTGCCCGCCCGCTTCAACCTCGGCCTGGTCACGTTCTCCTCCTCGGCCTCGGTGAGCGTGCCGCCCACCACCGACAGGGCGGCGGTGCTGTCGGCGATCGACCGGCTCACCACGGACTCCGGTACGGCCGTCGGCGAGGCGGTGTTCTCGTCCCTGGACGCGATCGACGCCCTGCGGAGCCGGGAGCGGCCGCCCGCCCACATCGTGCTGATGTCCGACGGGTCGAGCACCATGGGCAGGCCGCCCGAGCAGGCGGCCCGGGAGGCGACCTCCCGGCGCGTGCCGGTGTCCACCATCGCGTACGGCACGCCCGG
Source organism: Streptosporangium sp. NPDC050855 (assembly GCF_044456585.1). NCBI lineage: Bacteria > Bacillati > Actinomycetota > Actinomycetes > Streptosporangiales > Streptosporangiaceae > Streptosporangium > Streptosporangium sp. NPDC050855. The sequence goes on from NZ_JBITFY010000010.1 coordinate 284,127, forward strand.
CGGCACGATCCGGATGGGCACCCGGGAGACCCCGGTGCCGGTGGACGGCCCGGCCCTGCGGGAGCTGGCGCGCAGCACCGGCGGGGGCTTCTACGAGGCGGCCTCCGGTGACGAACTGCGGGCGGTGTACGACGACATCGGCAGCTCGGTGGGCTACCGGACCGAGCGGCAGGAGGTCTGGCCGTGGTTCGTCGGGATCGCGCTGCTCGGCGCGGTGGTCGCCGCCGGGACGTCCCTGTTCTGGTTCTCGAGGATCCTGTGAGGAGTCGATCATGGTGATGTCGCACGACCGGCCCCCCGGACTCGGACGGCCCCGGGGCCCCGGTTTCGCCCCGGGCCCCCCGCCGCCCGCGCCGCCGGAGATGCCTTCGCGGGCGGCCGGTGTGACCGCCGCCCCGGCCGTCCCCGTACGGAAGGGGAGCGGGCGTCTCCTGGCCGCCGCGGTGCTCGTCGCCGCGCTCACCGGAGGCGCGGCGGGCGTCGCGGGCGGCCGGCTGGCCGTCGGGGACGAGGCGGCTCCCGCGGCCCTGCCCCGCGCCGCCGCGGCCCCGCCCGTCCCGTCCGGCTCGCCCGGTACGGCGGGCGGCCTCAGCGGCACCGCCGCCAGGGTGCTGCCGAGCGTCGTGTCGGTCGAGTCGGGCCGGGGCGCCGGGTCGGGCTTCGTGATCGACGGCTCCGGCCACCTGCTCACCAACGCGCACGTCCTGGCCGGGAGCGCCGCGGGTGCCGGCGTCACCGTCGTGCTCGACGACGGGCGCCGCCTGCCCGCCGCCGTCGTGGGCACCGACGAGGCGTACGACCTCGCGGTGCTCAGGGTGGACGACGCCCGCGGGCTGACCGCCGCGGTGCTGGGCAGGTCCGCGGACCTCGCGGTGGGGGACCAGGTGCTGGCCGTCGGCTCCCCGCTGGGCCTGGCGGGCACGGTCACCGGCGGCATCGTCAGCGCCCTCGACCGCCAGGTGAGGCTGGGCGGGCGCGGGCAGACCGCGTTGCAGACCGACGCCTCCATCAACCCCGGCAACTCCGGCGGGCCGCTGGTCAACGCCCGGGGCGAGGTGGTCGGGATCAACACCGCGATCGCGACGCTCTCACGGCGGGGGACAGGTTCGATCGGCATCGGCTTCGCCATTCCCATCGACCGGGCGGTGCCCGTCGCCGAACGGATCATCCGGGGGTGAGCGGGGTGAGCGCGGTGGACGGGGACACGGGACGGCGGCGTCTGAGGATGACGGGGGTGACGGGGGTGACGGGGGTGAGCGGGGGTGACGGGGGTGAGCGGGGGGAACGAGAAGACGGGACGGCGGTGGCATCCGCGTTTCCGGCCGCCCACGACCTAGGTTCGTACCATGCGACTGCTCGTTGTCGAAGATGAGGAAGACCTGGTCGACGCCCTGCGCGTGGGGCTCGTCCGGGCCGGATACGCGGTGGACGTCGCCTACGACGTGGCCCAGGCGCGCGAGAAGCTCCAGGTCAACTCCTACGACCTGGTCCTTCTCGACCTCAACCTGCCCGGCGGGGACGGCTTCGAGGTGTGCCGGGCCCTGCGCGGCACCGACCAGGGCCAGGCCGTGCGGATCATCATGGTGACCGCGCGCGACCGGCTGGACGACCGGGTCAGGGGGCTGGACGAGGGCGCCGACGACTACCTGGTCAAGCCGTTCGCCTTCCCCGAGCTCCTGGCCCGCGTCCGCGCCCTGCTCCGCAGGGAGCAGGGCGGCGGGACGGCGATCCTGCAGGTGGGCTCGCTGCGGCTGGACACCTCCCGGGTGGAGAGCCACTCGAACGGGAGGGAGCTGGGGCTGACCCCCAAGGAGTTCGGGGTCCTGCACTACCTGATGACCCGTCCCGGGCACGTCGTCTCCGCCGAGGAGCTGCTGGAGCACGTCTGGGACGAGCACACCGACCCGTTCACCAACACCGTGCGGGTGACGGTGGGCAACCTGCGGCGCAAGCTCGGCACCGACGCCGTGATCGAGACCGTGGTCAGCAAGGGCTACCGGCTCAGGGAGGACACGTGAGGCCCTCTCGCATGCGCGTGAGCCATCGGCCGGAGGAGGACACGTGAGGCCCCCCGCCGCGCACGTGATCCGCCACCGCCCGCGGGAGGACGCGTGAGGTTCTCCTTCGTGCACACGATCCGCTTCCGGCTGACCGTGCTCTACTCCAGCCTGCTGTTCCTGCTCTCCGGGCTGGTCGTCGGCCTGCTGTACGTCGCGGTGGCCAGGAGCGCAGAGGAGCGCCCCTACACCGTGCAGCAGGCCAAGCTCTACAGCGTCGACACCGAGCGCTACATCGGCAAGGCCCCGGTCGTCGAGCTCGCCGAGGTCGAGAACGCGGTCAACCTGCTGACCCTGAAGACCATGCGCGACTACTCGCTCCTGACCCTGGGCGGGCTGTTCGTGGCGAGCTTCGGCATCGGCTGGGTGCTCTCGGGTCGGGTGCTGCGCCCGGTCCGCTCCATCACCAGGGCCGCCGCCGAGATCCAGGGCACGGACCTGTCGCGGCGGATCCTGCTCACCGGCCCCAAGGACGAGCTCCGCGACCTCGCCGACACCGTCGACACCATGCTCGGCCGCCTGGAGGGCGCGTTCCTGGCGCAGCGGCAGCTGATCGACGACGCCTCCCACGAGCTGCGCAGCCCGCTGGCCATCATCCGGGCCAACGTCGACGCCGTCCTGGCCTCCCCCGACAGCACCGAGGAGGAGCGGATGCGCGCGGTGGCCATCGTGGACCGGGCCACCACCCGCATGACGCGCCTGGTCGAGGACCTGCTGGCGACCGCCCGCCGTTCCGCGCCCGCGCTGGCCGACGCCGAGGTGGACGTGGGGACGCTGGCCGCCGAGGCGGCCGAGGAGTTCACCGCGCTCGCGGCCGGGCGCGGGCTGACGATCCGCAAGGCGCTGCCCTCCGGGCTGCGCGGGGTGGGGGACCACGACGCCCTGCGCCGGGCCGTGGGCAACCTGCTCTCCAACGCCGTACGGCTCGCCCCCGCCGGCAGCGAGGTCGTCGTGGCGGCGGGCCGCAGTGACGACTGGATCTGGGTGGCGGTGCGCGACGCCGGGCCGGGGGTGTCCGAGGACGACCACGCGCGGGTGTTCGACCGCTTCTGGCGCGGCAAGAGCGGCGGCGAGACGAGCGAGACCGGTGGCGGGACCGGTGGCGGTACCGGCCGCCGGGACCGGCACAGCGGCCTGGGCCTGGCGATCGTCCGCCAGATCGTGGAGTCCCACGGCGGCCACGTCCGCCTGTTCTCGCGGCCGGGCCAGGGGAGCGTGTTCGTGCTCTGGCTGCCGGCCGGGAACGGGCCCGCCGAGGGAGAGGTCCCCGACCTCAACCCCCTCGCGGACGCGGCCCCGATCACCCGCCAGGGCCGTCGTGAACGGGCGTGAATGCCGGTGGAATTGGTGTATACCAATTGGTGTAAACCAATTCTTGTGATGGTCTGAGTTGTCGTTCGTTCGATCTTAATTTGCATTGGATTAGACCGGTGAACATGTTCTGAACTGCGGCTATGTCGTTCCTGGTGATGGGTGCCGATTCATCGGCCGATTCGTCTGTAGAGTCCGGGGAGAGGCGGGACCATACGTCGTTTTTGAAGCCGTAGGAAGCCGTAGAAGGAGCGACCGTGCCCAAGTACGTTTACGACTTCACCGAGGGAAACAAAGATCTCAGAGACCTGCTCGGCGGCAAGGGGGCGAACCTCGCCGAGATGACCAATCTCGGGCTGCCGGTGCCCCCCGGCTTCACCATCACGACCGAGGCGTGCCGGAGCTTCCTGGCGAGCGGCGTCCTGCCCGAGGGGCTGGAGGAGGAGATCGCCGGGCACCTGGCCGCGCTGGAGACCGCGATGGGCCGCAGGCTCGGCCAGGCCGACGATCCGCTGCTGGTCAGCGTACGGTCCGGGGCCGCGTTCTCCATGCCCGGCATGATGGAGACGGTCCTCAACATCGGGCTGAACGACGACTCGGTCCACGGGCTGGCCAAGCAGGCCGGCGGCAACGAGCGCTTCGCCTGGGACTCCTACCGGCGCCTCATCCAGATGTTCGGCAAGACCGTCCAGGGCATCGACGGCGAGCTGTTCGACGACGCCCTGGAGCGGCTCAAGGACGGCCGCGACGACCTGGAGCTGGATGCGGCCGACCTGCGCGCCCTGGTCGCGACGTACAAGGAGATCGTCCGCGCGCACACCGGGGAGGACTTCCCCGCCGACCCGCACCTGCAGATGCGCATGGCGGTGGAGGCGGTGTTCTCCTCCTGGAACGCGCCGCGCGCCGTGCTGTACCGCCGCCAGGAGCGCATCCCGGCCGACCTGGGCACCGCGGTCAGCGTCTGCTCCATGGTGTTCGGCAACTGCGGCATGGACTCCGGCACCGGGGTCGCCTTCACCCGCGACCCCGGGACCGGCCAGCAGGGCGTGTACGGCGACTACCTGCAGAACGCGCAGGGCGAGGACGTGGTCGCGGGCATCCGCAACACCCTGCCGCTGCAGGAGCTCCGGACCATCGACCGCCCCGTCTACGACGAGCTCATGCAGACCATGCGCACCCTGGAGGAGCACTACCGCGACCTGTGCGACATCGAGTTCACGGTCGAGCGCGGAAAGCTGTGGATGCTGCAGACCCGCGTGGGCAAGCGCACCCCGGGCGCCGCGTTCCGCATCGCCGTGCAGCTCGTCGACCAGGGCGTCATCGACCTCGACGAGGCGGTGACCCGGGTCACCGGCGACCAGCTCGCCCAGCTGATGTTCCCCCGCTTCGCCGAGGACACCGGCAGCACGGTCATCGCCAGGGGGATGAACGCCTCACCGGGCGCGGCCGTGGGCAAGGCCGTCTTCTCCACCGACCGCGCCGTCGAGCTCGCCGCGCAGGGCGAGGCCGTCATCCTGGTACGCCGCGAGACCAACCCCGACGACCTGGCCGGGATGATCGCCGCCCAGGGGGTGCTGACCAGCCGGGGCGGCAAGACCTCGCACGCCGCCGTGGTCGCCCGCGGCATGGGCAGGACCTGCGTCTGCGGCGCCGAGGCGCTGGAGGTCTCGGCCGCCGACCGCACGTTCACCGCCCCCGGCGGCGTGATGGTCTCCGAGGGGGACGTCATCTCCATCGACGGCACCAGCGGGACCGTGTACCTCGGCGAGGTGCCCGTGGTCCCCTCCCCGGTCGTGGAGTACTTCGAGGGCTCGGGCGACCGGGACGACGAGCTGGTCCGCGCGGTGCACCGGCTCATGACCCACGCCGACGAGGTCCGCAGGATGGACGTGCGCGCCAACGCGGACACGGCCGAGGACTCGGCCAGGGCCCGCAGGTTCGGCGCCCAGGGCATCGGCCTGTGCCGCACCGAGCACATGTTCCTCGGGAAGCGCCGCAGCCTGGTCGAGGACCTGGTGCTGGCCGGCACCGACGAGGAACGGGACCGGGCGCTGGCAGCGCTGGAGCCGCTGCAGAAGGAGGACTTCACCGCCATCTTCCGGGCGATGGAGGGACTGCCGGTCACCGTCCGCCTGATCGACCCGCCGCTGCACGAGTTCCTGCCCGACTTCACCGAGCTGTCGGTGAAGATCGCCCTAGCGGGGGACGAGGCGCCGGAGAAGGACCGCAGGCTGCTGGTCGCCCTCAAGCGTCTCCACGAGGAGAACCCCATGCTGGGCCTGCGCGGGGTGCGGCTCGGTCTGATCATCCCCGGCGTGTTCGCCATGCAGGTCCGGGCGATCGCCGAGGCGGCCAAGGCCGTGCCGGGCAGCCGTCCCGAGATCATGATCCCGCTGGTGGCCGCGGTGCAGGAGCTGGAGCACGTCAGGGACGAGGCGCGGGCGATCCTCGCCGAGGCCGGCGTCGAGGCGCTGATCGGCACGATGATCGAGGTGCCGCGCGCCGCGCTGACCGCCGCCCAGATCGCCGAGGCCGCCGAGTTCTTCTCCTTCGGCACCAACGACCTGACCCAGATGACCTGGGGCTTCTCCCGGGACGACGTCGAGGCCGCGTTCTTCGCGAAGTACCTGGAGCTGGGCGTCTTCGGCGTGTCCCCGTTCGAGACGCTGGACACCGACGGCGTCGGCAGGCTCGTCGAGATCGCGGTGGAGCAGGGCCGGAGCACCCGTCCCGACCTCAAGCTGGGCATCTGCGGCGAGCACGGCGGCGACCCCGACTCGATCCACTTCTGCCACCGGGCCGGCCTGGACTACGTGTCCTGCTCGCCGTTCCGCATCCCGGTCGCCCGGCTGGAGGCCGCCCGCGCCACCCTGGCCTGCGCCGGGTCCGACACCCGCTGACCGGGCGGGCCTCCCGAGGCTCCGCCCCCTCTCGTCCCTCACCCGGCCCGGTCGCCCCCGTCCGGCCCGATCGCTTCCCGGGCCGGACGAGGGGGCGCTCGTGGCGCTCGTACCCCCGGTAACCAGGTGTTTTCTCGCCGTTCGGCATGAGGCGGGCCTTTCGCGGATAAAATCACTGCACGTATGCACCGTTATGACGAACACGATCAGGCCAGGTGGGTGCCGGAACCGCCCGGCAACCCGGGAAGAGGCCCGTTCCAGCGCGACCGGGCGCGGGTGCTGCACAGCGCCGGGCTACGGCGGCTCGCGGCCAAGACGCAGGTCGTCGGCCCGGGGGAGACCTTCGGCGGCGGCCAGCACATCCCCCGTACCCGCCTGACCCACTCGCTGGAGTGCGCACAGGTCGGCCGGGAGATGGGCGAGGCGCTCGGCCGCGACCCCGACCTGATGGAGACCGCCTGCCTGGCCCACGACCTGGGTCACCCGCCGTTCGGCCACAACGGGGAGACGGCGCTCAACGAACTGGCGAGCGGCTGCGGCGGCTTCGAGGGCAACGCGCAGAGCCTGCGCCTGCTGACCCGGCTGGAGGCCAAGGTCGTCACCGAGGACGGCCGCAGCGCCGGGCTCAACCTGACGCGGGCCTGCCTGGACGCCGCCGTGAAGTACCCGTGGACCCGCGAGCGGGGAGCCAAGTACTGCGTCTACGACGACGACATGCCGGTCTTCGAGTGGATCAGGCAGGGGGCGCCGGAGGGGCGGGTCAGCTTCGAGGCCCAGATCATGGACTGGGCCGACGACATCGCCTACTCGGTGCACGACCTGGAGGACGCCCTGCACTCCGGTGACGTGGTGCTGGAGGCGCTGCGCGACCCGGTGGAGCGCCGCGACGTCTGCGCCACCACCCGCGACTGGTACGCCCCCGACGCCGAGCCCGGGGAGCTGGAGGACGTCTTCGTCCGCCTGACCGCCCAGTCGCTCTGGCCTCGCCACTTCGACCGCTCGCTCGCCGACCTGGCCGCGATCAAGAGGCTCACCAGCTCGCTCATCGGTCACTTCTGCAGGTCGGCCGAGTTCGCCACCCGCGAGGCGTACGACCCGGCCGCCGGGCGCCACGGCGCGGACCTGATCGTGCCCAGGACCACCCGGCTGGAGTGCGCGCTGCTCAAAGGCGTCACCGCCCACTACGTGATGACCAGGGACGAGCACAACGCGAACCAGGCGCGGCAGCGCGAGCTGATCCACGACCTGGCCCACCAGATCATGCTGGGCGCCCCCGGCACCCTGGAGCCCGCTCTCAGGCCCGCGTTCGTCCGGGCGTCCGGCAACGCCGGGCGCCTACGCGTGGTCATCGACCAGATCGCCTCGCTCACCGACACCTCGGCGGTCGCCTGGCACCGCCGCCTGTCGGGCCGCTGACCGGCCGTCCGCTCCCGGCACCCCGCGAGGACCGGACGGATCCCCCACCCGAAGGACGAACATGAACGCACGCTCCGAGGCGGGAGGCCGTCTCACCGCCCTGGGCACCCAGCTGCTCGAGGTGCACGTCTGGCTCCGCGAGATGCTGGAGGACCTCGAGGACGGCATCGACGACTACTTCGACGGCAGGGGACTCCCGCCACGGGACCTGCGCGCGCACTGCCTGTCGTTCTGCACGGCGCTGACGCGCCACCACACCGGCGAGGACGGCGGCGCGTTCCCGGCGATCGCCGAGGAGTACCCCGAGCTGCGCAAGGTGCTCTCCGACCTGCGCACCGACCACAACCACCTGGACTGGCTGATGGGGAACCTGCGCAAGCTCCTCGACGCCCTGCCGGAGCGACCGGACCCGGCCACGGCCTCGAAGGTGCGCGAGGAGGTGGGAGCGCTGTCGGCGGTCATGCGGACGCACTTCATCTACGAGGAGAAGAAGCTCGTCTCCGTGCTCAACGCGATGGACGTCCCCGAGTGGCGCGAGAACCGGCCCGGCTTCCTCCTGACCGACGACGAGGACGACTAGGACGATCAGCGTGACGGGGACGGGGACGCGTTCGCCGGCGTCCCCGCGCACCGGCGGGACGACGCCCGCGCCACCCGCGCCATCGTGCCCGCGACGACCCTGTCAGCCGACGCCGCCGTCGCCGCCCAGGGTGATCTGCTCGGGCTCCTCCGGCGTCGGCGAGGGCCTGGGCTTCTTCTTGGCGGGCTGCGGCTTGGACGCGCACAGCGTGAAGCAGCGCGGGGCCGCTCCCGTCCGGTTCATCACGGCCTGCATCTCCTCCCGGGGCGAGAGCGTGGGGTTGCCCTTCAGCCACGCGTCCAGGTAGTTCCACGGGTTGACCATGCCGCGGCGGACCCACCAGAGCTGAGGGGAGGTCTTCCAGGAGATCGCGAAGTAGAGGTTGCTGGCGGTGGAGCGCGCGTTCCCGGAGTTGCCGATGCGGCCGAGCGTCTGCCCGGCGCCGACGCGCACCCCCGGCCTGATCCCGTCGGCGACCTCGTCCAGGTGGCCGCCCAGGTAGCGGACCCCGTCGTCGCCGACGACCGTGACGAACCGGCCCTCGCGGTCGGCGCCGCGGTCGGTGGAGGGCTTCCACCGGTTCTTGGTGTTGACCTCGTCGACCACCCCCGACACCGGTGAGACGAACGCGCAGCCCTTGCCCGCCCAGATCGTGGTCTTGGGCAGCACCAGCAGCCGGCTCTGGTAGTTGACCGAGCAGCCCTTGACCGGGAAGACGTAGCTGTACTTGGAGAGCTTCGGTGGCGGGACCCGCACCGGCGGGTCGGCCTTGGGGCGGTCGACCGCCGTCTGCGGGACGGGTGTCGGCGTCGAGTCCGGGATGGTCGCGGTGACCGAGCCGGGGGTCCCGGCGGCGCTCTCCGCCCCGGGCGTCGGGGGCGCCGTGCCGATGCCGGCCACCCCGCCCGGGGAAGCGCAGCCTCCGGTGACGAGCACCGCGCCGGTCACCGCGGCCAGTCGTGCCATGTGCCGCGATCGCATGATCTCCACCCGCGTACAGTATCGAGAATTCGCTCTTACCTTTGTAACCGACGTCATGGTTGGTCATGACCTCTTCGGGAAAGTCATCGTTCCTCCTGCCCCCGCCACCCCGTCCGTACCGTCCGGGCTGTCGGGGGCTGTCGGGGAGCCGGACTAGACTCGCGGCGTGGCAGGCCGGATCAGTGACGAGGACATCGCGCTCGTACGGGAGCGCTCACCGATCGCCGACATCGTGGGCGAGCACATCCAGCTCCGCAACGCGGGCGGCGGCAACCTGAAAGGGCTCTGTCCCTTCCATGACGAGAAGAGCCCGTCGTTCAACGTGACCCCCACCCGGGGGTACTGGTACTGCTTCGGCTGCGCCGAGGGCGGTGACGTCATCACCTTCGTCCGGCGCCTGGAGCACCTGTCGTTCGGCGAGGCCGTCGAGCGGCTGGCGAACAGGGCGGGCGTCCAGCTCCGCTACGAGCAGGGCGGCTACGTGCCCGGCCGCGAGCAGGGCGAGCGCAGCCGCCTGATCGAGGCCCACCGGGCGGCGGCGGAGTTCTACGTGTCGAAGCTGTCGGCCCCCGACGCCGCGCCCGGACGCCGCTTCCTGTCCGAACGGGGCTTCGAGCGGGTCGACGCCGAGCGCTTCGGCGTCGGGTACGCCCCGGCCGAGTGGGAGGCGCTGGCGCGGCACCTGATGGGCCGGGGCTTCACCGCCGCGGAGCTGATCAAGGGAGGGCTGGCCAAGGAGGGCCGGCGCGGCCCGATCGACCGGTTCCGGGGCCGGCTGGTCTGGCCCATCCGCGACATCACCGGCGACGTCATCGGGTTCGGCGCGCGGAAGCTGAACGACGCCGAGGACGGCCCGAAGTACCTGAACACCCCCGAGAGCCCGCTCTACCACAAGAGCGAGGTCCTGTACGGCATCGACCTGGCCAAACGCGAGATCTCCAAGCGCTCCCAGGCCGTGATCGTCGAGGGCTACACCGACGTGATGGCCTGCCACCTGTCCGGGGTGCCGACGGCGGTGGCCACCTGCGGCACCGCGTTCGGCGAGGAGCACATCAAGGTGCTCAGAAGGCTGCTGCTCGACCAGTCGGGCTCGCACGGCGAGGTGGTCTTCACCTTCGACGGCGACGCCGCGGGCCAGAAGGCGGCGCTGCGCGCCTTCGCCGACGAGCAGAAGTTCGTCACCCAGACCTTCGTCGCGGTGCAGCCCGACGGGCTCGACCCCTGCGACCTGCGCGTCCAGCACGGTGAGGCGGCCGTGCGCGACCTGATCGCGGCCAGGGAACCGCTCTTCGCGTTCGCCATCCGCAGCGTGATCTCCAAGTTCGACGTGAGCACCAACGAGGGAAGGCTCTCCGCCCTGGACGCCGCCGCCCCGATCGTGGCCGGCATCAAGGACAGGTCCCTGCGCCAGCTGTACGCCGTCGACCTCGACCGGTGGCTGGGGTTCAACAACGAGCGCTTCGTGATGGACCGGATCGCCGAGATCTCCACGGCGGCCCGGCCGCGCGCCGAACGCCCCACGGGCCCGCGCCGGGTCGCCGACCTCACCGACCCCGGGGTGCGGACCGAGGCCGAGGTGCTGCGGCTGGCCGTCCAGCGTCCCGCGCTGCTCGGTCCCCGCTTCGAGGCGGTGGGCCCGGAGGCCTTCACGCTCCCCGAGCACGTGGCCCTCTACCGGCTGATCGCCGACTGCGGCGGCACCGCCGCGGCCGGGCAGGGCGGCCGCGAATGGGTCGACCTACTGCTGGGCAGGGCCGAGGACTCCCTGCGCGGGATGGTCACCAGGTTCGCCGTGGAGGAGCTGCGGGCCGACCTGGCGAGCGAGGAGCGCTACGCCTCGGCCATGCTGGCCGCGCTGGAGCTGGTCTCGGTGGCGCGGGCCATCGAGCAGCTCAAGTCGAAGATGCAGCGGACGAACCCGGTCGAGGAGCAGCAGGAGTACAACCGGCTGTTCGGCGAGCTGGTCGCACTGGAGCAGCAGCGGCGCGTCCTGAGGGAGCGCACCGCCGCGAGCTGACGGCGTAATTTGCTTTAATGTCCATCCGCCGATTCCGCCAAACCTTAATAAGGTCTCGATCCGATAAGGAACAGGGCCTTACCTCCGGTGACAAAAATAGGTCTGCCATTTAGGGGATCCAATACAGCAGACTGTCTCCCGTGGGTGCATCGGTGCTGCCAAGTGGGCCGCCATCGGTAGACCAGGTGGCCGACCTCGTCGCGAAGGGAAGAGAGCGCGGAAGCGTCACGGTCGATGACGTGGCCGCCGCTCTCGACAGATCCGAGCTGCCGTCCGACGCGCTCGAGCGCGTCGTCCGCATGCTCGCCGAACAGGGTGTGGAGGTCCTCGAGCCCCAGGGCGACGAGGAACCCGCCCGACCCGATGAGGAGGATGTCGGTAAAAGGGCGCCGACCAGCGATCTCGTCCGCATCTACCTGCGGGAGATCGGCCGGGTGCCCCTGCTCACGGCCGAGGAGGAGGTGGAGCTCGCCAAGTCGATCGAAGCGGGCCTGTTCGCCGAGGACAAGCTGACCAGCGTCGTCTCACGCCTGGGGTTCCCGGAGTTCAGGGAGCTCGTCTGGCAGGGGACGCGGGCCAAGCAGCGGCTGATCGAGGCCAATCTCCGGCTGGTGGTGTCAATCGCCAAAAGATATGTGGGACGCGGCATGCTCTTCCTGGATCTCATCCAGGAGGGCAACCTCGGGCTCATCCGGGCGGTCGAGAAATTCGACTACACCAAGGGCTACAAGTTCTCCACATACGCCACCTGGTGGATTCGCCAGGCGATCACCAGGGCGATCGCGGACCAGGCGCGCACCATTCGCATTCCGGTGCACATGGTCGAGACGATCAACAAACTGGTACGCGTCCAGCGCCAGCTCCACCAGGATCTGGGCCGCGAGCCCGCCCCGGAGGAGATCGCCCTGGAGATGGACCTGCCGATCGACCGGGTGATCGAGATCCAGCGGATCGCCCAGGAGCCGGTCTCCCTGCAGTCCCCGATCGGGGAGGAGGACTCCGACCTCGGCGACTTCATCGAGGACGCGGACGCGGTCGTGCCGATGGAGGCCGCCGCCTTCATCATGCTGCAGGACCAGCTCGACGACATCCTCGCGACCCTGTCGGACCGGGAGCAGCGCATCATCCAGCTGCGCTTCGGGCTCGCGGACGGGCATCCCCGTACGCTGGAGGAGGTCGGCAGGGAGTTCGGGGTGACCCGGGAGCGCATCCGGCAGATCGAGTCGAAGACCCTCGCCAAGCTCCGCCACCCGACCAGGGCGCAGATGCTGCGCGACTATCTCGACTGAGGCACCGTCCCCGGTGCCCCGTCAGGGCCGGCGACCCGGCGTTCCGCCCGGTCGCCGGCCCGTCGTCGCTCGTCGCCCGGGGGCCTTCCGCGAGCCGCTCTTCCAGCAGTCCGGTCTTCCCGCGAGCCGCTCTTCCAGCTGCCCGGTCTTCCCGTGATCCGGGTCGGCCTTTCCGGGATCCGGGCCGGTCTTCCCGGGATCCGGGCCGGTCTTCCCGCGATCCGGGCCGGCCTTTCCGGGATCCGGAGCGGCGCCCCCGTGGTCCGGCGCGGTCCGGGCCGGTTTCCGGCCGTTCCGGGCTGTTCTCCCGGCCGATACAGGCGCAGACTGGGCGGATGGAGTCGCGAGCGGCGGTGGACGACGCGGCGCTGGGGCGCGAGGCATGGGCCGTGCTCGACGCGAACTGGACGGGGTCCGTCACCGTCCCCGCCCCCGGCCTCTACCCGCACCAGTGGAACTGGGACTCCACCTTCGTGGCGATCGGCCTGGCCCGCCGGGACACTCGCAGGGCCGGGACCGAGCTGCTCAGCCTGCTGGCGGGGCAGTGGGGCAACGGCATGGTGCCGCACATCGTCTTCCGGCCCGTCCGGGCGGAGGTCTACTTCCCCGGGCCGTCGGTGTGGCGCTCCCGGGAGCACCGCTCGGCCCCCAACGGGGTGGGCACCTCGGGGCTGACCCAGCCGCCCCTGCAGGCGCTGGCGCTGTGGTGGATCTGGCGGCACGCGGCCGACCGCGACACGGCCGCGGCCCTGGTACGGCGGCTCTACCCCATGCTGGTCGCCCAGCACGACTACCTCGCCACGGTCAGGGACCTCGGCGGGGCCGGGCTGGCCGCGATCGTCCACCCCTGGGAGTCGGGAATGGACGACAGCCCCGTCTGGGACGCCCCGCTGGAGGCGCTGCCGATGACCGGGGCCCCGTACCGGAGGGCGGGGGGATCCTGCGGCGAGGGGCGGCCGGGCGGCCACCACGACCCCTTCGTCACGCTCGCCCTGCGCTACCGCGACTCCGGCTACGATCCGGCCTACCTGCGCGACGAGCACCCGTTCGCGGTCGAGGACCCGATGTTCAACGGCATCTGGCTCGCCTCCTGCCAGGCCCTGGCCGAGCTGGCGCCGGTGGCCGGCGCGGACGCCGGGCCGCACCGGGCGGCGGTGGAGCGGATCCGCGCCGGACTGCTGGAACGCCTGTGGGCCGACGGCCTCTTCCGCGCCCGCGACCTGCGCGGCGGAGGGCTCAGCCCGGTCTGCACGGTCGGGTGCTTCGGGCCGCTGCTGGACCGGGAACTGCCCGCGGACCGGGTCGCGGAGCTGGTGGGGGTGCTGGAGTCGGCCCGCTTCATGGGGGCGGCCGGGTACCCGGTGCCCAGCTGCGAGATCCGCGCCCGGCAGTTCGACCGCTCCCGCTACTGGCGCGGGCCGTCCTGGGTGAACACCAACTGGCTGCTGCGCCGGGCCGCGACCGTCCACGACCTGACGGGGCTGGCCCGGATCCTCGGGGCGAGCACTCTGCGCCTGGTACGGCAGGCGGGTTTCCGCGAGTGCTTCGACCCCTTCGACGGCAGCGGCCGGGGCAGCAGGGACTTCTCGTGGTCGGCGGCGCTCACCCTGGACCTGCTCGCCGATACCGTGGAGGAATGAGGCTCTTCAACCGCATGCCCTCCGAGGTCCGCGCGGCCGTCGTCCCGGGTGACCGGGTGCTCACCTACGCCGGAGGGCCGGACGGCTACGTGATCGCCGCCGACCGGGCCCTGTACCTGGGGGACGTGCGCCTGCCCTGGTTCCAGGTGGACCGCGGCACGTGGGACGAGGAGGGGCTGACGGTCGTCACCACGGACGGGCGGTCGCACCGGGCGCTGCTGCCCGAGCCGGGCCGGATCCCCGAGGCCGTACGGGAGCGGGTGACGGCCTCGATCGTGGTCAACCAGTACGTCCCGCTGGACGCCCGCGGGGGAGTACGGCTGGTGGCCAGGAGGGCCGAGGCCGACGAGCTGGTCTGGGAGCTCGTCTTCGACGCCGGTCTCGACCCGGACGACCCGGGCCTGCGAGCCCTGGCCGAGCAGGCGCTGGAGGAGACGCGCCGCAGCTTCGGCGTCTGAACGGGACCCGGCGGGTCTCCGGCGTCCGGACCGGTCCTGGGACGCCCCACGGACCCGGAACGGCTCCGTACACGCGAAAAGGCCCCCGAGGGGGCCTTCGCACCTGCGGGCCGCTCCCGGCCCGAGGGTCCGGAAGCGGCGTCGGGGATCAGTACGGCGCGGAGGTCCGCTGGTTCTCCGGCCAGCCGGTGCCGGTCTCGTCCACCTCGTCGCCGTGCCAGCCGTTGGCCGACTTCAGGAACGGCAGCCGGTTCTTGGCCACGTCACTGACCTTGTCCTTCGCCACGCCGGTGGCCCTGGAGACCTTGGCGCCCACCAGACCGGCGGTCTCCTGCACGGACGGGTTGTCGGAGACCCGCTGGGCCATCCGCTTGATCTGCTCGTAACGCTCCCGTCCGGCACGGCTCCCCAGGACGTACCCGGCCGCGAATCCCACACAGAACATCATCCGATAACGCATGTCCACCTCCACAAGCTGTTCCGCCGGACCCCGTGATGCGATCACCTGCGGATCGCCACTCGTCCCGCCCCTACCCCGGAGTATCGATGCGACACACACCCATGGAGTGCGCTAATCTATTCCTGCGCCGCAAGGAACGGGGAACATCCGCTCCGACCAGCGCAAAGCGCGATCCCGTGTAGCTCAATCGGCAGAGCAGCCGGCTGTTAACCGGCAGGTTATAGGTTCGAGTCCTATCGCGGGAGCCATCACGAAGGCCCCGGAAGCCCCGCTTCCGGGGCCTTCGGCGTCTCGTATCCCGATTCAGCGGACAAAGCACGGCGAATCACAGAAAATGAGATCGCCGTGCCCGGGCCCCGTGATCGCAGCGGATGGACCGGCGCGCGGCTGCCGCGGACCACACCGATCGCAGCGGGGAAGGGCCGCCGCGTTCAGGGCACCGTGCCGCCCGGAACGGCCGTCGTGCCCGTGAGCCACATTGGGTGGTTTTGCTGTGCTCACCTGGCGAAGGTCCCGGCGTCATGCCCCGGATCCGGTCCATGTCGTCCCCGAGGCGCCCCCTGCCGTCGCGCGGACCCCGGCCGACGAGAGGGCCGCGGCCGATGTGGAGGCCGCGGCCGAGGACTATCTGAGGTTGTTCCACGCGGAGAATCCCGGGGCAGGTGACCCGCGGGAGCGCCTGCGCGAGGTCCGGCAGGAGATCGCCCGGACCGGCACGTACACGCACACTCCCAGCGAGCTGGTCTTCGGCGCCAGGGTGGCCTGGCGCAACAGCGGCAGGTGCATCGGCCGGCTGTACTGGCGCTCGCTACGGGTGCGCGACCGGCGGTACGTCACCACGGCCGAGGGCATCGCGGTCGAGTGCGTGAACCACCTGCGGGACGCGGCGCCGGCCCGCAGGATCCGCCCGACGATCACCGTGTTCCCCCAGGAGCGGCCGGGCGTCCCCGGGCCCCGGATCTGGAACGAGCAACTGATCCGGTACGCCGGTTACCGGACGGCGGACGGGTCCGTCGTCGGGGACCCGCGCTACGTCGCCTTCACCGAGATGCTGCGCGAGCTGGGCTGGCCGGGCGGTCCCGGGAGCCCGTTCGACGTCCTGCCGCTGGCGATCTCGGTGGGGGAGGGGCCGCCGCTGCTGTCCACGCTGCCCGGCGACGCCGTCCTGGAGGTCGCGCTCTCGCACCCGGTCCACGCCTGGTTCGAGGAGCTGGGACTGCGCTGGCACGCCGTACCGGTGATCTCGAACATGTGCCTGGAGATCGGCGGGGTCTGCTACCGGGCGGCGCCGTTCAACGGCTGGTACATGGGCACCGAGATCGGCGCCCGCAACCTGGCCGACACCGACCGCTACGACCTGACACCGTTGATCGCCCGGCGCCTGGGCCTGAACACCGGCACCGACCGCTCGCTGTGGCGGGACTACGCCATGGTGGAGCTGAACGCGGCGGTGCTGCACTCCTTCGAGCGGGCCGGGGTGACGATGACCGACCACCACACCGAGTCCCGGCGCTTCCTGATGCACCTGGAGCGCGAGGAGAAGGCCGGGAGGGTCTGCCCGGCCGACTGGAGCTGGATCGTTCCGCCGATGTCGGCCTCGGCCACGCCGGTGTTCCACCGCTACTACGAGGACAGGCGGCTGACGCCGAACTTCGTCCACCACCCCGACTCCCTGGAGCGCGGTCTCGGCCGCCCCGGCGGACCGGGAAGCTGATCACCGACCCGTCCTCCCTCCGGAGACCCCCGCCCCTGCTGACGCCGGGGCGGGAAAAGGTGTAGAACGATATTCTGTAACCTCGGGACGGAGGTTCTGACGCGGGTGCCCCGAGGGCTCCCCGGAGGGAGGCGGAATGCTCGACCTGGTGCTGTCGTCGGTCGAGGGGGGCGTGCTCACCCTGACGTTCAACCGGCCGGACCGGCTGAACGCCTGGACCGACGAGATGGGCAGGCGCTACTTCGACCAGCTGGCCGACGCCGAGAAGGACCCCGAGGTCCGGGTGATCGTCGTCACCGGGGCGGGACGGGGGTTCTGCGCGGGCGCGGACTTCCGGACGCTCACCGCCATCCAGGACGGCTCCTACTCCGGGGAGCCCGACCGGCGTCCCACCACCTTCCCGACCACGATCCGCAAGCCGGTCATCGCCGCCGTCAACGGTGCCTGCGCCGGGCTCGGCATGGTCCACGCCCTGGTCTGCGACCTGGTCTTCACCGCGGACGAGGCCAAGTGGACCACCGCGTTCGCCCGCCGCGGACTGGTCGCCGAGTACGGCCTGTCGTGGATCCTGCCGCGCCTGGCCGGCCAGGCCGCGGCCATGGACCTGCTGCTGTCGGGCCGTACCTTCACCGGGGCCGAGGCCCGCGAGCTGGGGCTGGCCGTCCGGTCGGTGCCCGGGGAGCGCCTGATGGAGGAGACCATGGCCTACGCCCGGGAGCTGGCGACCCACAGCTCACCGGCCTCGATGGCGGTGATCAAGCGGCAGGTCTGGGGCGACTGGCAGCAGAGCCTGGAGTCCTCGGAGTCGGCGGCCGTCCGCCTGATGGCCGAGTCCTTCACCCGCCCGGACTTCGTGGAGGGCGTGGCCAGCTTCGTCGAGCGCCGCGCCCCGGCGTTCCCGCCGCTGTAGACGGGCCCGCGCCGTGGACGGAGCCCTGCCGTGGACGGGCCCGCGCGGTCGTGCGGGCCCGCGCGGTCGTGCGGGTGTTCCACCAGGTCGCACGGGCCCTGGGTCGTACGGGCCCCGGCGGGTCGTGCCGGCCCTGCCGGGTCGTACGGCTCCGGCGGGCTCAGGTGACCAGGGAGAGCCAGTGCGGGGCGGCACCGAAGGGAGGGGTTCCTGCGGTGACGGCCTTCATCAGCCAGGCGGCCGAGTCACGGGCGTTCTGCACCACGTCGGGCGGGTACGCGTACCGGATCCGGTGCTCCTCGAACTCGTCCTCGTCGTCCAGGAAGATCCGCCTGGTGCGGCCCCTGAGCACGTCACGGCGGGTCCGGATCACGTCGAGGTCGAGGTCGATCATGGTGACCTCGCCGTCGCGCCACTCGGGCACCGTGGAGATGTCGCAGTAGATCTCGTGCTTGTTCGGGGCGGCGTTGAAGGCGGCCGTCCACCAGGCGTCGCGGGGGAAGAGCATCACGAAGGGCTGCGGCCAGGCGACGGCGGGGCCGTCCCCCTTGTGGCCGCTGGAGCCGGCCACGCAGCCCGTCCAGACCCCGTGCTCGTCCTCGCCGAGCAGCAGGCCGCGGTGGTGCCAGTGCAGCGATCCGTCGTACTTGCGGTAGACCACGTTCACGATCTCGTAGGACATCCTTCGACAGTAGGGCTTGACAATGATCCATGCATTTCCTACCTTTTAAATAGGTTAAACGCGTCGATGTGAGACCCCGGCCGGCTGACCGGCGCCCCTTCCGTCGCGAGGGGCGCCTCCGGGGAGAACCCGGCGGCACGGTCGGCGTGCCGCGGACGCGGCCCCCGCCGGGCCGCCGAGACGTGTACGGGAGTGCCACATGTCGCAGAGCGCCACACCGGAACCCGACCATCCCGAACCCCTCGCCCTCGACCCGGACGGCGTCCCGGCCGGGGAGCCGGTGATCGTCAAGGGGATGGGGCCGGTCCTGGCCGGCCTGCTGGTGCCGCTCACCTCGGGCAGGGGCGGCCGGTTCGCCCGCGGGTACGACGGGGAGCTGGTCTACCTGCCCGGCGGAGGCGAGCCCCTGCTGCACGTGGGGTCCTCGCGCGGCGTGCCGCACCACCGCGGGTTCGCCCACCCCTTCGGCGGCGCCGAGCCGCCGGTGCCGCGCTTCGTCACCCGCGGCACGCTGGGCACGGGGCCGTGGAACCTCCGCCGCGACCTGTGGCCCCTGGTGGCCAAGGAACTCGCCTTCGCGTACTACCACGAGCTCATCACCGCCCACCCGGAGCGGACGCGGTCGACCTGGGAGGAGTTCGAGGAGGCCTTCGCGGCCGAGGAGTGGAACAGCCCCGCGATGCGCAGGCTCGTCCGCGCCGCCGTCCCCCGGCACCCCGACCGGCTCGACCTCGACCGCCTCGACCGGCCGCTGCACGGCATCCGGTTCGGCGACCGGGCGGGGGTGCGCAGGTGGATGCGCGGCTACCTCGCCGCCGACCTGGAACGGCGCTCCGACCCGGCGCACAGCGCCGACCACGCCATGGTCCTCGCCCTGCTCTCCGTCCGCGCCGTCCTCGCCGAGGCCGGCGTCTCCGACCCCTGGTTCCGGGAGTTCTCCGACCATGTCGCCGGTGGCTCGCCCGCGTCGTACCTGGAGGAACTCCGCGCCCTCGCCGAGGCCGGGGTGGTCGTCTTCCTCGGCGCCGACCTGGTGATCGACCGGTACGAGGGACGCTGGCGGGCACAGAGCCCCACCGCCCCCGGGGCCGTGACCTCCACGGCCCTCGTCGACACCGGACGGCCCGCGTGGTCGCCGGACAGGACGGCGGTCCCGGCCTCCGGCGCGGACCCGTGGGCCAGGGCACCGCGCAGGAGACCGGCGCCCAGGACCGAGACGAGGTACTCCAGGATCCTCGCGACGACGCCGGTGTGGGGACGGCACCCCACCTGATCCCGCACGGCACGCCCCGCGGCCCCGGTCTCGCCCGCCACGGCCGCGGGAGCGGTCCCGCCCGTTCTCCGTGCGGGTCCCGCCCGGTCCCGTGCGGCACGGCTACGTCGCGGGGTGACTCGGCACGGCCTCGGGAACGGCGTCCGCGCTCCGGTGGCCGAGCCTGCGGATGTCGGGCAGGAGCAGCACGCCCAGGCAGGAGGCCGCCAGCAGCGCCGCCGCCCCGTACAGGGTGGGGGCGGTCCCCACGGCGGTGGCCAGCGGCCCGGCCAGGGCCATGCCGAGGGGCATCAGCCCGAGGGAGAGCAGCCAGTCGTACGCCGACACCCGGGAGATCGCCTCGGCCGGGATGTGCTCCTGCACCAGGGTCTCCCACATCGGGGCCATCAGCGCCAGACCACCGGTCATCAGCCCGTAGGCCACCGCGACCATCGGCGCGGACATCCCCGCGGCGAGCAGGACGAGCGGCAGCGCGCCGAGCGCCAGCACCAGGTTGGCTACGACCAGGGGCCGCTTCGGCCTCACCCGCAGGGTCAGCAGCGCCCCTGCCAGGGCGCCGATCGTGCCGCCCTGCACGATCGTGCCCCAGGCGAGCTCGCCGCCCAGGGTGGTGACGGCGAGCACCGGCCCGATGGTGATCAGGACGCAGCGGCTCAGGTTCCACATGGAGTGGCCGACCAGGTTGGTCCAGTACCACCGGTGCCGTCGCATCTGCGTCCAACCCTCGGCGAGCTGCCGCAGGAACGGCTCGTGCGGCGTGGGCGGGATCGGCGCGAGCCGGAGGCGGCCCAGCAGGACCGCGCTGGCCGCGAACGTCAGCGCGTCCAGGAGCAGTGCCCAGCCGGCGCCGACGGTCAGCGCCAGGGCGGTGGCGATCCCCGGGCCGAGCAGGATGGATCCCCGCTGGGCGATCGCCATGAGCGCGTTGGCCCGGGAGAGGTGCTCCGGGGCCACGGTGGCGGGCACCAGGCCGGTCGTGGCGGGCAGGAAGAAGGCGGACCCCGCGCCGGAGAGGGCGGCCAGGATCGCCAGGTGGGCGATGTCGACCGTGCCGGTGACCAGCTCGACGCCCATGGCCGCGTGGGCGAGACCGCGGACCAGGTCCGCGGCCACCATCACGCGGCGGCGCGGCAGCCGGTCGGCCCAGACCCCGCCGGGCAGCATGAGCGTCACCGTGGCGATCGACTGGGCGGCCAGCACGAGGCCCAGGTCGGTGGCCGAACCGGTCGTGGTGACGATCGCCAGCGCGAGCGCCACGGCGGTGATCGAGTCGCCGACGGCCGACAGGCTCTGCCCGGCCCACAGCAGCCGGAAGCGGGCGTCCCGCAGGGGGGACAGGGTGTCTCGCATGGGGGTCATGAGAGAAAAGTACTATGAAAGCAAAATATATGCATTCATAACTTTGGATCGCCGACGGGCGGCGTACCCTGTGGGCATGTCAGAGCCCGACTCCGTCGACCGTCACATCGCGCACTGGTCCCGGGAGCTGTCCGACCTCGACCCGCAGATCGAGGGGATGGTCACGCGCATGCAGATGCTCGTGCGGCTGCTCAAGCGGCACAAGGAGGAGTGGCTGGCCGCCGGAGGGCTCAAGCCGTGGGAGTTCCAGATCCTGCACCACCTGGTGGCCACCGGGCCGCCCTACCGGGCGACGCCCTCGACGCTGGCCGAGTGGCTCGACACCCACCCGGCCACATTGACGAACCGGCTCGACCGGCTGGAGAAGGCCGGGTACGTCGACCGCGCGCACGACCCGGCCGACCGCCGCCGCCTGCTCGTGGGGCTCACCCCGGCCGGCCGGGCCGCCTGGCAGGAGCGCATGGACGAGGGCGACCGGTCGGAACGGGCGTTGTTCGCACCGCTGGACGCGGACGAGCGGGAGCTTCTCGACGGCCTCCTGCGCCGCCTGGTCCGCGCGGCCGAGCAGGAGGGCCCGCCGCTGATGCCCGACTGGCCGGCCGGCCCGAAGGCGCCCGTCCCGCCGGGCCCGTCCTCCGGTCCGGCCTCGGGCGCGACGACCACGCGGTAGGGGCGGCCCCGGGCTCGGGCACGGCCACGGGCTCGGGCACGGCTGCGGGCTCGGACACGGCTGCGGGCTCGGACACGGGTACGGACGCGGGCCCGGACATGGACGCGCGCGGGCCCGGGCACGGACGCGGGCCCGCGCGGAACGCGGGCCCGGGCCGGGACGAGGCGTTCGAGCCGGAGGCGTTCAGGCCAGCCGGCGGGCTCCGGCCGCGGGCACCGCGGGATAGATCTCCGGTGCGGCCCAGCCGCGCTCGGCGTAGGCGCCGGTGACCGACGCGCGTACGGCCTCCACCCGGTCGTCGGCGACCAGCGCGATCGCCGACCCGCCGAACCCGCCACCGGTCATCCGCGACCCCCGGGCCCCGCCCCGGATCGCCGACTCCACGGCCACGTCCAGCTCGGCGCAGGAGACCTCGAACTGGTCGCGCAGCGACAGGTGGGAGGCGTTCAGCAGCGCCCCGATCTCCTCGACCTTCCCGGCTCGCAGCAGCCCGATCACGGCCTCCACCCGGTGGTTCTCGGTCACCACGTGCTGGGTGCGCCTGCGCTCGTCGCCACTGAGCCGCCCGAGGGCGTCCGCCAGGTCGGTGACGTCGCGGAGCGCGTCGACCCCGAGGTGCGCGGCGGCGTTCTCGCAGTCCCGGCGGCGGTCGGCGTACTCCCCGCCGGCGTGCGAGTGGTGCACGCCGGTGTTGACGATGAGCAGCTGCAGGCCCAGGCTCGCCAGGTCGAACGGGATGTTCCTGGTGCCGAGGCTGCGGCAGTCCAGGAACAGCGCCTGCCCCTCCTCGCCGAGGGCCGAGGCCGCCTGGTCCATGATCCCGCACGGCATCCCCACGAAGTCGTTCTCGGCCTTCTGCGAGGCGAGCGCGATCTCCATCTTGGTCATGCCGAGCCCGTACAGCTCGTTCAGCGCCGTGCCGACCGCGACCTCCAGGGCCGCGCTCGACGACAGGCCCGCCCCCTGCGGGACGTCCCCGTCGATCACCACGTCGGCGCCGCCGACCCGGTGCCCGGCCTCGCGGAGCGCCCAGAACACCCCGGCCACGTAGCGGGCCCAGCCCTGGGCCGCGTCCAGCCGCTCCAGCGTCACCGGCTCGTCCGCCGCCTGCAGCGACCAGAGCCGGACCACCCCGTCCTCGCGGGGCGAGACCGCCGCGTTCACCCCCCACGGCACCGCGAACGGCAGCACGAACCCGTCGTTGTAGTCGGTGTGCTCGCCGATCAGATTGACCCGCCCGGGAGCATGCCACACCCCCGCGGGCTCCACGCCGTACGACTCCCGGAAAGCTCCAACAACGCGCATGATCCAACACTCCTCAACAAGGTTCCCCAGTAGGGTAGCGAGTCCCCTGCCCCTCGGGTCCGCCCGCGGCCTCGCCGAAGGTCACATCTTGAACCCGGCCCGCCGGGCGGCGATGCGAACGGGCCCGACCTTTGGTTGAATGCCGCGTACGGCGTGCGCGAGGGGCGGTAGCTCAGCCGGTTAGAGCAGGGGACTCATAATCCCTGGGTCGCGGGTTCGAGTCCCGCCCGCCCTACCTCTCGTGAGCAGGAAAAGTGTTTCCGGCCTGCTCTTATGCGTCCCTGTTGATAGCTCGTGGATGTGCTCGGCCTCGGTCAGCGCCGTGACGCGGCCGGCCCGGTCTTCTCGCCGAAGACCTCTTCGATGAGCCTCTGGGTCGCCTTCT
Source organism: Streptosporangium sp. NPDC050855 (assembly GCF_044456585.1). Lineage (NCBI taxonomy): Bacteria > Bacillati > Actinomycetota > Actinomycetes > Streptosporangiales > Streptosporangiaceae > Streptosporangium > Streptosporangium sp. NPDC050855. Next base: position 307,534 of record NZ_JBITFY010000010.1, read on the forward strand.
GGAAGGGCTCGCCCAGGGTCATCTCGACGTCCTCGACGTAGTTCAGCGAGGCGGTCAGGGTCGTGGCGCCGTCGGGGGTGCTGTACATCAGTGCCGCGTGGCCGGCCATGCCGCCGTTGTGGGAGATGACGGTGCCGCCCGGTGTGGTCAGCACGAACACTCCCAGGCCGTAGTCCATGCCGGGGGCGCCGGTCGGGTAGGGGGTGCACATCTGGGTCAGCAGCGGGGCCGGCAGGAGCTTTCCGCTCACCAGGGCGGAGATGAACGTGTGCAGGTCCCGGGTGGTCGAGATCATGTCACCGCCGCTGGAGATCCAGGAGGGGTTCTGGCGGGTGACGTCGACCGTCCTGTGCTCGCCGTCCTCGGCGTAGCGGTAGTAGCCGTGGGCGTGCGGCTGGGGGAGATCGGTCTCGGTGGTCGGCACCACGGTGCCCGACAGTCCCAGCGGATCCAGGATCAGCCGCCGCATCTCCTGGGCGACCGAGCGGCCGGTGATCTTCTCGATCAGCAGCCTGGCCAGCACGTAGTTGGTGTTGGAATAGCTCCACCCCGTTCCCGGCTCGAAGCGTGCCGGCTTGGACAGCGCCAGCCGTACCAGCTCCTCGGGCAGGTAGGTCTTGAACCGGTTGTCGACCCATTCCTGGCCCGCGGTCGTGGCGGGGATCCCTGGGACGTAACTTCCGTCGTCGTAGTACTCGCCGGTGAAGTTGAAGATCCCGCTGGTGTGCTGCAGCAGCATCCGCACGGTGATGCGCCGGTCCAGCCCGAACTCGGGCAGGTGGTCGTCGACCGGGCCGTCCAGATCGAGGACGCCCTCGGCCACCAGCTGCAGCACCAGGGTCGCGGTGAAGGTCTTGGTGTTGCTGCCGATCCGGACGTACCCGTCGATCGGCGGCTCGTCGGTTCCGCCCAGCTCGGCCGTGCCGGCGCTGCCGGCCCAGGCGCCGTGCTCGTCGTGTACGCGCATCGTCATCCCGGTGAAACCGGACTCGACGATCTCCTCGATGACCTTTCGCAGCTGCGGGCGGTCCTGGTCGGTGAGGGGGAGGGACATGGTGGTGTGCTCCTTGTGAAGTGGTGCGGGATCGGGGTGGTCACGCCTGGGAGGTGTCCCTGGCACGGGCTGCGCTACAGGCTGCGGGCGGTGATGTCGCCGTGGGAGGTGGTGGCGTGGATGGTCAGGTCGGCGCCGTCGGCACTGCCGGTGCCGCCGGTGCCGGTGTTGGTGAGGGCGTTGTGGATGCGGCCGTAGGTGGTGCCGGCGTCGAGGGTGGCGGAGGCTCCGCGGGTGGCGCCGATGTGGATGTCGCCGGAGTCGGTGCGCAGGGTGAGGGTGCCGCGGGTGGCCTCGGTGATGTGCAGGTCGCCCTTGTGGGTGCTGATGTGGGCGGGGCCGTTCAGGCGGCCGACGGTGAGGTCGCCGGCCTGCAGGGTGAGGCGGGCGGCGGTGGTCTCGTCGAGTTTGGCCGAGCCGTGGGCGCTGTCGAAGGTGACCTCGCCGAGTCGTCCGACGCCTCGCAGTTCGGCGCTGGCGGCGGTGGCCTTGATGTGGGAGCCGGCGGGTAGCTGGACGGTGACCTCGACGGCGCCGGGGGCGCCGAGGAGCTGGTTCTTGGCCTGCGGTGCGGTGATGTGCAGGACGCCGTCGGTGTAGGTGATCTCGGTCTGCTGGGCCGCCTTGACGTCGCGGTTCTTGGTGGTGTCGGCGGGCCGGACCTCGACGGCGGTGTCGGTGCGGTCGGCGGCGATGAGGTGGATGCGGCCGGCGGGGACGTCCAGGACGGCGGTCACGGGGGTGGGGGTGTCGAACTTCTGCATGGTGTCGTCCTTCGGTTCGTTGTTTCTGATGAGGGAAACACTACGTTGCATTTCTGGATGAGGCAACGTGTAAGTTGCGTATGAGACGCAAATATGCAGGTCAAGCTCGTTCAAGTGTTGCAATGGTCTTGATTTTAATGCAATGATCCCCATCGGGCTCGTTGCAATGGAATAAGAATGAACGCTATGGTGAGGACACCGCGCACCATGAGGAGGGGCCGCCGCGGTGCCGGGAGGCGGGCTCACCCGTCGAACCGTCGGCGGATCGCGCTGGGACCGGCCGACGGTCTGGTCCGCGCGGAGGTCGCCGGAGGTCTCGACCGTCCGGCCTCGACGAGCACGCGTGAGGCGATGCGCGACGGCGGCCCTGCCGCCTGAGCGCCGTAGGACGCGGATCGATCCCGTGATGACGGCGGAAACCTGAAAATGCCCCCGGCCCGGAGGCCGAGGGCATTTCTCGGAGGTGCCGCTCCCGCTGCGGGGTGGCGACGCGAACCGCGCCGGCACCGCGGGCCGGTTCCATGCGGGACGAGCAGGGCTCGTCGGTGGTGCGGAGGGTTGCCGTGCGGTCGTCCTCGGCGGCGTGGAGCGCGGCGTGCCGTATCCCTTCGACCGCACCGGCGACGCCCCGGTGGATCCGGTGGCGTACCGAAGGACCGGTGCTCGGCCGAGGTTCGTCTAGGGCTTGCGGGCCAGGCCGCCGTAGTAGGTGTGGTACAGAAGGGTGTTCTTCACGAAGAAGCTCGGCTCGGCGCGCCACTCGGGGAGCGGGACGAGGCCCGGTTCGACCAGCTCGAAGTCGCCGAAGTACCCCGTGATCTCGTCCGGGGTGCGCCAGCGGCCGGTGCCGAGGTTCTCGTTGAAGAGCTTCTCGGCCGCCGCGGCCTGCTGGGACGACGCCGGGTGCGCCTCACCGGGGTTGCAGAAGTGCGAGATGGCCACAAAGCTGCCGGACACCAGCGGGGCGCGCAGCCTGGCCGCCACTCCCGCGGGATCCTCCTGGTCGTGCAGATGGTGCAGGATGCTCAGCATCAGCAGCCCTACCGGCCTGCTGAAGTCGATGAAGTCCTTGACCTGGTCGTTCTCCAGGATCGACCGCGGGTCGCGCGCGTCCGCCTGGATGACCTTCGTGCTGCCGTCGGTGGCGAGCAGCGCCCGCCCGTGGACCAGCACCATGGGGTCGTTGTCCACGTAGACGACCCGGGTCGCCGGATCGACCTCCTGCGCCACCTGGTGCACGTTGCCCTGGGTGGGCAGGCCCGACCCGATGTCGATGAACTGCCTGACCCCCGCCTCGGCCGCCATGTGGTGCACGACCCTCCGCAGGAAGGCCCGGTTCTGCTGCCCGGCCTCCTGGGCTCCCGGGGAGACCTTCATGGCCGCCTCGGCGACCTGACGGTCGACGGCGAAATTGTCCTTCCCGCCCAGGAACCAGTCGTAGACCCGCGCGATGCTGGGTTTCGTCGTGTCGATCTCCGCGGGAAGCTGGCCCCTGTTCGGCATCGCCCCGGTCCCATCCTCGCTGCGCTCGGACACCTCGCCACCTTCGCTCCGATCGGGGTCCCGCTTGATCGCGGGGACTGGGCAGATAATAACCATGAATCCCTTTAACAGCAGATATGTAACGACAAGTTCACGCGCAAGCACCGGGGTCATGAGGTGCTGAAAGCTCTAAGAAAACCGCAAATCACTCAATCAGGTGGCTTTCCCCACGCGCGTCATCAGTCTCGGCACGATCGAGGCCATGGCGTCGCGACGGTACGGTGTGCCGGTGGGAGACATCTACGAACTCGTGCTGACCGTGGACGTCCGCGCCGACGTCACCGACGACGAGCTCGCCGAGCTGCGGTGGCACGTGGGGCAGGGGCCGCGACCTGAGCGGCTGCCGATCGGCACCGGCAGGTACGTGGAGACCTACCCGCTCGGTGACCCCGGCGACCCCGACTGCGAGTGGGAGGACGCGGAGCCGGCACCCGTGTTCGCCCAGCGCGGCGCCGCCCGCAGGGTGGGAGGCGCGCTCGTGGCCGAGCTGGTCGCGCGGGAGCACGCCGACGGCTGGGCGCTGACGGTACGCCAGGAACTCCACCCCGACGACTTCTACCGGTTGCGGGCGCTGCTGCACTGGCTCGGCCGGCGCTCGGCAGGCGCACATGCCGCCGGTGTCGAGTTCTTCGCCGGTCATCTGCGCTTCCACGAGAGCACCGAGATCGCACCACTCGTCCTCTCGGACGGACGGATTCGTGTGCCGGAGGACGTCGAATCGCATACCCCGCACTGGGAGGACCCCGAGGTGTGACCGGGCCGGCCCAAGATACGCACGAACCACCCTGAACGGGCGAATCAGGCCAAGCGGATCAAAGGCGCGAAAGACATTCAACGGGCTGGAGTCCCGTGTCAGCTCCACAACAGCTGCACGATGGCGGCGGTGCCGACCACCACGATGAGAACACGCAGCACCGTGGAACCGAGACGTCGGCCCACCCTGGCCCCGATCGGGCCGCCCAGGGCGGAACCGGCCGCGATGAGCACGACGGCCGTCCAGTCGAAGTCCGCGGAGAAGAGGAAGAAGAGCGCGGCGACGCCGTTCACGACGATGACGAGCACGTTCTTGGCGGCATTGAGGCGTTGCAGGGTCTCGTCGAGGAGCACGCCCATCAGGGCCACGTAGATGATCCCCTGGGCCGCGGAGAAGTAGCCGCCGTAGACGCTGGCGAGCGTCAGCCCGGTGAGGAGCAGGGGGCCACCGTCGGGATCTGCGGAGGCGCCGGTACGTTCGCGACGTCGCCGCGTGTTCTCGCTGATCCAGGGCTGGAGGACGACCAGGACGAGGGCGAGGCCCACCAGGGCCGGCACGATCCTCTCGAACGCCGTGGCCGGCAGGGCCAGCAGGAGCGTGGCGCCCGTGAGGCCGCCGATCAGGGCGCCGACGCTCATCCTCAGAAGGCGCCGGCCCTGGCCACGGAGCTCTCTGCGGTAACCGACGACCCCGCCGATGGAGCCGGGGATCACACCGAGAGTGTTGGAGACCGCGGCGGTGACGGGCGGCATGCCGGTGGCGAGCAGAACCGGAAAGGTGATCAACGACCCGGAGCCGACGACCGCGTTGACGATACCGGCGCTGATGCCCGCCGCGAAGACGGCGACCATCTCCCACGGCGTCACGCCACCTCGTCTCCCGCGGAGCCGGTGCCCGCGCCAGATCGGATGCTACGCGGGAGCCGTGCTCCGCGCCGTACCGGCCCGGGTGGCTCCGGAACCGGTGATCCGATCGGCGGTGGGACGGAGGTGACGGCTGTTGCGGTAGGGCAGGTGATTCCGCGTGACGGCCGGCGTTCGGAGAGGTTCTCACGCGGCCGACGCTGCTGAAGTTGAATCTCCAGGCTTGGGCCGGTTCGGCGAAACTGTGTCGCTCGCCTTTGCGGTCCCTGTGCAGCCGGATCCGGTAGATCGACCAGCTGTGCCGACCGGGCTCGCGACAGGCAGTCGGGTGCTCAGTGCCGTTGGGCATCCGTAAGGGATCGATGGTTGATCATTTCTTCTCGGTTTCCGAAGAGGCACCTTGTTCTCTACTTTTCCAAACGGCTTCGTCTTCTTTCCAGCCGTGAGCAGAGGCGACGGAGACCACTAAACCCGCTATCGCAGCGCGAACGTACGCGTCTTGTACCAGACGCCAACCTCCTTCGGTCATCTTCCAAATGACCCCGGTTGAATCCAGCTCGTCCGGTCGCTCTCTCCAGAATTCTTCCGCGAGGGCCAGGACGGCTCTCGGCTGGTGCATGCTGAGATAACAGCACATTTTATTGTATATATTTATGGCGTAAGGCTCGTAACCCATGCGTGCGGCGTTGTTTAAATGAATCAAGGCTTTGGACGGGTTCTCGGGGAGTAGGCAGAAACCTAGATCGTTGTGTGCCCTGGGGTCGTTGGGCCACTGTTGGATCGCGAAATTGAACAGGGCCGCGGACTCGCTGTACTGTCGCTCCCGCAGTAGGGTGACGGCGTGATTTTCCAACTCGCTCATCAGGAAGAGAGTCGGTGTGAGAGACTCGGAGATGGACTTTGATTCGAGGACTGCCCGATGTGCGATCTCGGCATTAAGATCTTCTATGGAGACATTGCGGTCTCTCATTATCGAGTCCGGGAAACTGGAAGGATCGATGTCTTTCTGCCAGCGATACTCGAGGTGCAGTGCGGCCAGCGACCAATTGGCAAGGTAGGTTTGGGTGAATCGCTCCACGAGCCATCGGTATTTATGACGCAGATGTGTTTCATCTTCTACGCTTTCCGTCACCGACCAGAAGCCGTTCTCCTCGGGTGGGATCAGGTGAACCAGTTCATTCAGGTCGGCGTGTCGGATCCAGTCCAAAAGTGGATCGAACACCTCGCGGCTCACTTCCAGCACAAGCTCCTGAACCTGTGATGGAGCAGCCGATGTGGCGCTTGTCGCGGCAGGGATCTTGAGAAGCGATCGCCATCCCGCGACATCGACGCCAGAGCCTTGAAGATCGGTGTCTACGCCGCTATGTGGGAGCAGGCGATGAACCAGGAGCACTCCGAGCACCGGGCCCAAGATCTCAGGGATCATGCCATAGCGCACAAGCGACTCCGCGTCCAACCCGCGCTGGGTGAGCTCCTGGAGTGCCAGCTTGAACCGATGGATCTGTTTGTCGCGTTCCTCGGGTTTCAAGGCCAAGCGTGACGTCAGGGAGTCCTGTAGCTCGCTAACGAGACTGGACGTTCGCCATCGACTTCGTGGGGCTTCTTGATCTTCACACATCCGAGTCTTACGTGCGTCGAAGGCGCAACTCTCTTCGTCCATGACCGGCCTCCTCCTGGAGATTTACCAAGCAGTTACCCAGACATGCCATCTTGACGAGTACGATCATATATATGATCCTGGCAACAGGAGGACCCCATGGCTGATATGATCTTCCAATCCTCGGATCTCGCCAACAAGCGGACCGAAGTACTCGACGCGGCACGGGAGGGGCTGGCTCGCGTGCGCGACAAGGACGGGACCAGTCTTGTGATGCTTCCGGAGAGGCGCCTTCGTCTCCTGGAGGAGATCGCTCGATGGTCTCGCGCACATATGCGGCTGGATGAGCTGCTTCGTCGAGATGCCATACCGAACGTCGGTGATCTCGGTGATCTCGCGTGGCTACGCGTGTTCGATGCGGACGATCTACGGGAATTCGTGGAGGATCTGCACAACGCCCTGATAGCCGCTCACTCCGATGAAGATACATCGGCTCTCGACGAGTGCGTCAAGGCCTGGCGCGTCACCGCTCGCCAAATCGAAGACCCTCTTCGACGCTCTGTGCTCATGGGCAAGCACAACATAGGTGATTACGTCGAGGTCAGAGAGCCCCAATGACCACCAGCGCCTATCGTCCTCACACGCCGGCTCGACGACCCGGGGGGCGTCCGCCTGTGACCCCTCAGTATCGGGTTCTCGTACATCGTAGGTTTCTTCGCCATTATGACCAACTGGTCGAGCGAGTGGGACTCCAGCAGGCTCAGCAGTTCTGGGATCACGTATCCCAAGATCCTGGGAAGCCTGTCGGCATAGCGCAGACCAGCTTCCTTAAAGGCAAGGCGGGGAAGCCCCAAGGGCCCGGCTGGTCACGCACTGTGCATTACGAGGTTACCGGATCGGCGCGTATCGACTATCAGTACTGCAATGAATATCAGGTTGGCGCTGACGGTGACGTGCATGCTGTCGTGGCCATCCTGACCATCAATTACAGCAGTCATTGAAGCAGGCTCCTCTGCCGCAGTACGGCCCCTTTTCCGTTGATCATACGGCGCTGCCTTTCAAGGGACCTCGGTCTCGTACCGATCACCTGGTGCCGGCGGCATCAATGAGGCGAGGAGCAACGAGACGAATGGGCCCAGAAAGCCGGGGGCCGGTCGCTCGATGCACCTCCGGGACGTCCTGGCCATCAGGTCAGTGTCGCGGCAGCGTTCCTTAGTGGGTGTTTGATCCCATGGGTTCTGTCTGATTGTGGTTTCAGGTGTCTCTCCAGGTTGGGGTGTTTTCGCGGGTGAGGCGGCGGGTCATGAGA
>NZ_JBITFY010000011.1:0-314975 GCF_044456585.1 Streptosporangium sp. NPDC050855
GCAAGGCGTTCGCGCTCAGGTTCGTCCCGCTCACCTTCGTCCTGGCCGTCGGGGTGAGCGTCCTGTTCGGCTGGTGGCTCCTGTGAGACACCCCCCGGCACGCCGAGGGCTTGGTCCTGGACCTCGGCACCATGGAAGGAATCCGCGTCCCCGATGAACCGTGTGACCCAGAACCTCGTTCTCACCCTGCTGGGCTGCGCCGTGCTGCGGATCTCGGCGTTCTCCACCACCTACCTCAACTACGTCAAACCCGGTTTCCGGCCGTTTTTGATCGGTGCCGGGGCGGTGCTGGTGATCCTCGGAGTCATCGGACTGCTCCAGGCGTCCTCGACGAAGAAGAACCCGGCCCCAGACGAGCCGCACGCCTCTTCGGCAGGCCACGAGCACTCACCCGCCGGCGACCACTCACATGATCACGACCAGTCCCAGGACGGCGGCCATGACCACGCGCACGGCGGCCCCCGGGTCGCGTGGCTGCTCTGCCTGCCGGTGTTCGCGATCTTCCTGATCGCACCGCCCGCGCTCGGCTCGTTCGCCGCCTCCCGCGACGACACCCCGCCGCCCCGCGACCAGACCCTGAGCTCCTTCACCCCCTGTCCGGCACCGGCCCCGTGGAGATGACCGTCGGCGAGTTCATCGGCCGGCCTGGGACGACGACAAGAAGTCCCTCACCGGCCGCGAGGTCAAACTGACCGGCTTCGTCTCCCCGGCCAAGAAGAAGGGACAGTGGTACGTCACCCGCATGCAGATCGCCTGCTGCGCCGCGGACGCCTTCCCGCTGAAGGTCGCGGTCAAGGGGCTGGACGCGCCGCCGCCCGACACCTGGGTCGCGGTCACCGGCACCTGGATCCCGCAGACCTTCGGCAAGATGCTCAACGGCGTCGTCTACCCCCAGATCACCGGCAAGAGCCTCACCAGAGTCGACCCTCCAGACGGGCAGTACGAGTAACGCTGAAGGCACGTACAAGCTCGGGTTCACGTGACCTGCGAACGATTCGGGCCGGACGCCTGCGGCTCATTCTCGGTGAGCGCGACCTGACGTTGCTCTCCAGTGAGGCAGCCAGGCTCGGTGTCTCCTTTTCCGCACCGGCTGGGCAGCGCCGACAGCGGCGTGGTCGAGCTCGTCATCCCTTTCGCCGCGCGAGGGATGGGGCCGCACATCCACGCCGACCCCCATCGGCCCTTTCACGGTGAGAACCGGCGGTAGGCTCAGCGAGAAATTTCAGCATTCGCTGGCCCGGTGTCACCAAGCGTCCTCCTGGACAGGCGGCCGTCGTGCGGCGCCGGTTGATCCGGCGGGCCCGGACCCACACTCCTTCGCGACGCGATCTTTGTTCCACCTCAAACCGGGAATATAAAACCGCAAAGTTGGAACAGCGGCCGACAATGGTTATCCTAATCGAAGCTCCGCGCGTTCTTGAGTTTTGCGACACGACCTTCTCTGGGTACCGTTCGGTATTGGAACACCGATTCATCAGGGGGAATGATGTCTGTTTCAACCGAGCACCGCCCGCACACCGGACACGACCACCGGCACGGGGAGGGCTGTGGCCACGTGGCGATCCCGCACGACGATCACATCGACTACGTCCACGACGGCCACCTGCACCGCCTCCACGACGACCATGCCGACGAATGTGGCTCGGCCTCCCACGTCGAGCACACCGGGCATGATCACCAACATGGTGAGGGCTGTGGCCACGTGGCGATCCCGCATGACGGTCACATCGACTACGTCCACGACGGTCATCGCCACGCTTCACACGAGGGACACTGGGACGACCACTGACCGCCGGAACACATATCGCGGCGTCCATGAAACCGGAAAGGGTAAAGCCAGGTCTCTCTATTGACCACAAAAGCGCCACAAGAACCTGGCTGACGCCTTCTTCGGCAAATTTTATCGCCAAGTACGTAATGGAAAACCGGCACGGGTGAACGGGCACATTCAGGCACCCTGGACCGTAGGGCATTTACGCCGCATTCGTAGATCTCGATTCGTCAGCTTCAAGCCGCCGACCGTCTCAGCCGGAGCGCCGATGGCCAGGAAGCCGTCGTAACCGGCGACCGACCAACCGAAACTGCCGTACGAGGTGGGATGGGGAGCCTCGATCTTCAATAGGGGTGCGGCGTTGCCGCCGTACACGATGTAAACGGCACCCGCCGAGGGCACGCCGTTCACCGGCGTGGCCGGCGCGCCGACAATGAGGTCGGCGCACTTGTCGTCGTTGATCCTGGCCAGCGCGACCGCGTGCCCGAGATCCTTGGGCACCGCACCACACCGGGGACGGTGATCGGGACAAGGCGGTCGCGGGTGAGCAGATGGACGCTGCCGCCGTCCCGCTGCCCAACGGCTACGTCGTCAGCGCCGTCGCCGTCGAAGTCGCGCGGCGTGGCCCTATTACAGATCGCTACGGCCTTCGCCGGACGTTGTGCTGTCGCCTGGGGAGCCTGCTCGCAGGCGGTGAGGGCGAGCAGCAGGGCCAGCACGGGTGCTGATCGTCGGATCATGGGGCTGCATCATGCCGAACCGTGACGGCGCCTACAAGATTCTGGCGGCGGAGCGACGGTTCAGCACGCCGGCAGGTCATTAGAGCTGTTAACGCAATGAGTTGAGGCGTCGCCAGCAGATGGGTACGCAGGCCAGCTTGAGAAAGGCCTCGTGGATGTCGGCGCGGACTTCCCAGCGGATGCGCAGGCGGCGGAAGGCGTGCAACAGGGCGAACGCCTGTTCCACGACCCAGCGGTGTTTGCCCAGGCCAGAGCCGTGCCGGTGCCGCGGCGAGCGATCAGCGGGCGTATCTGCAGCTCACGGACCAGATCGCGGTACTTGTCATGGTCATAGCCGCGGTCGGCGAGCACGACGTCGGGACGCTGCCGTGGACGGCCGCGCTTGCCACGGACCTTCGGGATGGCCTCCAGCAGCGGCCGAAGCTGCGTGACATCGTTGCGGTTGGCGCCGGTCACGATGACGGCCAGCGGGATGCCGGTGGCGTCGGTGATCAGGTGGTGCTTGCTGCCGGCCCGTCCTCGATCGACCGGGGACGGACCGGTCTGCGCCCCCCTTTTAACGCCCTGATCTGCGAAAAATCCACCGCGGCCCGGGAAAAGTCGAGAGCATCGGCGGCGCGCAGCCGAGCCAGGAGCACCTCGTGCAGGCGCTGCCAGACACCTGCCTTGTGCCACTCGTTCAGCCGCCGCCAGCACGTCATGCCCGAGCCGTAACCCAGCTCTTGCGGCAGGTGCTCCCAGGCGATCCCGGTGTGCAGCACGAACAACACCGCTTTTAAGGCATGGCCGTGATTCGCCAGGTGATGCTGTCGTGGTGGAGCCCAAGGTTGATGAGGGTGCGTAGTTTGAGTGCGGCGGCGCGGGTGTGAAGCCAAGCGTTGTTCTTTGTGGTCCCGATGTAGCGCAGTCGCTGGTTGCCCCGGTGGACGAGTCAGGCGACGGTGCATTCGACGGGGATCCCCAGCGACGGTTGGCGGTCTGTCAGTCGGGGTCGGTGGTGGCTGGCGGGGCAGATCACCGTGTCGATGACGAAGTCGTAGGGGCTGAACCCGCCGGGGAACGGCGGTCTTCAACGGTGCCGGTTTGACGAACGATCGATGAGTGCCTGCTGCAGGGCCCGACGGGTTGCTCCGGCGAAGTAGGCGCTGTCGACGAAGACGTCCACCGAGACCTCATGTTCGGCCAGCAGGGGCAGGGCGAGGCTGGACTCGTGGTGAGCGGCCCTGGCGCCGGAGGTCAGCGCCACGGCGATGAATGGACGGCCCTCCCTGACCGCCTTCGTGCTCTACCCGTCTTCTGCCAGGAGCCCGCCGGCGAGCCGCGCGACGATCCCGTAGGGAGAGTGCAGTGCGGCGTCGTGCAGGTTCTGGAGGTAGGACGGGGCCCACGGCAGGAGATGATCTCGCAGTAGTTCATCGACGGCGTTGCGGTCCTCGCCCTGCGGACACGCCACCGAGCCACCCCTCCCCCGCCCTTGCAGCAGGTGATGCAGGAGGGCCAGGCCGATCCCGAGATGGTCGTGGGCGAGCACCGTGTGCCCGCCGGGCGGCTCGGCGTGCAGCCCATGACGGGCCATGAAGTCCCTGATGCTCTGGTCGGCGCGTCCGCCGACGAGCGGCTCGCCCCGGTGTATCGACGCGTACGGCGGACAGGCGGGGTACGGCCCGATGAACAGGCGGCAGAACTCGACCGAGAGGGCCCGCAGGGCGTCCGGTTCGTCCATGGCGCGTGTCCGCTCGTCGATCAGGCGGTCCTTCGCCGGCGTCCCGTCGGGGTCGGCGGTGAGAAGTGCCCGGTACAGCGGCTGGTCGATCTCCTTGCTGAGCAGCCGGGAGGTCAGCAGGAACAGGTCGCGGCCCGCGGTGAGGGTCTCCAGCCGGGAGTCGTTCACGCGCCGTTCTCGATCTTGCGGACGCTGACGATGGTGTCGTGGTAGGACTGCTGGCCCGAGACCGGGTCGGGGTAGATCGGCAGGATGTCGTTCTGGGCCACGCTCAGCGTGCCGGCCCACCAGATGCGTTCGGTGTCCCTGTCGCGTGATGGTTCGTGGCCGGGCGGACGGGTCGTGTCACGGCCGTTGGTGGCGACGGGTCCCCCGGTCGTGCGGCCGGAGTTGTGGGCGATGGCGATGACCGAGGGGTGCACGCCTTCGGTGACGTGGACGCGGGTCCGCAGAGATCCGAGCCTTGAGCCGTCGCCTCCGGGTATCTGGTCGTCATCGGGGCGGAAGCTCGTCACCTCGATCCAGTCGCCGTGCCGCAGTCCCAGCCGGGTCGCCGTCGCGCTGTTGATCCAGGCCGGGTTGGTGTGGGCGATCTCCTGCAGCCATTTGGACTGCATGGTGCGATGGGCGTTGTGCACGTTCCACTTGAAGCTGATCATGATGAGGCGGTCCTCGGCGAGCGGTCCGCGGTGGCTGGGGATCTGCTCGTAGATCGGCAGCGGTGAGACTGTCCTGTCGGCCTCGCGGCCCTTGTCGGCCACGAACCGGCTGTACACCTCGACCTTGCGGGAGGGGGTGGAGAACCCTCTCCGCGGGATGCCGTCGATCATGATTCCGACGGCGAGGCGTTCCTTCGTCTTGGGGTCCTCGCCGTTGTAGATGATGCCGGTCTCCCGGTCGGTCTCGCTGCCCTTCAGCTCGTCGTCGGTCAGGATCCGCTCGTAGGGGGCGTAGTTGGGGGTCTTGGCCGGGTCCTGCCACACCCCTGTGGTGCGCATGTGCGCCAGCCCGCCGGGAACGGCACGGAAGTAGTCGTCGAAGTACTGCTCCTGGGTCTTCCAGGGGAAGTAGCGTTCCATGCCACCGCCGATACGACGGGCCAGTTCCGGGAAGATCTCGCGCAGGTCCTTCGACTCCCCCAGCGGACGCACCACGGGCTGGCGCAGGCCGACGTAGTCGACGAGTCCCTGCGGGGGGCGTGAGTCGATGTCCCATCGTTCGAGGTAGGTCGTCCAGGGCAGCACGATGTCGGCGAGGTTCGAGGTCTCCGTGGGCATGACGTCGATGCATACGTGGAAGGGGACGAGTTCCTCGTCGGCCAGTACCTCCCGGACGAGGTCGGCTTCGGGCCATGACCATGCCTGGTCGCAGTTGTACGTCATCAACGCGGAGATGCGCTGGCGTCGTTCCTTGATCCAGAGGTAGACGATCTCACCGACCCGCATCTTGTTGTCCTGCCAGGCGTTCGCCAGGGGCCAGTTCTTGGCTTCGGCGATCAGGCTGCGGGCGGTGGGCTTGGGCGGGATCGGCCCGGGTTCGGGTATCTGTTTCTTGTCCCAGGCACTCATGGGGTGCCAGCACCAGCCGCCGACGCGGCCCATGTTGCCGACCAGGGCGTTGAGCACGGTGATGGCGCGGTCGTTGTAGAAGCCGTTGCGGTGCGCGGCGGAGCCTCGGTTGCAGATCGTGGTGCAGCGCGGCGCGGCGGCGGCGAACTCGCGGGCGATGCGCCGGATGGTCTCGGCGGGCACGCCGCTTTCGGTCTCGGCGCGCTCGGGCGTGTACTGCGCGACGTGTTCGGCGTACTTCTCGGCCGGATGGTTCGACCAGGTGTCGAACCATGTCCTGTCCCAGAGTTCCTCGGAGCAGATGACGTTGGCGATGGCCAGGGCGATCAGGCCGTCGGTGCCGGGCTTGACGCAGAACCACTCGTCCGACAGCGCGGCGGTGTTGGACAGCCGCGCGTCGAAGGTCACGATCTTCGCGTGGTTGCGTTCGCGGGCCCGCATCATGCGGATCGCGACGGGGATGTGGCCCTGGTGCGCCTCGGCCCAGTTGCATCCGAAGTTGAGGATGTAGCGGCTGTTCTCGAAGTCGCCCAGATCCCAGTCGGAGTCGCCGATGGTGGACAGGATGGCCGCCCGGCGGTTCAGTGAGCACAGGGCGCGGTGGTTGAAGGCCGACGGGGTGCCGAAGGCGTTGAGGAACCTGCTGACGATGTCGGTGGAGCGGTTGCGTCCCTGCTGGAAGGCGAACTCCTCGGGGTGGCCGCTCTGCCTGATGGGGCGCAGCCGGTCGGCGATCTCGGTGTAGGCCTCCTCCCAGGAGATCCGCCGCCATCGCCCCTCGCCGCGCTTGCCGACGCGTTTGAGCGGATAGAGCAGGCGGTTGGGGTCGTACAGGATGGAGGGGCCGGCCACGCCTTTGGCGCAGATCGATCCCTGGCTGTTGGGGTCGGCGGGGTTGCCTTCGACGGTGAGCAGCCGGCCGTCGCGTACGTTGGCGACGATGCCGCAGGCGGTGGTGCACATCTGGCACATCGAGGCGATCCTGTGCGTCGCGCTCGCGGTGTTCACCGTGCCCGGGGAGGCGCCGGCACGATCGATGATCTCGATGGTTCCCAGTCCCGCCATCGCGGCACTGGTGAGCGCTCCTATCCGCAGGAGGTCACGTCGCGTCAGTGCCCATTCGGGTCTCGGAGTGCTCTGATGCTCGGCTGGCACGGTCGCTCCCTCACTGGCCGACGGCGAAAAGCAGATAGCGGGTCGCAGCGGCACCGGTCAGTGCGGCGGCGGCACCGGTGACGACGATCATGCGACGACCGGGGAAGAGGAGAAGCGCCGTCGCGGGGACGGCGATGCCCACCACGACCACGAGTCCCCAGAACACCGTGGCCAGGTTTCCGGTGAGCAGCGCGGCGAGCAGGAGGCGGTCGGGTGGTCTTCCCGCGAGTGAGAGCATCTCGAACGACAGCGTGACGCCCAGGGCGCCGAGCAGGGCGAGCACCGCCCGGCGGCAGAGGTGGAGGGTCGGCGTGTGTCCGCCTTCGCCTTCCCTCACGTCCAGCAGGGACGTCACCAGCAGGACCGCCGCCGCTCCCATGAGCAGGGCGGTGATGACGAAGATCAGTGCTGAGCCGCTGGTGCCGGCCAGCGGTGAGGCCCAGGAGCGAGACAGCAGGGCGGCGGGGTAGACGGCGAGCGCGAAGCTGGTCAGCAGGAGAGCCCCCGACAGCAGGGAGGTGATCCTGCCGGATGTCACCACCGCGGTGTCCGCAGAGCGGCGGCGTCGTTCCAGCCCGTAGACGAGCACGGAGAGCAGGAACGTCTTGATCGCGATGAGCTTGGCGCCCACGGCTATCGGGGAGGCCGGGTTGTCGAAACGGGTGATCATCAGGTGGAAGCGCTCAGGGCGGCCCAGATCGACGACCAGCAGGACGCTGACCAGGAGCAGGGTCGTCAGCGCGGCCCATGCCCCGTACCGGTCGATGCCGGCCGAGAGGTGGGAGTGCCGCCGGGCCAGTGGCCAGGTCACCAGGGTGAGGCCGCCGGGGAGGCCGACGAGAACGATGTAGGCCGCCAGGAGCGGCCCCCAGGGCGGTTGTGGTGTGAGAACATGGGCTTCGTGCGCCGCGGTCATGCCCTCTCACCGGGCAGGTCGGCCGAGCGGTCCACCTGGACGCCCGCGTCGGTGACCAGGTCGAGCGCGTTCTTCGGATCGACGTAGAGCACGCGGGGACGTGTGCCTTCGTCTTCTTTCCACACGGTGGTGGGGTCGGCCGCGGCCTTGCGCGCGATGACGCTTTCGGGGTCGTCCAGGTCTCCGAAGATGCGGCAGTCGGTGGGGCACGCGTCCACGCAGGCCGGTTGGCGTCCCTGGGCCGTGCGGTGCTCGCAGAAGGTGCATTTCTGTGCCGCCCCCTTGTCGACGTCGATGTAGATGGCGTCGTAGGGACAGGCCGACATGCAGGCCCTGTTGAGGTTGCAGTCGCCTTCGTCGATCGTGACCTCGCCGCCGTCCAGCCGTACCACCGCGCCGGTGGGGCAGGCGTTGAGGCAGGGAGCGTCCTCGCAGTGGTTGCACAGCACCGGTATGAAGTGGCGGGTCACCCGTGGGTAGGTGCCCTCCTCGACGTACTTCACGGTGTCCCTGAAGACCCCCAGGGGAACGTCGAACTCCGCCTTGCAGGCGACGGAGCAGGCGTGGCATCCGATGCAGGTGTTGAGGTCGATGAGCATGCCGAGACGGACCATGGGGAACCTCCGGGGCCGGACGGCGACGGGATGCGTCCGGGTGCCGTGCGGATCGGCCGGTGGAGCCGGCTCCGCGAGGCGAGATCGACAGTCGCGAGCGTACGTCGACGCTTTCGTTAGCGTCAACTGTCAAAGCGGGGTCTCGTCGTCCGGTGAGCGGATCAGGAGGTGCTCTCCTGCCCGGCGCGAAGGCGTCGCGCCGAGTGGGCGAGAAGCCGGGCGGCGGTCCTGACCTGGTCCTCGGTGCTCCAACGTCCCAGCGAGAGCCGTATCGCCGACAGGGCCCTTCGTCTATCCATCCCCATGGCGGTCAGGACCGCCGACGGTTCGGGGTCGCCCGTGTGGCAGGCCGATCCGGTGGCGGCCGCGACCTGGGGGGTGGCGGCGATCAGGGCGGCTCCCCCGACGCCGGTGACGCTGAGGTTCACGGTGCCGGGCAGTCGGCGGCCGGGGTGGCCGTTGAGACGGATCGATCCGGGCAGGCGCCGCCGCAGGTCCCGGTGGAGCAGGTCGCGCAGACCGCGGAGCCGGGGTGCCTCACGGTCGAGTTCGTCGGCGGCCAGGTCGGCGGCGACGCCCAGCGCGACGGCGTACGCGACGTTCTCGGTTCCGGCCCGCAGGCCTCGCTCCTGGTCTCCCCCGTAGACGGCGGGTTCGATGGCGACGCCCGTGCGGACGTACAGCGCGCCGATGCCCTTGGGCGCGTAGAACTTGTGGCCGGCCACGGTGAGGAGGTCGACGCCGAGGTCCTCGACCGACAGCGGGATCTTGCCTGCCGCCTGGGAGGCGTCGGTGTGGAACAGCGCCCCGTGGCGGTGGGCGATCTCGGCGAGGTCGGCGACCGGCTGCAGCACGCCCGTCTCGCCGTTGGCCGTCATGATCGACACCAGGAAGGTCCGCGGTGTGAACGCGGCTTCCAGGGCCGCGGGATCGACGAGGCCGTCCCGGTCCACCGGCAGGAAGGTGACGTGGACGTCGTGCAGGCGTTCCAGTGCCCGGCAGGTGCGCACCACGGCCGGGTGCTCGGTCCGCTGGGTGATGACGTGGCCGCCGCCGGCGGCCGCGGCCAGGCCGCGAACGGCCGCGGTGTCGGACTCGGAGCCGCCGCCGGTGAAGACGATCTCCTGCGGGCGGGCACCGAGCAGTGCCGCCACCCGGGATCTGGCCTCCTGCAGGGCGCGGCGGGGTTCCTGCGCGTAGCGGTAGGAGGTCGACGGGTTGCCGAAGAACCTGGTGACGTACGGCCAGGCCGCCTCGGCCACCCGCGGGTCCACGGGTGTGGTGGCGTTGTAGTCGAGGTAGATCACGTCATCGTCGAGACCCGGATGGTTCACGGTGGCTCCTCGTCAGGAGGCGATCGGCAACCCGGCCCGGCGCCACTCGGGCAGCCCGTCCTCGAGAAGACTCGCCTGGAACCCGTGCCGGCGCAGCAGGCGCACGGCTTCGGGGGCCATGACGCAGAACCGGCCCCGGCAGTAGGCCACGATCGGCGTGTGCGAGGGCAGTTCCGCCAGGCGCGCGGCCATCTGGTCGTGCGGGATCGACAGTGCGCCGGGGATGTGCCCGGCCGCGTACTCGGCCTGTGGCCGTACGTCCACCACGACGACGTCGCCGTTCTGCAGGAGCCTGGACAGCTCGGACCTGCCGATCGGTTCCAGGTCGTCGATGTCGCCGAGGTAGCCGCGGGCGGCCCGTTCCACCTCCGCCAGTGATGCCGCCGCCACGTTCTTCATGTGCTCGACGAATCCCCCGACCGCGTCGTCGGACAGGCGGTAGAAGACGCGGGTCCCGGAGCGCCTCGTCGTCACCAGACCGGCCGACTGCAGGACCTTGAGTTGTGCGGAGGTGTTGCTCAGTTTGAATCCGCAGGTGAAGGCGAGATCTTCCACGCCGCGCTCGCCTTGGGCCAGCACGTCGAGCAGTTCCAGCCGCAGGGGGTTGGCGAGTGCCTTTCCCATCCGGGCGAACTGTTCGTACAACTCCGACTTGCGCCCGCGGTCACTCATGAGACATCCTCCAAAGAGTTATGGAATATTGTAACACGCTGTACAAAGGGGTACACAATGGTATTTTCGGGATCCCAGTTGATTCCCCTGATCGACGAAGGACTCGGTAACTCCTCCTATCTGGTCGATCTCGGCGACGGGCGCGCCCTCGCCGTCGACGTCTCCCGGGACCTGCGCGCCGTCCGGCGAGCCGCCGATCGCCGCGGGCTCACGATCGCGTTCGCCGCCGACACGCACCTTCACGCGGACTTCCTGTCCGGCGCCCGCCAACTGGCCCACGAGTTCGGCACCCGTGTCCTGGCCTCGGCCGCCGGCGAGCGCGCCTTCGATCACGTCGGCCTGCGCGACGGGGACGAGGTCGACCTCGGCGGTCTGACCCTGCGGGCGCTCACCACCCCCGGGCACACGACGGAGCACCTGGCCTTCCTGCTGCTCGACGGTGACGTCCCCGCGGGCGTCTTCACCGGAGGGTCCCTGATCGTCGGTTCCGCCGCCCGGACCGACCTGGTGGCCCCGGAACGGGCCAGGGAGCTGGCGCACGCCCAGTACCACTCGCTGCGCAGGCTCGGCCTGCTGCCCGACGAGGTGGCCGTGTGGCCCACGCACGGTGCCGGATCGTTCTGCTCGGCACCGCCGGGAGCCGAACGCGTCTCGACGATCGGCAGGGAGAAGATGACCAACCCGCTCCTGGCGGCTTCGGACGCCGACTCCTTCGCCGACCGGCTGCTCGCGGATCTGGGCAGTTTCCCCGGCTACTTCCTGAGGCTGGGCGAGATCAACAGGCTCGGTCCCGACGTCCTGCGCGAGCGGCCCCACCTGCGCCCGCTGACCGCCGACGCGGCGGTCGCCGCGGGCGCCACCGTGGTCGACGTGCGTCCCGTCGGCGACTTCGCGCGCGGGCACATCCCCGGCTCCATCTCCATACCGCTGCGCGGCCAGTTCGCCAGCTGGCTCGGCTGGATCGTGTCGCCCTCGGCCCCCGTGGCGATCGTCCGCAACCCCGGCCAGGATCCCGACGAGATCCTCTGGCAGGCGCTGAAGATCGGCCATGAGAACCTCATCGGGGAGATCACCGAGAGCCGTCACCATGATCTGGCCATGATGGACTTCATCACACCCGACCAGCTCGGCCGGCTCGGCGGTGCCGACGTTCTCGACGTGCGGCAGGCCACCGAGTTCCGGGCCGGGCACCTTCCCGGAGCCGACCACATCGAGCTCGGCAGTCTCGCCGGCGCGACCCTGGAGGACCGGCGGCGCGTGGTGATGTGCGGTCACGGGGAGCGCGCGGCCACCGCGGCCAGCCTGCTGCGACGAGCCGGCCACAGCCAGGTCAGCATCCTGTGCGGAGGACCCGGCGACTGGGCCGAACTCACCGGAGCCGCCCTGGAGAAGGATCGGTGAGGGAGCCGCCGAGACTCGGACTACGGGAGAACCTGGCCCAGTTCATCCTGCTGGTGGCGGTCAACGCCCTGGTGGGCGGCATGCTCGGACAGGAAAGGACGGTGCTGCCGCTGCTGGCCGAGCAGACGTTCGCGATCGGCGCCTACACCGCGGTCCTGACCTACATCCTCGCCTTCGGCGTGACCAAGGCGATCAGCAACTTCTTCGCGGGCACGCTCTCCGACACCTACGGCCGCAAACCCGTTCTGGTCGCCGGCTGGCTGGTGGGACTGCCGGTTCCCCTCCTGCTGATCTGGGCCCCCTCCTGGGGGTGGATCGTCGCCGCCAACGTACTGCTCGGCGTCAACCAGGGACTCACCTGGTCGACGACCGTCATCATGAAGATCGACCTGGTGGGCCCGAAGCGCCGGGGACTGGCGATGGGGTTCAACGAGTCCGCCGGGTACCTCGCCGTCGCGCTCACCGCGCTCGCCACCGGGTTCCTGGCCGAGCGCTACGGCCTGCGACCGGCCCCCTTCCTGCTCGGCCTCGCCTACGCCGCCCTGGGACTGGGCCTTTCCTGCCTGCTGGTCAGGGAGACCCGCGAGCACGCCCGGCTGGAGGCCACGACGCATGAGGCCAGTTCGTTGAGCACCTCGCAGGTCTTCGCGCTGGCCAGCTTCCGCCATCCTTCCCTGTCGGCCGTGAACCAGGCGGGAATGGTCAACAACCTCAACGACGGGCTGGCCTGGGGACTGTTCCCGATCCTGTTCGCCGCCCACGGCCTGCACCTCGCGCAGATCGGCCTGCTCACCGCCTTCCTTCCCGCCGTCTGGGGAGCGGGACAGATGATCACCGGCGCGATCTCCGACCGGATCGGGCGCAAGCATCTGATCACTTCCGGAATGCTTCTGCAGGGCGTGGCACTGGCGGTGGTCGCGTGGGGAACCGGCTTCACCACCTGGGCGCTCGCCGTCGCCCTGCTGGGCGCGGGGACCGCCATGGTCTATCCCACGTTGCTGGCCGCCGTGGGGGACGTCGCCCATCCCAGCTGGCGTGCCCGCGCGGTCGGCGTCTACCGCCTGTGGCGCGACGGAGGGTTCGCCGTGGGGGCCGTGCTCGCCGGCGTCATCGCGGATCTGTACGGCATCCGCACCGCCGTCTGGGTGGTCGCCGGGCTCACCGCCGCCTCGGGTCTGGTCGTGGCGGTCCGGATGAAGGAGACACACGACCGCCACGCGACGCCGTGACATCGGCGGGACCTTCCGGCCCGTCCCTCACATGACGGGCCGGATCTCCACCGTCGCGTGACCGGGCCAGCCGCGCACCATGTCCAGTGCCTCGCCCAGGTCGCTCACGTCGACCTCGACGTAGCCGCCGATGGCGTCGCGATCCGCGCAGAACGGCCCGTCGAGCATCCCGGGGCGCGAGTCCTCGCGGGGGCGCAGGGTCGTGGCGCTCCGGTGGGACTTCAGCCGGCGGCTGTGGGTGATCTTCGCGGCATGGGCCGAGAACCATCGCTCGACCTCTTCGAACGCCTGGTCGCGCTCGCTGTCGGACAGCATCTGCCATGACCTCTCGGCCTTCTCCGCATCGCGGAACATGAGGGTGTATCTCACGTGGGCACCACCTCCTACCCGGGAGACGAATGACGATCGCCGCTTTTCTACACCCACAGCCATCGACTTCCGGGTAGAGCCGACACATGTAACAAAGGGGTGCAATGCCTCCAGGTGTCACAAAGCACTTACTTTAAATAAATATAGCCCGATGATACGCTTTAGAAAAATATAGTCCCCTGTGATGCCGAGGGGATGTCGCGCAAGGAGGCGTTGTGACAGACCAGGGCACTCAAGGCACCTCGCATGGTCCGGGCGGCGCCGTCGCCGACAGCGTCGACCGGCGCACGCTGCTGCGCGGCAGCGCGCTCGCAGGTGCGGGCGTGCTCGCCGCGGGATGCTCCACCGCCCAGGCGGAGATACCCTCGCCCAAGGCGGCGCCGAACTCCGCCCGGTTCGACCCGCGAAACTGGGAGTCGATCCGCGCGCAGTTCTCCCTCACCCGGCGCTACGCCCACTTCTCGGCGTTCATGCTCGCCTCCCATCCCGCCCCCGTCAGCGCCGCGATCAAGCACTTCCGTGACGGCCTGGACTCCTTCCCCCAGCAGTACGGACTGGGAATGGACGATTTCCGGCGCAGCGACGATGTGCGCAAGGCCCTGGCGGGCTACATCGGCACGAAGGCCGAGCAGATAGCGCTGACCGACAGCGCGACGATGGGCATCGGCATGGTCTACGCCGGCCTGCGCCTTCGGGCAGGCGACGAGGTCGTCACGACCGAGCACGAGTTCTACTCCACCCACGAGGCCCTGCGGCTGCGCGCCCAGGCCGACGGCGTCGTCGTCCGCACGATAAAACTCCACGACGACCCGGCGCGCGCCTCCGCCGACCAGCTCGTCGCCAGGCTGAAGGCGGCGATCACCGCGAAGACCCGGGTCGTGGCGGTGACGTGGGTCTATTCGAGCACCGGTCTCAAGCTGCCGGTCAAGCAGGTCGCGGCCGCCCTCGCCGAGATCAACCGCCGGCGCGACGAGCAGGAGCGCGTCCTGCTGTGCGTCGACGGGGTCCACGGGTTCGCCGCCGAGGACGTGACGATGCAGGATCTGGGGTGCGACTTCTTCATGACCTCCACCCACAAGTGGTTGTTCGGGCCGCGAGGCACCGGCTTCGTCTGGGGCGGCCCCGAGGCCTGGGCCCGGTTCCAGCCGGTGGTACCGAGTTTCTCGATGCCCGCGTTCACCGGCTGGCTGACCGGACGGCCGCCGACCGGCGCACCGGGCGATCTGGCCACACCGGGCGGCTACCACTCCTTCGAGCACCGCTGGGCGCTGGCCAAGGCCGTCGAGTTCCACCAGGCCATCGGCAAGGCGCGCGTCGCGGCCCGGATCCGCTCCCAGTCCGACCGGCTCAAGGAGGGCCTGGCCGGCCTCGGGCACGTGCGGCTCGTCACACCGCGCTCGGCGGAGCTGTCGGCGGGGATCGTCTGCTGCGCGGTCGAAGGGCTCAAGCCCGAAGAGGTGGTGGGGCGACTGTTCGAAAAGCACCGCATCTCGGCGGCCGAGACCCCCTACCGCGAGTCCTTCGTCAGGTTCGGGCCGAGCATCGTCACCGACCCCCGCGAGGTGGAACAGGTCATCCGCGCGATGGCCACCCTGCGCTGAGAAAGGTCACCGGCCGGACGCGTCCCCTTGCGGGGGACGCGTCCGGCCGGTGTGGTCCGGGCTCGTCACACGTTGATCGTCTTGTCCGCCCAGGCCGTCCACTGGGCCAGTTCCTTCATCGAGGACCGGTGGGTCCCCCTGGCCACGTTCTCCTCGCTGACACCCCGCGCGTCCAGGCAGGCGCCGCACGAGCCGATCTCGGCCTCCTTGTCCACCAGGCCGCGGATCATCTTCGCGACGTTGTAGTAGCCGTTGGGTGTCTTCTGGCCGTCCATCGCGGAGATCACCGCATCGCCGAACAGGAAGACCTTGACCTCGTTGCCGTCCTCCTCGAGCATCTCCCTGGCCCAGCGGATGCCGTTGTAGGTTCTCTCGGTGCCGTAGGGCGGGTCGTGCAGGACGAACAGGAATTTCATCGGACGCTCCTTCCGAAGAACGATCGATGCGAATGCGGCGTGCCGCCGCCCGCGCGCCCGGAGGCCGCACCGAGGCGGCTCCGGAAGATCTTGGATATTCGGTCGACGCCGATGACGAGGATCACCACCGACGCGACCAGGGTGGCCAGTTCCTGGTACCGGAACAGGTGCAGGGCGATGCCGAGGGCCTGGCCGATTCCGCCGGCGCCGACGAAACCGATGACCACCGAACTGCGGATGTTGCACTCCCACTGGTAGAGCACCTGGGAGGCCAGGTGCGCGCGAGCCTGCGGGATGATCCCGAGCAGCGCGGTGGTGAAGCGGGATCCGCCCGTCAGGCGCATGGCCTCGACCGGACCGGCGTCCACCGCCTCCAGCTGCTCCGAACAGAGCTTGGCCAGCACACCGGCCGAATGCAGGCTGATGGCGTAGACGCCCGCCGCCGGGCCGAGACCCACGGTCGCCACGAACAGCAGCGCCCACAACAGCTCATGGACGCTGCGCAGCAGGGTCGCCACCGTCCTGGCGGTGGCGGCCAGCCAGCGCGGCGCCTGGACGTTCCCGGCCATCACGACGGCGAGCGGCAGCCCGATCACCGCGCCCAGCAGGAGGGCGGCCACGGACATCTGGAGGGTCTCGACCGCCGCGGTGAGCACCCTGGTCAGCAGATCGGCGTCCAGATCGGGCGGGAAGAGACCGGATATCAGCTGCGCGGCACCGGCTCTGCCCTCGATCAGGGAGCCCAGCCCGACATCGGTGCCGGAGAAGGACCAGACGACGGCCGCCACGAGCACCGCGGGCAGGAGCAGGCGCACCGGCCGCCGGGACGAAGAGGACCGCTGCCGGACCGGGATCCGTTCCCCGACGCTCATGCCGACATCTCCGCGGGCGCGCTCTTTCCGTAGATGCGCTCCACCTCGTCGACGTCCGGCGGCTTGCCGTCAAAAACGATCTTCCCGTCCTTCAGGGCCACCACCCGCTCGAAACGCCCGGCCACGTTCAGGTCGTGCGTGGTCGCCAGCAGGGTCGCGCCGGAGGCCTGCAGGTGGTCGAGCGCGACGGCCGCCCGCACCGGATCCAGGCCGGAGGTGCACTCGTCGGCCAAGAGCAGCCGGGGCCGGATGAGCAGCGCCCGTGCCAGGGCCACCCGTTGCCGCTCGCCGCCGGACAGGTGCTCGACCCGGTTTGCGAGCAGCGACTCGATGTCGTGAAGGCGGGCCAGCTCCTCCAGACGCCCGGCGAAACGCCGCGGCACCGAACCCACCAGCACGGTGGCCCAGTCGATGAGCCTCCACTGGTGAGCGGCGGCGGCCAGGATGTTGGTG
Organism: Streptosporangium sp. NPDC050855; assembly: GCF_044456585.1. Lineage (NCBI taxonomy): Bacteria > Bacillati > Actinomycetota > Actinomycetes > Streptosporangiales > Streptosporangiaceae > Streptosporangium > Streptosporangium sp. NPDC050855. The sequence goes on from NZ_JBITFY010000011.1 coordinate 16,835, forward strand.
CGGGCGGTGAGCCCGGCGACCAGGTCGTCGCGCTGCCGTACGCATCCGATGGTCCGCCTCAGCCGGGTCAGGGCGCTGCGGTGGCCGAAGGGGTCCAGCCCGCCGACCCTGACGCTTCCCCGCAGGGGGCGGACCGCACCCACGACGGCCCGCAGCAGGGTCGTCTTGCCCGCGCCGGAGGGACCCAGCAGGGCGATCTGCTCGCCATCGGCCACGGTCAGGCTGACATCGTCCAGGACGGGCCGACCGGTGAACGCGACGCGCAGATGCGACACCTCGACATGAGCCGCCGGCTCGCCGATCGATGTCCTCATGGAGCCGTCAGCAGGCCGAGAGCGGCCGCTCGCTCGCGAACCTCGGTGTAGTCGGTGGCCGAGACCGCCACGTAGCGCTTGGCCCGCATGAGGTCGAGAAGCTTGGGATCGGACATCTCGGTGAACGCCTTCACGATCGCGCCGCGGGCGCTCTGGTCCAGATCCGGGGCGGCCACCCACGGATACCCCATCACCTTGCGGGTCTCCAGCACCCGCAGCGCCCCCTTGGGCACGCTTCCCTGTTTCTCGAGACGATGCAGGATCCGTATCTCGATGCCTCCCGCGTCGGCGCTGCCCGACAGCACCGCCTGGGCCGTCGCGTCATGACCACCGGTGAAGGTGACCGCCGACAGCGGCGCGCACGAGGTGAGATCGCCCTTCTGACAGCGGGCGCCGGCGTCGGTGAGCATGATGCGCGGGTAGAGGCTGCCCGAGGTCGAGCTGACGTCTCCGAACGCGAACTTCGCGCCGGCGGCCACGACGTCCTTGGTCGAGGTGAAGGCCGAGTCCTTCCTGGCGACGACGGCCGACAGGTACTGAGGAGTCCCCGTCTCCTGGTCGACCTCGGTGACCAGCGGTGTCACCTTCGTCTGCGCCTCGGCCTGCACGTAGGTCAGCCCGCCCAGGTATGCGACGTCGAGTTTCCTCGCCGCCAGCGCCGCGACGACCCCGGCGTAGTTGGTGGCGACGAACAGCTCCACCTTGGTCTTCAACCGCTCGGCGAGGTACTCGCGAAACGGCTCGTACTGGGCCCGTTGGGTCTCGGGCGAGATGTTGGGGATCACTCCCACCCGCAGGGTGGGCGGCAGCCCGCCGGAGGGGACCGCCGCGGCGGTGGAGCAGGCGGCGCAGGCGATCAGAACCGACAGCGCGACCAGGACCGCTTTCAGTCGTGCCCGTATCACCCGGCACTCCCGGGCATCTGGACGTCGGCGACCGGTGCGACGGCCACGTCGAGCGAGCTGGCGCCGATCAGCTCCTTGCCGACACGGTTGTTGATCGGCATGATCAGCCCGGCCTGGACGTCGCGCCACATGCGTTCGAAGGGCTGGCCGCGCATGTAGGCGCCACCGCCGACCACGTCGACGAGACGGGTCATGACGGCGGCGGCGTTGTTGGTGCAGACGTTCTTCACCAGGGCGCAGCGGCCCAGCCCTTCCTGCACGGTGAGCTGCTCCATGAGGCGACCGCTGGAGACCTCCGCGGCGTGCCGCTGCAGCACGCTGCGGTTCACCTCCAGCATGATCTCCACGTCCGCGATCGCGTCCTGGATGCGGGGATCACCGGCCAGGCCGCGCCGGCGGACCTGCCCGATGGACCACTCCAGGGCGCCCGCGGCGATACCCGTGTAGACGGCCCCGAAGCTGGGGGCGGTCCAGCAGATGATGGTCTCCAGGACCTGCGCGTCGAAGTGCCCGACCGGTATCGACTGGACGACCGCGTGCTCGGGGACGAACAGGTCGTCGAAGACGACGTCGTTGCTCTGGGTGGCCCGCATGCCCAGCGTGTCCCAGGTCTGCTCGATCGAGACGCCCGGGACGGAGGGGTCCACGAGCAGGATCAGCAGGCGCGGGCCGTTGTCGGGGTCCTCGTAACGGGCGGTCGTGGCCCACATCGTGGCGACGGCGCTGTTGGTGGCGAAGTTCTTGCGCCCGCTGACGCGGTAACCGCCCTCGGTGCGGGTGGCCGTGGTCTTGGCGTCGAGGAAGAGGTTCGAGGTGCCGACCTCGCTGGCGATCGCGGCGAGGATCAGCCGGTCCTGACCCGCCAGCTGCAGTACCTGCGCCAGGGGCGGCGCGCCGGTACGCCGCCAGGTCAGCGCCCATGAACCGAGGGGGGCCACGTGCATGGCGTAGGACAGGGCGGTGGCGGCGCCGGCGCTCGCGAGGCGTTCGAGCACCAGCAGCATCTCCGCCTGCCCGGCGCCGAGGCCGCCCAGTTCCTCCGGCACGGTCAGGCGCAGCAGACCCGCGTCGCGCAGGTCGTTGTAGTCGTCGGCGGGGAAGGTGTTGTCGCGGTCGTGGCGGCCCGCGCGTTCGGCGAGCGCCGGAACCACCTTGTCCGTCAGCGCGAGAAACCTCTGCTGGCGTTCGTCCAGGCACTGGCGCATGATGATCTCCTCGATACTCGATGAGGTATTGACTCGGACGGCATGGGTGATCCGGGAATCACGGGCTCATGGGCGTGAACCGATCGCCTCGCGCGCGTGAACGCGAGCGGAGCAGCGGTGCGCCGAACGCGGCGCACAGGGCGAGGGCGGCCAGGACCGTCAGTGCGGGCCGCTCGGCCGCGATGAAGGCGCTCGCGTAGGCCTCCCCCTGTGGCCCGGCCCGCCCGCCGAGCCCGGCCGCGGCCTGCAGGGGAACGCCGATCTGGATGATAGCGCCGACGAGCGCCACGCCGAGCATGCCCGCGAGCTGCCGGCCGGTGTTGAGCACCCCGGAGGCCGCGGGGACGAGCCCGGCGGGGAGCTCCTTGATGGCCTCGGCGCTGGCCGGCGCCATCACCAGACCGACCCCGGCACCGACCAGGGCCAGGGGCGGGGCGAGATGAGACAGGGCGGTGGACGGCGCTGCCACAAGGGCGAACCACCCCACCCCCGCCGCCATCGCCATCAGGCCGCCCATGATGATCAGGCCGCCCCCGACCCGGTCGGTGAGCCACCCGGCCAGCGGGGACAGCACTCCCGCCATGGCCGCCATGGGCAGGTAGACCAGCCCGGTGTCGATGGCGCTGCCGCCCAGCACACCTTGCACGTGCAAGGTGACGACCAGCATGAGCCCCAGCATCACGGTGAACTGCACGCACGCCAGCAGGCCGGCGACGGTGAAGGACCGGTGACGAAACAGGGCGAGCGGCATGAGGGGGTCGGCGTGCCTGCGCTCCCACCACAGGAAGGCCAGCAAAAGGGCCAGGCCCGCGGCGAAGACGACCGGGATGGTGACGGGTCCGGCGACCGCGCCCCAGGCATGGCGCGGTCCTTCGACGAGACCGTAGGTGATCGCCACCAGCCCCGCGCTCGCCAGCACCACGCCACCGCGATCCAGCACCTGCCGCCGGTCGGGGCGCAGGTCGGGGACGTGGCGCAGCGTCAGAGCCAGGGCCAGAAGGCAGATCGGGACGTTGACGAGGAACGCCCACCGCCAGCCCCATCCGGCGATGATCAGGCCTCCGCCGACCGGTCCGACGATCGCCGCCAGGGCCATGGTCGCGCTGACCGCTCCCAGCGCGGCACCGCGGCGGTTGCCGGGGAACAGCATGGCGATCAGGGTCAGGCTCTGGGGAACGATCATCGCTCCCCCGGCGCCCTGCAGGACGCGGGCGATGATGAGCTGGGTGACCGACCCCGCCAGACCGCATGCCAGTGATGCCACCGTGAAGAGAACCAGACCCTCCAGCAGCAGGCGCCGGGGGCCGCGGATGCCTCCCATACGTCCGGCGGTGATGAGCAGGGTGGCGTAGACGAGAACGAACCCGTTGAAGACCCACAGCACCTGATCCAGACCGGCCCCCAGATCACCGATCAGGTCCGGGACCATGACCTGGACGATCGTCGTGTCCACCATGACCACGAAGGCGGTCAGGCAGAGCGTCGCCACGGAGACGCCGGTGGCCGACGATCGTCGCGCGAAAGGGGGGGCGGACATGCGCGGCTCCCAGATCATCGGGATCGGTCTGGCCAGGAAACGAATTAAAATCCAAAAACAGCCGAGAGCTTTATAAACAAATAGTCATGCTCCGTCTCGGCCGGAAACATGTCAAGAGGACGAGCATGGAATTTCACATGTGAAGACGGCTCCGCTTCGCGACCCATTTCATCCCCGTCCGGCCGGTGCCGTCGCGTTGATCAGCAAACCGTGCATGACATGGGGTGCGGCCTCGAGCTGGAAATCCATCAACGGGTGCAGGCGCCGCACCGTGCCCTCGAGCGAGAGCAGGCACAAAAGCGGGAAGACGAACTCCGGTTCGGCGAAGAGCCGGTGCCTGCGCTGCAGGTCGAACAGGTCGACAGAGAAAGCGGCCAGGTCGAAGTCGCAGGCGGCCGCGCCGGCGTTGCGCACCACGAGTTCGGCGACGTCGTGCCGGAACGCGGCGACATCGGCGCCTTTTTCAATACCTCGGACGGTGGAGAGCAGGATTTCCGCGCATCCCTCGCCGTCTCCTTGAATCATCCCGGCGAAGAACTTCGTGAAGCTGGTCCGCGCCATGTCGCTCAGCCGGAAGGTGAATCCGGCGTCCAGGATCACCACTTTCCCGTCGTCCTGGAAATAGACGTTCCCCTGGTGCAGGTCGACGTGAATGAAACCCTCCACGAACAGCATGCGGTAGACGGCCTGCACCAGGATCACCACCCCGGCCTCCCGGGTCTGCCGGGGCAGGCGGTCGGTGGACAGACGGTCGAGATCGTCGATGTAGTCCATGGTGATGACCCCGCCCGCGCACCTGCCGGGGACCACGCCGGGAACCACGACCTCGGGAAAGCCGGCCAGATCCGCACGCAGGCGCCGCAGGTCGTCGGTCTCCCTGGCGAAGTCCAGCTGGCCGGTCAGCGAGTCCCCGATCTGCGTGACGATGTCGACCATGGGGACCCGCCGCAAGGGCGGGAGGCGGCCGATGATCTGGGCCGTCAGCCGCAGCATCAGGATGTCGGCCGCGAAGCGCCGGGCGATGCCGGGACGACGTACCTTGATCGCCACATCGCGGCCGTCCAGGTCGGCTCGGTAGACGCAGGCGATCGATCCGCTGGCCACCGGAGGCCTGCGCAGGGCCTGCTCGAATCCGGCAGGGAGCCTGCCGAAGGCGGCACGGGCCTCCTTCAGCGCCTGCCGGCCGGTCATCGGTTCCACGCTGTCGTGCAGCCGGCCGAGGGCGGTGGCCATCGTCTGTCCCACCAGGTCGACGCGCGTCGCCAGGAGCTGGCCCATCTTGAGGAAGGCTCCGCCCAGCCGCTCGGCCAGACGGGCCACCTGCGTGGCGACGTGCTCTCGCCGACGCGCACGCGGCGAGAGCACGACCACGACGGCCACCCGCAGAAGCGTGCAGGCGACATGGATCGTCACCTGAAGGGCGCGCTCTGCCAGCAGCCGGGGCGAAGGGTGGGACGGCATGCTCACTCCTGCCTTTCGCTCAGTCGTCGGGCCACCGCCTCGCGCAGGAGCGCAGGGCTCATGTCGAACTCCGGCGCGGGCACGTAGGTGGCCGGGCTCGTCCGGACGAAGTCGGTCCGATGACCGCTCAGCAGCCGTGAGACCCTGACGCGCCTGGGCAGCAGGTCCTCTTCGGCGTCGCCGTGTTCGATCAGCTCCCAGCGCCTGACCTGCTGATCGCCGTCGTGTATCACGCGGGTGGTCACCATGCCGTGAGCGGGGCTGACGAGTTCGCTGACGCGTAGTCCGGGAAGCGATGCCGGGCCCATGAAGCAGCGCCTGTGGCCTCGCGGCCGGGCGGTGGAGGGATCGGCGCACACGTCGGGGGCGACCGGCAGCAGGGCGGGGTGCGGCCAGGCCATCAGGTCCATGTATCCGATGTCGGTGAGCGGCAGGCAGTCGAACACGAGCCTGTCCACCACCTGAATCGGTTCCTTCATGGTGGGCAGATAGGTCTGGACCTGACAGGTCGACAGATCCAGATCCTCATCGATCCATACATAGGTTCCGAAGAGGACGTCCGGTTTCATCACGAAGATCGCGGTCACCGCGTTCTCACGGCCTGGACGGCCGAGGAAGCGACGCGCGAACAGGTACCGCATCGGGTTGTGCCCGATCGCGGCCTCGACGCCGAAGGCATAGGACGCGAGCCGGCCCGCGCGGAAGTTCGCTCGAGCCGGCCCGGCAACACGCACGTCATCCATCGCTTTTGGCGCCTAGGCGAGCACTCTGGCGAGCTCGGCCGGCACCACCGCGCTTGCGATCGGGACGTGGTGCAGGAGCGCCCCGATCTCGATGTCGGCGGCGATCAGCTCACCGACGCGACGGCCTTCGCCGTCGTAGAGCGTGTACTGCTTGGAAGTGCGCGACACGTCCCCGATCGGGGGGACCATCGCGACCCGAGACTCCAGACGGACCACCTGGTCGCCGGTGTCAACGGTCGTGCCGAGCTGCTCTACCTCGAACCGAGGATAGATCATGGTGATACAGTCCTTGATCGGCATCACCGAGCCGTCGTCGGGGGCGGGACTCGGCTTGACCCGGGCTCCTTCCGCCTTGCCAGGCGAGTTCGAGACCTTGACCTGGCCGAAGATCTCGCTGTGTCCCGTCACCTGAAGCGACAGGAACTGCGCGGTGATCGTCGAGCTGGCCCAGTCGAGAGCGGTGCCCTCGGCCGCGTGCGGGTCGTGGCGACGGTAGATCGCCATGCCGTGGAGGTCGACGATGTCCTCACCGAGCCCGTCGATGCGCACGTGAATGCGCTCGCGGACGGTGAAGGACTCAAGGGCCGACGGCGTCAGCGTGTACGGGCGGATCGAGTAGAGGTTACCCGGCCCTCCCCACGCCGACTCGTGCCCCTTGACGACCTCCGCCGGCAGGAGCGTCGCGCCGTCGATGCCGGCGGCGATACCCCTGTCGAGGAGTTGTCTGAGAATTCCCTGAGGTTCGCTCACAATTCAACCTTTCGAGTGAGAGCGATGGAGCGTGGTTGCCCGACGTCACCCGCTACTTCGCGAGTGACGCCATGAGGACATCGAGCGAGTCGATGACGTGCGCGAAGTCGACGGTCCGCTCGCGGATCTTGGTCTTGTCGACCGTCTGGTCGCCCAGTTCGATCGCGAGCACCTCGATGAGGCGGTCGAGGTTGTTGTAGGCGATGCTCACCGGAAAGTGCTGGAGCGGCGTCTCGAAACTCGGGTCGGCCGTGGGGGTCCCGGACTCCAGGACGCCCTTGGAACCGCTGGCCTCCCGCCAGGCCCGTTCCACCGTGAGGTCATAGGCGTGGAACGCGCCGAGGTAATGCGGCTTCCAGAGGCGGCGCAGCTCGTTGGCGGAGATCCTCCTTTCCAGGTAGTCCACCGCCACGGGGACGAAACGCTCGCGATACTCCGCGAGCAGGGACCGAACGTCCGGGGACGTCGTCGACAGCGGGTTGTCCGCGATGGTCATTCTTTCTCCCAACCTGGGTTCTTGGCTGATCAGGACGCCTCTCGAAGTGGAGTCCCTGGATTCCGTCCCGAGCTGCCGGATCCGGCGGAGGACTGCGCTCAGCGACCCTGAGCATCGACGTCACTCATAGTGGACCGCTTTAAGTTTCTATAGTCAATACCTTGTCATCAAGAATCTGCCGATACTCGACATCCCATCACGCCGATTCACAAACTTCCCTTTGAATAGGCACTTCAGGGAAGCGCGACAGGAGACCGGGAAGATCCCGGCGGCCGACGGGTTGACATGGAGCTACACATATTATTAGTTAGTTCCTGGAGGCGTTAGGTGCCTGGTGGCCCTCCCGGTCTACAAAACCGATGGGCGGCGTTAACGTCGCTGGCGGGTTCGATTCCCGTTCGCCTCCGCTACAGATCGCCGCGTCACTCCTTGAACGGTGGGAAAGCGCGTATGTACGTAGTCGCGACCGCAGGCCATGTAGATCACGGCAAATCGACGCTCGTACGCGCCCTCACCGGGATGGAGCCCGACCGCTGGGCCGAGGAACGCAGGCGTGGTCTGACGATCGACCTGGGGTTCGCCTGGCGGACATTGCCGTCAGGCGAACTCCTGGCCTTCGTCGACGTTCCCGGCCACGAGCGGTTCGTGACCAACATGCTCGCCGGCGTGGGCCCGGTTCCCGCCGTCATGATGGTGGTCGCCGCGGACGAGGGATGGATGCCGCAGTCGGCCGAGCATCTTTCGGTGATCGACGCGCTGGGGCTGGGACACGGCCTGCTCGTCGTGACCAGATGCGACCGCGCCGACCCCTCGCTCGCCCTCGACGAGGCCAGGGCCCAGATCGCGAAGACCTGCCTGGGAACGGTCGAGGCCGTCACCGTCAGCAGCACGACGGGGGAGGGTATCGACGATCTCCTCACGGCACTGGACAGGCTCGTCGCCGCGCTTCCCCGGGCGCGGGCCGCAGAGCCCGTCCGGCTGTGGATCGACCGTGCCTTCACCGTCAAGGGCATGGGCACGGTCGTCACCGGCACGTTGCCGGCCGGTACCGTGGCGGTGGGTGATGAGCTGGTCCTTGCCCCCTCCGGGCGTCGCGTCCGGGTCCGAGGGCTGGAGTCGCTCAAGAAACGCGTCTCCTCGATCTCCGGTGTCGCCCGTGCGGCGATGAACCTCAAGGGTGTCGAGCTGGCGGACGTCGCACGCGGCATGGCGCTGGTGTCACCGGACCGGTGGAGCGTCACGGACACGGTCGACGTACGGCTGCGGGGCGCCGGCGCGGACGAGCTCGGGCGAGAGTCCCTTCTGCACATCGGCTCCGCCGCGACCCCGGTGCTCGTGCGCCGTCTCGGCTCCGAGACCGCCCGGCTGACGCTGAGCACCGCCCTGCCCCTGCACGTGGGAGATCGCGCGATCATGCGCGACCCCGGCTCCCGGCGCATGGCGGGCCTGACCGTTCTCGACGTCCGGCCCCCGCGGCTCAGCCGCCGCGGCGCGGCCACGGCCGCCGCGCGCGAGCTGGCGGCATGGCCCGAGCGCCCGACCGGTGGTGTGCTGCTGCGCAGGCACGGCTTCCTGAAACGCGCCGACCTGACCGTCATGGGATGCGAGCCCGGGGACGGACCCGCGATCGGCGACTGGCTGGTGGATCCGGCACGCTGGGACGCGCTGACGGGCGAGCTCTCCAAGGCGGTCGACGCCTACGCCGATCAGCACTCCCTGGCTCCGGGGCTGCCGGTCGAATCCGCCCGGCAGTTGCTGAACCTGCCCGACCGGCGCCTGGTGGAGGCGCTGGTGAGGCCGCCGTTGCGGATGGAGGGCGGTCGTGTGCACCGGCCGGCCGCCGCGCCCACGCTGCCCGCGCCCGTCGCCGCCGCCGTACGCCGTCTGGAAGAAGAGCTGGAGACGGCCCCCTTCAGGGCCCCCGAGGCGAGCCACCTCGCCGAGCTGGGTTTCACCTCCAAGTCGGTGATCGCCGCCGCGCGATCAGGTGCTCTGCTCCGGCTGGCCGAGGGAGTGGTCCTTCCCGTCGGGGCGGAGACCAAGGCCGTGCAGATCCTGAGCCGTCTGCCGCAACCGTTCACGGCGAGTGAGGCCAGGAGCGCGCTCGGCACCTCCCGCCGGGTGGTCATCCCGCTGCTGGAGTATCTCGACAGCCGCGGCCACACCGTCCGGGTCGACACCAGCAAACGGCGGATGCGGGCGCGCACGCCGAACTGACGGCCGCCCATCCCTCTCTGGAGCGCGGACGACGCCCGCGCCTTGCCCCCTCCCCCGTGCCCGCTCGGCGCGCCCCGGCCGGGAACCGCCTTCGATCGTTCGGTCTTCGAGGAGGGGTGGGATCCGGCCGTCCGGCATCGGTGAGCGGTGCGCGGGTAAGCGGTGCGGGAACCGGTGGCCGCTCGCGCGGGACGGCTCGGTCAGCCGCCGCCCTTGGCCACGTAGTCGGCGGGGTCGTAGTGCAGACGCAGTCGCTGGATCCTGCCGTTGTCGAGGGTGAAGAACTCGGTGAACCTGACGATGCCCCCGGGCAGGTGGGCGTCGTAGAGAACGGCCGTGTCGCTCTCGCCGTGGACCTCCTGGATCGGGTCGATCCTGGTGACGTTGGCGATGAAGCCCTTGACCCCGTGCCGGAAGCGGGCCGCCCCGGTGACGCGTCCGGCGATGGGTCCTTCGAAGTCGAGGTCGTCGGCCAGCAGGGGCGCGAGGTCACGGCCGTCCTCGTAGGTCTCGATCCCGCCGGTGAGGATCCGGTAGTACGCCTGAACGACCGAAGGCGCGTCGTCGCCGACGACGGTCATGTCGATCTCCTTCCGAGCATCCGATCTCTGTGATTGAGAAAATAAACCACCGGATAGATATTTTCAACCACTAACACTAGGCTGGTGTCATGCGTTCATACGGTCAGTTCTGTTCGATGGCGCGTGCCCTGGATCTGGTGGGTGACCGCTGGACCTTGCTGATCGTCCGCGAACTTCTCACCCAGGGCCCGTGCCGCTTCTCCGACCTGCGGCGCGGTCTGCCCGGCATCGCCAGCAACCTGCTGGCCGATCGCCTGCGCGAGATGGAGGAGGCCGCGCTGATCACCCGGCACGAGGAGCCGCCACCGGTCGCCGCGACGTTGATCGGCCTCACCGGCAGGGGCCGCGACCTCGGCGGCGTCGTCGGCGAGCTGACTCGCTGGGGCGCACCGTTGATGACGAACCCGCCCCACGACGACGCGTTCAGGATGCACTGGTTCGCGCTGCCGCTGCGCCACCTGTGCCGGGCCGGCTCACCCGGCGAGCCGGCCGTCACCGTACGCTTCGGCGACCTGTACGACGGCTGTGATGTCATCGCCGACAACGGCCGGATCGACGTGCGGCCCCCTTCGGCCCGGCGGCGCGTCGACGCGACGGTCACGGCGCCGCCACAGGTGCTCGTCGCGCTGTTCACCGCGCAGACGAGCCTTGCGGCGGCCCAGGACCAAGGATTGGCCGTCGACGGCTCCGCCGCGGCGTTCGAGCGCCTTCTGCCGAGCGAGGGACACACCGATGCCTGAGGGGCACGACGCGCGAGGGCTGCTCGAGGAGATCGCCGCCGACTTCGGTGACGAACCGGACGTCGTCCTGGGGACGATGTTCCGCAGTCCGGGGCTGCGCACCGGTGACAAGATCTTCGCCTTCCTTGGTCACGGTGGCGAGCTCATCGTGAAACTTCCCCGGGACCGGGCTCGCGGGTACGTCGACGCGGGGAGCGCCGAGCCGGTGACCATGGGGAAGCGGACCATGCGGGAATGGGTCGCCTTCCCGGCCCAGGAGAGCGACGCGGCGACCCTCGCTCTGTGGCGGGACGTGGCCCGTGACGCCCGCCGGTACGTCGACGCCCTGCGACGATCGAACTGACCGCGAGCCCGCGCGGGCCCGTCGGGACCCGGGCCGCCCATGACGTCGGCGACACCGCCGCACCGTCCGCGTCCGCCATGACGGGCGCGGACGGTCCCGCCGGACCGGTCAGAGACCTGCCTGATCGCGGGCTCGTCCCCTCCCCTGCAGGCCGGAGCCGGCGGGGGCGGGTGGGGCGGTGGCGTGCCAGAGCCCGCGCCTGGCCGGAAGCCGGCCGCCGGTCAGTGCCCGATCGCGTGCCGCAGGCTTCGCAGCAGGGTGTCGTCCTGCTCGGGAGGCACGGTGCGCAGGTCCACGATGACGTGTCCTCTCTCGGCGCGTGCGATGACGGGCGGGTCCTCGGCACGCAGCCTGGCCACGACCGTGGTCTCGCTCACCGGCCGGGGGTCGATCCGGATGAGCACGCTGGGCATGCCCTCTCCGGGAAGGCTGCCGCCGCCGGCGACGCTGGCGCCGTCCCTGAGCGAGGCGGCATCGCCCAGCGCGCGGGCCATGGCGCCGGCGCGGGCTCTGAGGGCCTCCAGCGACACGGTGAGCATCCGCCACACGGGCAGTTCCTCCAGCCGGCCCGACAGGTGCGTCTGCAGCGTCGCCTCCAAGGCGGCGAGGGTGAGTTTGTCGATCCGCACGGCACGCGCGACGGGATGACGGGCCAGCCGCCCGACCAGGTCGGCCCGGCCCACCAGGAGGCCCGCCTGGGGGCCGCCGAACAGCTTGTCACCGGAGAACACCGCCAGATCGGCTCCTGCGCCGAGGCTGTCGCGCAGGGTCGGCTCGTCCCCCAGGCGCCCTCGCAGGAGACCCGAGCCGATGTCGTGCAACAACGGGATCCCGGCCTTCCTCGCCAGGCGGACGAGGTCGGCCAGCGGCGGCTGCGCGGTGAAGCCCTCGATGCGGTAGTTGGAGGGGTGAACCACCATCAGCAGAGCCGTGCGCTCGTCGATCGCGTCGGCGTAGTCGGCCAGGTGGGTCCGGTTCGTCGATCCCACCTCGACGAGCTCGACGCCGGCGGCCTCCATGATGGAGGGAATGCGGAACTCCCCGCCGATCTCGACCAGCTCTCCACGGGAGACCAGGACCTGCCGGCCCCGTGCCAGAGCGCCCAAGGCCAGGAACAGGGCGGCCGCGGCGTTGTTGACCACCAGGGCCCCGGGCGCGCCGGTGAGCTCGCGCAGGAGGGCATGGGCGGTGGCGCCACGCTTGCCGCGCCCTCCCGTTCGCAGGTCGAACTCCACCGTCGAGTACCCGGTGGCGAGGTCGACGGCCTTCCTGGCCGCCTCGGAGAGGGGCGCCCGGCCGAGATTCGTGTGGAGCACGACCCCGGTGGCGTTGATGACGGCGCGCAGCCGACCGGCCGTGAGGGCGGCGATCGACCCCGTCGCCACGTGCGCGATGTCGTCGAGTGAGGGCGGCGGCCGGCCGTCGGTGACGGCGTGGCGGGCCTGCTCCAGTGCCCGCCGGGCCGCCTCGGTCATGAGCGGCCGCCCCCAGGTGCTCATCTGCTCGGCGATGCGGGGGTGTGCAAGGACGACGTCCATCTTCGGCAGCGCGCGGCGGGGATCGCCGTTCATCGCCTTCACCTCCGGCCAGGTCGCGGCACATGTGGGTCGTTCGTCACGGGTCGGTTTGGACGGCCTGCTAGGCGGCGGCGCCCTTCCCTACGGTGCCGTTCCCTACGGTGATGCGTCCGGCCGGGCCGTCGACGACCCGTCCGATCGACGCGGCGGGCAGGCCGCGCGCTCGCAACCGCTCCAGCAGGGCGTCCGCCGGAGCCTGCGCGGCGATGAGCAGTCCTCCGGAGGTCTGCGCATCGTGCAGCAGCACCGAGGTCTCCTCGTCGACGGAGGGGTCGATGTGCACCCGGTCCGCCAGATGGCTCATGTTGGCCCGGGAACCGCCCGAGACGAATCCCTTGGCGGCCAGCTCGAGGGCCTCCGGCAGGAAGGGCACCCGCGCGGCGTCCACCCGCGCGGCGACACCGCTGGCCTTCAGCATCCTGTGCAGGTGCCCGAGCAGCCCGAACCCGGTCACGTCGGTGGCGGCTCGCGCCCCGGCCGCCTGCGCGACCTCGCTGGCCGTCGCGTTGAGCGCCGTCATGGAGTCCACGGCGCTCCGGACGGCGTCGGCGGAGGCGGCGTCGTGCTTCAACGCCGTGACGACGACACCCGTGCCGAGGGGTTTGGTCAGGATCAGCTCGTCGCCGGCCCTGGCGTTGTCGATGGTGAACAGGCGGGCGGGGTCGGCCAGGCCCACCACCGCCATGCCGTACTTGGGTACGGGGTCGGCGATGGTGTGGCCGCCGACGACGGCGCATCCGGCGGTGGCCGCCAGTGCCGCCGCCCCGCGCATGACCTGTGCCAGCATGCCGATCGGCAGGTCCTCCCCCGGCCAGGCGGCCAGGTTGAGCGCGATGATGGGCCGGCCGCCCATCGCGTAGACGTCGGACAGGGCGTTCGCGGCGGCGATGCGGCCCCAGTCGTAGGGGTCGTCGACGATGGGGGTGAAGAAGTCGGTGGTCAGGATCAGGGCCTGCGCCGCATTGAGCCGCCACACCGCGGCGTCGTCACCTTCGGGCAGCCCGACGAGCAGATCGGCACCGGGAACCGGGGTGATCGGTCCGAGGTCGCTCATGAGCTGTTCGAGGGAGGCCTGAGGAAGCTTGCAGGCACATCCGGCGCCGGGTGACAGGGAGGTGAGGCGGATGCCGTGCTGAGCCGATGTGCTCATCTCAGCCTTTCCATGTGCTCATCGAGGTTCCGGCGGCCGATGGCGGCCGCGTCGGCGTCGTGGGAGGCGCCGTGCGGCCGCCGACCGGCAGGCTCTAGTGGCCGGTCGCGCACATCCGGTATCCGTCGTTGATGATCATCTGTGCCATTCCGACATAGGCGGCCGGGTCCTGCGGGACGACGGCGGCCAGCCCGTCGCAGTAGCGGTTGAACATGCAGAACGCGGCGGAGATGAGCACCGTGTCGTGAATCTCGGTGTCGGTGGCGCCGGCCTGGCGGGCGGTGTCCACCATGGCCTCGGTGACCTCGTGCCCGCCGCGCTGCGTCGCGCCGGCGATGACCAGCAGCGCCTTGAGCTTGGGCGAGATCGGCGCGCTGTCGGCGTCGTCGATGACCTTGTCGACCAGAGCCCGGCCCCCGCTCTGCTGGGCGGCGCTGATCTCGGTGTGGGCGGAGCTGCAGAAGTAGCAGTCGTTCAGCGCCGAGACGTAGGCCGCGATCATCTCGCGGTCGCCCCGGCTCAGGGAGTGCGGGTTGCGCAGGAGCACTTCGGCGAGCTCGGCCAGGGGACGCCCCGTCTCGGGGCGGTACTGGAACAGGCCGGGGGTTCCGGGTGCCAGCTCAGGGGACATGGCGATGTGCGGCATGGTCTCTCCTTGGAGGCGGTGCACGATCCTCGGAGCCGCCCGTGGCGGGCCGTGAAGCGGAGACCTCGCGGGGGCGAGTGTCGCCTCTCCCTTCGAGGGCGAAGTGCCACGGGGGCGTTGTCGTACCGACACCCCAAAGTAGACAGCTTTAGAGATATATAGTCAAGCGTTGCATCGCATGCGGCCCGAAGGTTGAATGGCGCAAGAATCCCATTGCCATGGGCGAGCTCCACCAGCGTTAATCGCAGCGATACAGAAAATCCACATTGACAGCAGAGAGTGATCTTTCTAAAACACTTACAAGATTATGAAGCTGGAACAGAGGCCAGGGAGCGTTCCGCGGCGACGTCCCTGCGGGGAACGAGGCCCAGCAGGACACTGGAGCGCATGATCGCCTCAGGGTCGCCGGACATCGTCAACCGGCCCGAGGCCAGGGCCTCGAACGGGCTCAGCCGCTTGGCGCCGATCTCCACGAAGGTCTTCGCATCGGTGTGCGCCACCATCGAGCACGGGGCGTCGCAGCGGCCCTCGACCACACGGGGGACGCGCCCCTCGACGGCGACGTGGAAGACGACGTCGTCCACGTGAAACTCATATACCTCGTCGATGTCCGATGCGCGCTCAGGATCGATCATCGTCTGTACGGCGAGGAACCCCCAGTGCGGCCGGACCACCTGGTCGTCGCTCGGCTCGCCGAGCCGCGACAGCCCCCAGCGCGTCAGCATCAGCACCGGTTCGCGCAGCCGCCGGCCGAACTCGGTCAGCTCATAGCCCTGGTCGCGGGAGGCGGCCTTGGTGACCACGCCCTGCTCGGTGAGGACTTTCAGGCGTTCGGCCAGCAGGTTCGTGCCGATACCGGGCAGCTCCGCGAGCAGTTCGCTGTAGCGCCTGGGACCCAGGAGCAGCTCGCGGACGATCAGCAGCGTCCAGCGCTCCCCCACCACGTCCAGGGCGGACGCCAGACCGCAGTACTGCCCGTAGTTTCTCCGTACATGACTCACTGTGATCCTCCTCTAAGATTCTTTACTTTATTTCTGGATAGTATCCCCCTGCAATAGGCCACTTATGATCAGGAGCGGACATGGCGACACCGTTACCCGGGGTGCGAGTGCCCGTGGTGAGCGAGACGACGGCCACGGGAACCACCGCCGCCCTCTACGAGGAGATACGCACCCGCCTCGGGCTGGGACTGGTCCCCGACGTCTTCAAGCTGGTCAGCACACGACCGGCGTACCTTCAGGTCTTCTGGGACGGGTACCGCTCGGTCTTTCACGAAGGCGTGCTGGAGCGCGGCGTCAAGGAGCTGATCGCCGCCTTCGTCGCGCGCGAGGTGGCATGCCGCTACTGTGTCGACGCCCACGTCCTCTTTTTGGACCTGATCGGCGCCGATCCCGGCCTCACCGCGAGCCTCGCGGTCCCCGACATCGACGACATGCCGATTCCCGAGCCGACGCGCGAGCTTCTGCGGCTGGCCGCTCGCATCACGCACGAGGCGTACCGGATCGCCGACGAGGATTTCGTCAGGCTCAGAGCCCTGGGATGGAGCGATGAGCAGATCCTGGAGGCGGTGTGGACGGCCTGCCAGTTCAACTGGGTGGCGCGTATGGCCAACACCTTCGGCCTGACCACCCTGGGTCAGCTCGCCGATTAGGGCCCGCACATGGTGAAGGCGCGACGCCGGCCGCTCCAAGGTGGCGCCGCGCCTTCGTCTCGGGGACCCCCGGTCACATGAAGTTGCGGGTGTGCAGGGCCGAGAGCTCGGTGGCCTCGTCGTGGGGGAATCCCAGCCGCACGAGGCGATGCCGGCGTCCCTCGTCCATCTCCGCTTGGAGCCGCATCACCTTCGCGTACCCCTTCTCGACGGCGTGCGGTGTCCACTCCCCGGCGGCCAGGGTGACCAGGGCGTCGAAGACGTCCTGGTTCAGCCCGGCGCTGCTGACCAGTGTCTCGTGCCGTCGTTCCACCGCGGCGCGCAGCCGGTCGCGCAGCGAGGGGTCGACCGCGATCTGATGCTGAAGATGGGCCACCCCGAACGCGACATGCCGCGCCTCGTCCTGCCTGGCGAGTCTGGTGACCTGGCGCGTCACCGGATCCGGGGCGTTCTGGTCGAGGAAGGTCAGCAGGTTCAAAAAGCTGCCCTCGCCCAGGACCGACAGCAGGAACGACGCCAAGGAGAAGTCCGGCTCGGTGAGCAGGGTGTTCAGCGACTCCCGGCCGCTCACCGAGGAGGTGCCCATCTCGCCGCCGGTGAGCAGGGCGCGGCGGGTGAAGACCTCCACATGACGGGCCTCGTCGGCCGCCTGGACCGCGAGAAGTTGCAGGACCTCCCTGAAGTGCGGATGGACACGGGCCAGCAGCCGGGCCGGGATCACCAGGGCCGCCTGTTCGTTCTCCACCAGGAACGTCATCACCTGCACCACCGCTCGTTCGATCTCGGCGGGCAGGCTGACCTCGGCGTCCCATGCCACGGCCTTGGCGGGATCCCATTGGGCGGCGGCCGCGTGCGCGTACAGGCTGGGCGCGATCTCGGCCCAGACCTGATCGCGGTGGATCAGGTCGACGGGAAGCTCGGGGCCGCCGGGCTCGACCAGCGCTCCGCGCGCCGCCAGCCCCCAGTGAAGCGACGGGGTGGCGGTGATCTGGCCGGGACCGGGACCGCCGGCGCGTTCGGCGTGCGCCCACCGGTCCAGGTCGGTGCGGCCGCGCACCACCCGGGCCCGCACGTCGTCGTCGGGATCCTCGACGGGCCGCACCCGATGGCCCTGATGCCGGCACCATGCCTCCAGGTGGATGAGCAGCGCGGGGTCACGGCCGGTCACCGCGAGTTCGTCGCCGGGGCGCAGGTCGCGCAGTGCCCGTTGCACCAGCAGGTGGGCGCCGCGCTCGAAGCCGAGGTCCTGCAGGTCGAGCAGGGGCGGGAGCGCCCCGGTCACGGTGTGTATCCGTCCGCCGTGACGGCCCCGGAGGAGTCGTAGAAACCGCTCTCGTCGACCGCGGCCTCCAGGGCCGCGTATCCGCTCGTCCTGCCGGGCTGCCACACGGTGAGCCCTTCGAGGTCGAACAGGGGACGCACCCGGGGGTCGGCGTAGGACATGGACAGCAGCAGGTCACCGAAGGTCTGGGTGACCTGGTCGGGCACGTGCTCGGCGACGCTCATGTTGCAGTGGTCGTACGGCGGGGTCTGCGCCAGGACCCGGGTGCTGCCCGCGGCCAGGGTGCCCTCGCGGCCGAACAGCAGGTGGTTGGAGTCGATCATGCACGCGGCGGCCACCGTACCGGCCGCGAGGGCGCGGGCGGCGTCGCGCTCACCGCCGATGTGGTCGCCGTGCAGGCCCACGCCGACGTCGAACCTGCGGATCGGCACGTCGATCCCGGGCCGCAGGCCGTTCGCGGCCAGGAACGAGGAGGGGATCAGCGTGGCCTGCGGGGAGTCCACGGCGCCGACCGCGATGGTCTCTCCCTTGAGGTCGGCCAGGTCCTTGTAGGGGGAGTCGGCGCGGACCACGATCACCGAGGTGAGGTCCCGGTCGGTGTCGCGCATGACCAGGGGGGTCAGCCGGCGTTGCCGGGCCTCGGCCAGGCGCCTGGCGCGGATCCAGGCCAGGGGGGAGTTCCAGGCGGCGTCGATGCGGCCTTCGACGAGGTCTTCGGCCTGGCGCTCGTAGTGGGAGTAGAGGACGAAGTCGAAGGCGAATCCCTGGTCGAGCAGCCACGACCGGAACCCGCCCCAGATCGTCACCACCTTGGGGTCGTAGGCGACCGCACCCATGAGCAGCGTCATCGTGGAATCCTCCTAAAAGAGCGGCATGCCGAGGGTCGCCCGGCCGACGAAGTCCTGTAACGCGTCGGTGGTGGGGGCCATCACGCGGGCGGCGAGCGCGTCGCGGAACAGCCGCTCCACCCCTGTCTCCTTGCGGAAGGCCGATCCCCCGCACAATCGCATCACACCGTCGGCGACGTCGGCCGCGGCCTCGGCCGACACCGCCTTGACCTGCAGGACGCGCAAGGTGGCGTCCTCGCGTCCGGTCTCCAGGGCGGTGAGGGTGTCGTTCAGGAAGGCGCGGACCTGGTCGGTGCGGGTGTGCACCTGCGCGTACCTGGCGCGCTGCAGCGGCTGCTCGGCGAGCGTCTGGTCCAGGTGGTCGAGCCTGGTGCCCAGCAGGTGGTCATGTGCCTTGGCGACCAGGGCCTCCATCAGCCCGAGCGAGAACGCCGCGTTCAGGACGAGGAAGTACGGCAGAGCGGTCTGCAGCGCGATGTCCAGGCCCGCGCCGTCCGCGCCGAGCATGGCCTCCCGCTCGACGACGACGTCCTGGCCCGTGACGGGGCTGGAGGCGTTCCCGCGCAGCCCGAAGCCGTCGAACGGCCCGCGGGTCTGCAGACCGGCCGAGTCGCTGCGCACCAGCCAGATGGTCATGGGACCTTCGGCCTGCAGCGGGCGGGTCGACCACACGTAGCTGTCGGCCTCGCTCGCGGCGGTGACCCAGCTCTTGCGGGAGTCGAGCCGGACGTGACCGTTGTCGGGCGAGGCCGTGCCGACGGGGGCCCAGAAGTGGCTGCGGGAGCCGACCTCGGAGAAGGCGAGCGTGGTGAGGTGCTCGTTGCGGGCGATCTGCGTGCGGACCTTCTCGCTGCCGTGGGCCTCGATCAGGGCCGTCGCGGCGTAGTGCATCAGCATGACCATGGCGGTCGACCCGCAGGTGCCGGCGAGCCTTTCGATGACCTTCGCGGCCGCGGACAGGCCCTGGCCGCCGCCCCCGAGATCCTTCGCGCTGGTGAGGCCCAGCAGACCGGCCCGGGCGAGGGCGTCGATACCGGAACGTGGAAACGTTCCAAGGCGGTCGGTGTCCGCTGCTGCCGGAGCGATCGTGGATTCGATCGCGGCGTCCAGGGCGGTCATGTGGTCAGAGGACATGGGCATCACCACTTTCGGTTCGAGACGGACCGTCACCGGTGGGGGGGACCACCGTGAACGTGAGCGTGGAGGGGTCGGCCGGTTCGACGTCGACGACGACGCTCTGCCCGGCATGCAGGCGTCCGCCGAGGATCAGGGTGGACAGGGGGTCGTCGAGCCGTTGCCGGACGATCCGGCGCAGGTGGCGGGCACCGGAGGCCGGGACGTGACCGAGGTGCGCCAGCAGGCGTCTGGCCTCCGGCCTCACCTCCAGGGTGATGGCCCTGTTGCCGGCCAGCCGCTCGGACAGGCGGGCGACGGTCATGTCGACGATCTCCAGCAGGTCGGCCGGTGTCAGAGGGCCGAACGCGACGACGTCGTCGACCCGGTTGAGGAATTCGGGTCGCAGGTGACCCCGGAGCTCGTCTTCGGCCAGGGACCGCATCCGCTGCGCGTCGGAGCCGCCGCCGTCGGTGTCGGTGAAACCGGCGGGCAGGCTCCAGGCGAGACTCCTGGATCCCAGGTTGGTGGTCATGATGATCACGGTGCCGGTGAAGTCGACCTCCCGGCCCTGGCCGTCGGTGAGCCGGCCATCTTCCAGAACCTGCAAGAGCGCGTCGAGAACATCGGGATGAGCCTTTTCGATCTCGTCGAGCAGTACCACCGAGAAGGGGCGCCGCCGAACACGTTCGGTAAGGTTTCCTCCATCTTCGTAGCCAAGATAACCCGGCGGCGCGCCGAACATCTTGGATACGGAGTGCTTTTCCATGTACTCGCTCATGTCCAGCTGGACGAGCGCGTCCTCGTGACCGGACAGGAACGCGGCCAGCGCCTTGGCGAGCTCGGTCTTACCGACTCCGGTGGGGCCGGCGAAGATGAACGAGCCGTTGGGACGTTCCAGGTCCCCCACCCCGGTCCTGGCGCGCCGGACGGCCCGGGCGAGCACCGCGATCGCGGCGTCCTGGCCGACGACCCGCCTGCGCAGCTCGATCTCCATCGCCAGCAGCCGCGTCGTCTCCCCGGTGGAGAGCCGGGCCGACGGAAGGCCGGTCATCGCGGCCACCACCTCGGCGACGTGGTCACCGGTGACCTGCGGCGGCCCTGCCACGGCGGGCAGGGCGAGCGCGCGGATCCGCATCAAAGCCGCCGCCTCGTCCATCGCGTCGATCGCCTTGTCGGGCAGGAAACGGCCCGGGAGATGACGATCCGTCAGGCGTACCGCGCTGAGCACGGCCTCATCGGTGATCGACACCCGATGATGTGCCTCGTAGCGCTCGCGCAGCGCCGTGAGGATCTCGACGGTGGTGGCGGCGTCGGGCGGATCCACCTGAACGGGCTGGAACCTGCGTGCCAGGGCCGCGTCCCTGTCGATGTGCGTCCGGTAGGCCCGGTGGGTCGTGGCGCCGATCATGCGCAGCTCGCCCCGGGCCATCAGGGGTTTCAGGATGGAGGCGGCGTCGATCCTCCCCGTGGAGGTACCTGCTCCCAGCAGGGTGTGCAGTTCGTCGACGAACACGATGATGCCGCCGTCGGCCTGGATCTCCCGCAGCACGGTCTTCAGGCGCTCCTCGAAGTCACCGCGGTAGCGCGCACCGGCCACCAGGGCGCCCAGGTCCAGCGTGTACAGGCGCATGTCCTTGAGGACGTCGGGCACCTGCTCGTCGACGATCCGCTGTGCCAGGCCTTCGACCAGCGCGCTCTTGCCGACGCCGGGCTCTCCCACCAGCAGCGGGTTGTTCTTCGTACGGCGGGAGAGGATCTGGACGAGCCGCTGCATCTCCTTCTCACGCCCGATCACGGGATCCAGTTCCCCGGCCCGGGCGGCGTCGGTCAGGTTGCGCCCGAAGCGTCCGAGCAGCAGGTCGGCCGAGCGCACCGGTCCCGCCACCGCGCGGATCGGTTCGGGGACCGGGTCGAGCAGCTGCAGGATGCGCTCGCGGATGCGGGTGGCGTCCGCTCCCAGGTTCGCCAGCACCGTGACGGCCGGGTCGTTCTCGGCACCGAGCATGCCCAGCAGGATGTGCTCGGTGTCGACGTGGTCGAGCCCGAGGCGTCCGGCCTCGACCCGTGACCGTTCGAACAGCTCGTCGACCCGGCCGCTCATCGGCATCGGTCCGGGGGTGAACTGCTGACCGGCCCCGACGAGCTTCTCCACCTGCTGGTGGACGCTGTCGAGTTCGATGTCGAACTCCTTGAGCAGCACACCGGCCAGGCCGTCGGCCTGGACCAGGCCGAGAAGGATGTGTTCGGTGCCGACGGAGTTGTGGTTGAACATCCTGGCCTCCTCCTGGGCCAGGACGACCACCTGCCGTGCGTGCTCGCTGAGTCGGTCCACCATCTCCCGCTCCTCGCTCGGCTCCTTTGACGCCGCGTGGCGGCGGAGGCCGGTTTCCGGCGACTGCATGTGGCGAGATGCCCGGGGGCATCGGGGTGTCGGTCGCCGTACGGGATGTGCGGCGGGTGTGCCGGGAAGGAGGCCGAGGACACGTCGATCCCGAGGATCACGGAGTCATTTTTTTTTCGGACCGTGTTCTCGGCGTCCTGGGCGTCCTGGGCGTGCTGGTCGTCCTGGGCGTTCTCGGCCTCCTCGGCCACCTGGCGGGCGACGTCGAAGCCGGCGTGCCACAACTCCTGCAGAAACAGGCGGACCCTGGCCAGGGTCGCCTCGCTGGCTCGGTACAGCCGCCGGGTGCCGTCCCGGCGTTCGATGATCAGGCCGGCTTCCTTGAGCACCTTCAGGTGCTGGGAAACCGCCGACCGGGTGACCTCGAAGTGCTCGGCGATCTGCCCGGCCGGCAGTTCGGTGGATGCGATGAGGGCGAGGATCGCCCGCCGATGGGGTTCGGCGATCGCTCGAAGGACCAGGTCCAGCTCCTCGTCCGTGTTCACGGATCGCATCTCACCGGGGCGCACGGTGTGGCTGTCTCAGCGCTGCCACAGACCGATGCGGTTGCCGTCGGGGTCGCGGAAGACGGCCATCTTGCCGATTCCGGGGATGTCGTAGGGAGGCGTGTCCTGCTGGCCGCCGAGCGAGCCGATCTGCTTGAGGGTCTCCTCGGCGTCGTCGACGACGACGTACATCACGACGCCGGCCGGGGTGTACTCGCCGACCTCTCCGATGCCGCCGGGGATGCCCTCGGAGGCGCCGGGGTCGATCATTCCGTAGTTCATGTCAGGGTCGAAGTCGATCTTCCATCCGAACACCTCGGAGTAGAACGCGCGGGACTTGGCGGAGTCCTTCGCGGTGATGTCGAACCAGGCGACGGGCTTTCCCATGGTCTTTCCTTCCTCGTGATGGTGGTCGTGCCGTGTTTCCTGAAAGGTCGGGTGGTCGGGTCCGGCAGCGGCGCGGGTGGCGCTTTCGGCCTTGCGGGCCCGGGGAGCCGCCGGGGGGCGAAGGGGTGTCAGGAGGTGGCGGGGCCGGGCTGCATGTCGGGCGACATCGGCGCGGCGGCGGTCTCGGGGTCGGGGCGTCGGATGATCAGCGCTGCGGCCACTCCGGCGAAGGTGACGACCGCCAGCAGGATGGTCGCCGGTGTGAAGCCGGCGATGAACTGCTCCTTCGTGCCGTAGCCGCCGGCGCCGGTGAACACCGCGGCCACCGCGGCGACTCCGAAGACCGCACCCACCTGGCGGATGGTGTTGCTCACTCCGGCGGCGACTCCGACCTGCATCGGGTTGACCGACCGCATGACCGCCGAGGCCACCGTCGGGAACGCGATGGAGACTCCGACACCGGCCAGCAGCAGGGGGGCGATCATGGGGCCGTAGCCCATTCCGGCCGAGGCCATCAACGCGATGGCGAGGAATCCGACGCCGTGCAGCAGCAGTCCGATGATGACCAGGGGCCGCTCCCCCATGCTGTCGGCCATCTTCCCGGCGACGGGAGAGATGAACAGGGCGAGCCCGACCCATGGCAGCAGGCGGATGCCCACGCCCAGCGGGTCGTTGTTCTCGGCCAGCTGCAGGTACTGGGCGAACAGGAAGCCGTTGCCGTACAGCGCGGCGGCCAGCACGAAACTGGTCAGGCAGCCGCCGGTGAAGCTGAGGTTGCGGAACATGCTCACCGGCATCATGGGGCTCGACGTCCTGGTCTCCCAGAAGACGAACAGCGCCAGTGCGAGCACTCCGCCGATGAGCCCGCCGAGCACGGTGGGTGAGGTCCAGCCGGCCTCCCCGCCGCGGATGACGGCCTGGGCGATACCGAAGACGCCCGCCGTGGACAGGACCAGGCCGAGCAGGTCGATGCGCGACGCCGCTCCCCGGGTTTCTGCGATCTTCATCAGGCTCATGACGATCAGGACGATCCCGACCGGGACGTTGAGCCAGAAGATCCACTGCCAGGCGAAGCCCTGGATGATGGCACCGCCGACGAGCGGGCCCGCGGCGACCGCGACACCGGAGATGGCTCCCCAGATGCCGAAGGCGGCTCCGCGCTCCTGGGGTGGGGTGGCGTCGGTGATGACCGCCAGCGCGAGGGCGATCGCGATGCCGCCCCCTATCCCCTGCAGCGACCTGGCCGCGATCAGCGTCTCGATCGAGGTGCTCAGCGCGCACAGGGCCGAGCTGATCGTGAAGATGCCCACACCGACGACGAACAGCTTGCGGCGGCCGAATCGATCACCCAGGGCCGCGCCGGTGAGGATGAACGCCGCGAAGCCGAGCTCGTAGGCGTTCACGGTCCAGCCCAGACCGGCGGCTCCGGCGTTGAGCTCTTCGTGCAGGGTCGGCAGCGCGGTCGTGACGACCAGCACGTCAAGGCCGACCATGAACGAGGCGAAGGAGGCGAGGATCAACGTCCATCGCTGCCGTGCCGGCGAATAGGCCGGCGGGGAGTTATCACTGACGGTCATGGCTACTCCAACCAACGAGTTCGGCGGTGCGAGCAGCACCCCCGACGCCGCGGACCTTCCTGCCCGGCTGGACCGCCTGCCGACGGGCGCCGCAGGTCGAGGTGTGCGGCTCGCTGCATGGTTTTAAACGTTAGCCATGCCTTGCGAAAGCGTCAACTGTCACTCAGGGCCTTCCGGCTTTCTTCTCGATCCCATCCGGCGCAACCCTGCGGCGCGCGATCACTCCGCAGAGCGAGATCGAACCTTTGTCGCCGCCAACCATTGACTACATCTTTTTAAAGTACTCCACTGAGGGGATGAGACCCAGGAAGAACCCCGCCACCCGGGACGCCGACGGGCGGTCCCCGGCCGTTCCCCGACACGGGAGGATCAGGGCCGCTCTGGCGCTGGCCTCGGTCGCGCTGCTCGTACTGGGCTGCGCCACGACGGCCACCTCCCAGGCGCCGGCGGTGGCCGACGACACCCCCGTTCACAGCCGGAACATCCAGCACGTGGCCAACCTCGCCAAGCAGGCGCCGTTCGACGCGATGTTCTCCCCCACCACCGACCTCGCGTTCACCGGCAAGCACGCCATCGCCGGCAACTTCGGCGGATTCACCGTCTACGACATCGGCGATCCGCGCTCGCCCAAGGTCGTCAGCCAGGTGGTCTGCCCCGGCGCGCAGAACGACGTCTCGGTGGCCGGCGACCTGCTGTTCCTGTCGACCGACGACTCCCGCAGCGACGACTCCTGCCAGAGCACTCCCAAGCCGGCGACGGACAAGAGCGCCTGGGAGGGCATAAAGATCTTCGACATCAGCGATGTGGCGCATCCCCGATACGTGACGGCGGTGGAGACCCCCTGCGGGTCGCACACGCACACCCTGGTCCCGGGCAAGGGCAAGAACCGCGGCGCGGTCTACGTCTATGTCTCCTCCTACCTGCCCGACGCCTCGTTGCCCGACTGCCGGCCACCACACGACAAGATCTCCATCATCAAGGTGGCGTTGCGCGACCCTGCCCGCGCGGCCGTCGTGGCCGAGCCGGTCCTGTTCCCCGACGGGGGAAATCCCGGTGGCAACGGCAGCACCTGGTATCCGACGACGGGGTGCCATGACCTGACGGCCTACCCGGAGAAGGATCTGGCCGCGGGCGCCTGCATGGGCGACGGCGTTCTGCTGGACATCTCCGCCCCGGAGCGCCCCTATGTGATCACCACCCAACGGGACACCGCGAACTTCGCCTTCTGGCATTCGGCCACGTTCGGCAACCGCGGCGACAAGGTGGTCTTCACCGACGAACTGGGCGGTGGCTTCGCCGCCACCTGCAACGCGGGCGTGGGCGCCGAGAAGGGCGCCAACGCCATCTACGCGATCAAGGGCAAGGGGGATCGCCGCACGATGGAGCTGCAGAGCTACTACAAGATCCCGCGAGCCCAGACGGCCACCGAGAACTGCGTCGCCCACTACGGTGCGCTCATTCCCACCTGGGGGCGCGACGTCATGGTCCAGGCCTGGTACCAGGGCGGCGTGTCGGTCTGGGACTTCACCGACGCCCGCAAACCCCATGAGATCGCCTACTTCGACCGGGGCCCGCTGTCGGAGACGCAGCTGCTTCTGGGCGGGGCGTGGTCGGCGTACTACTACAACGGCTACATCTACGTCGCCGACACTCAAAAAGGACTCGATGTGATCGACATCCGTGACCTTCGAACCGCCACCGCGAAGTTCACCCGCTACGACCGGTTCAATCCCCAGACCCAGGTTCGCCATCCCCGTTGACCGGCTCGCTGTCACCGGCACACGGCGCCGGTCGCCGACCGGCGGGCATCTCATGCCGTGCTATCTCTTTCCGAAGCACGAAAGGGCCGGCCCCGCGGACGCACGTGTCCGCGGGACCGTCCCCGAGCGGGCCTTCGGGAACGCATCCCGAAGCAGGAGGAGCGCGCATCGTCATGCGCGGCCTGCGAAACCGCCGGGCGGCTCAGTACCAGGTGATGATCGGATACCAGATGAGGCCGGTGCGGGCCAGCAGACGCACATCCCAGTACAGGAAGGTGAACACCCCCGCCACGAGAAAGGCCGATCCGGTGACCGCGGCGATCCGGCCCGGTGCGGCGGCGAGCCAGCGCTGAAGGCGCCCACCGGCCACGACCGCCAGGAGCAGGAACAGGACCGTCAAGACGATGATGTTCCCCATCGACTGCAGCACGAAGGAGAACGCCCCGTAGAGAGGGTTGTGGCTGTCGGCGACGTCACGAAAAAGCCGGCGGTAGAGGCCGAACGGCCGGCCGACGAGGAACGCGCCGATCAGAACGCCCATCAGGAGCGAGCGTGCGTGCGGGAAGCGCCGCGACACCGCCTCCATCGGATCCTTGACCAGCCTCAGAGCGGCCAGCCCCAGGTAGCACAGGGCCAGGCCGATCACCCCGAAGACCACCATCGACTGGATGAGCCGGGGGGCGAGCCCGGTGCTCACCGTCGCGGTCGAGTACTGCGGCATGCCGGTGCCCCACAGTGCGGCGACGACACCGTAGGCGGCCGACACCACCGCCATGCCCGCGACCAGCCAGCCGAGCGGAGGCAGTGCCTGTCCCAACCGGCCACGCAGCGAGCGTCCTTCTCCCATCAGCGGGGCGACCGCTCCCAGTGCGGCGATGTTGCACGCGGTGA
Organism: Streptosporangium sp. NPDC050855; assembly: GCF_044456585.1. Taxonomy (NCBI): domain Bacteria; kingdom Bacillati; phylum Actinomycetota; class Actinomycetes; order Streptosporangiales; family Streptosporangiaceae; genus Streptosporangium; species Streptosporangium sp. NPDC050855. The sequence continues at coordinate 43,898 of NZ_JBITFY010000011.1, forward strand.
AGGTGCCGCCGACGCCGCTGGCGAAGGCGAAGGCGATACCGGACAGGATTCCCGCCAGGGGAGCCTGCGCGGCCTCGTGCCCGAGGATGGCGCCGGTGACACCGTCACCGATGACCTTGTCGACGAACGGGGCGGACCACACGACGGTCAGCGCGAACCCGGCCAGGACGCTCAGAGCGATGATGAGACCTCGCCGCCTGGGGACCGAAGCCTGCCGGATGGAGGATTCCACCCTGTCGAGATCGAGGTTCGTCACGTTCTCCTCTTTTCTGATGTGTTGATCGCGCCGAACGGAGGGAGCGCCGGCGCCAGGCGCAGGAGGTGAAAGCCCACCGCGTCGCCCAGCCCCTCCTGCTGTCCGAGCCGGCGCAGCAGGTGGCTCAGCCCTTCGATCCACTGGCTGCTGGACAAAGGGCCGGCATCGGCCACGTCAAACCCGCTTCGCCGCAGGAGCCGGGCCGTGGACCGCTTCGCTTCGCGGTCGTCACCGGCGATGGGTACCGTGGGCGGCCGGCCGCCACGGGCGACGGCGCGGACCTGACGCGCCGAGACGCAGTTGAGGGCCTTGACGACCGAGCTGCCCGCGAAGACTTCGGCGATCACTTCGGCCGCGGACCGGTGCCCGGTGTCCTCCAGGTCCTCCGGCTCGGGGTTGGAGACGTCCACCAGCACCTTGCCGACGAGACGTGATCCGACCCGCGGCGCGATCTGCGTGCAGCTCACCATCACCGACGTCGCCAGGATGAGCACATCTGCCTTCTCGGCCGCCACCTCCACGCTCACCGCGGCCGCGCGGGGAAGACCTGCCGCCAGCTCCTGTGCGGCCGAGCGCCTCCTGCCCGCCAGGTACACCGGCAGGCCCCGGCCGGTGAACAGCTCGGCCACGGCCGCGCCCATGGCGCCGCAGCCGATGACCCCGACAAGGGGAAGGCGGTGTTCGGCATCCGGCGTCACCGGCCGCTCCTGCGCGCCCGGGAGCGGCCACGCGGGCGGAGGGCTCACGATCCTGCCTTCACCATGACGGTGACCGCGGCGGGGTCGGGGCGGCCCTCGACGGTCACCACCACGGAGACGAGCTGCTCGGCGCCGCTGCGCAGTAGCAGCCAGCCCTGCTCGTAGGCGCCCTGGACGCTCAGCGGCGCCTGCGTGGTGACCCGCCCGGTCCGCGACAGGCATTCGCGGACGGTCCGCAGACGGGCCCGGACGTGGCTCTCGGGCTCATCGGTCATCTTCGTGATCTGTTCGCCCAGCCCGTCCCAGGGGATCACCACGTCCAGTCGCCGCGCCTGCTCCCCCGCCCATTCCCAGTCACAGGTCAGCGGGGTCGGCCCGGTCACCTGCAGGACGAGATCACCGAGACGGCTGCGGCTCCATTCCAGGCTCGCACCACCGGGCCGTCCGCCGGGGCCGGCCGTCCCGTCCTGCTCCGCGGGAAGGACCCGGACGCTGAGATCATCGTCGGGAAGCAGGGTGGCCAGACCTCGCTCCAGGTAGGAGCCGAGAAGGACCGCGGGCCAGCCGGCGGCGGGGGTGATGGGGCCGATGTCGCGCAGCCGCAGTCCCGTCCAGCTCACGACGGGCTCGGCGGCCGCGTCGCGTACGGTCACGTCATAGGTGTGCTCCGCTCCCGTGTGAGAGCGCTCGATCGCGGCCAGCACCAGGTCCTCGCCCTCATGTGACCGGTGAGGGTGCAGGGTGAAGGCGTCGCAGCCGACGGGCAGCAGACGCCGGTTCGGCACGCACGCCTGAAGGACGTGGATGGTCGCGTCGTTCACGGACGGGTCGCCCAGATCCAGGGCCGTGGCCACGCCGGGGCCGAACCGCCACCGCCGTCGCGCCTCCAGCACGGCCGTGCACGCGGTCGCCTCGAGGTGGTCGAAGTGGCGTAACCGCTGGAAGATCGGGCCGTGGAAGAAGGTGGGGCCGTACAGGTCGCGCCCGCGGTGGACGGGCAGCCGTGAGCGGGTGGCGCTCACCGCGCCGGGATCGTTCGTCGTGAACACCGCGCGGCCGGTGAAGTGGTCGACCGCGTACCCGCTCTCGTCGCTGCGCAGGACGACCTCGACGTCGCCGTCCTCACCGGCCAGGGCGCACACCCTGATGGTCCTGCCGCCTTCCTCTGGAATGATCACCGGGCGGTCGAACCGGCAGTCCCGCAGGGCCGTGACCGGACGCCCGGTCACGGCGTGGGCCGCCTGGGCCATCGCCTCCATGGCGCAGACGGCCGGAAGCACCATGAGGCCGTCGATGCGGTGGTCGACCAGGTAGGGGTCGTGCACGGCGTCGAGTTCGGCCTCGGCGACGAGTTCGACGCCGGGGACCAGGACGCGTGTCCGCCTGAGGTAGGGGTGGCCGTCGAGGGTGTGGTCGCGCTCCAGCTGAGGCAGGCGGCCGGTGGCCAGGACGGTCGGCGAGGCCGGAGGCGCCGCCAGCAGGGTGCGCAGCAGGCCGATGCCCTTCTCGACGGGGATCGGTACCACTCCGGTGCGCCGCAGGTCGTCCAGGACGTCGAGGCGCTCTCCCATGCCCGCACCGGACCAGGCGCTCCAGTCCACGTTGAGGACCCGGCATCCGGGCAGGTCGCGGGCGAGGACGCGGGCCGTTTCGCGCATCCGGCCGTTGGCGAGCGCGTAGTGCGCCTCTCCGGGCAGGCCGAACCTTCCGATCACCGAGCCGTAGGTGACCACCAGGCGCAGGCGGGAGGTGTCGAGGACGTCGAGGAGGATGCGCAGGCCCCGGTGCTTGGGACCGGCATGCTCGGCGTAGTCGGCCGTTCGCAGTTCGGCGAAGCGCTTGGGGTGGTTGACCCCGCTGCTGTGCACGACCGCGGTGATCTCTCCGAGGCGTGAGGTGATCCGGTGGAGCGCCTGGCGCACGTCGGCGGCGTCGTTCACGTCCGCGCGGGCGTACAGGTGGGGGATGCCGGATGCGGCCAGCCGGGACAGGTTCGCGCGTAGTTCCTCGTCGTCGTCGGGCCTGGCGCGTCCCAGGAGCGCCAGGCGCGCCCCGGACGCCTCTGCCAGGGCCAGGGCGCTCTGGAAGCCGATGCCCTTGCCGCCGCCGGTGACCAGGACGACGTCGGAGGCGTCCAGGACGATCGCCTCACCGGGCGAGGCGGGCGGGGGTGCGTAGGTGAGGGTGTACGCCCGGCCGTCGTCGACCAGGAGTTCGGGGTGGGCCTCCAGGGGGGATCGCAGGATGTGGGCGATCGTGGCGCTCGCGTCCGGACGGGTGGCTCCGATCCAGCGGACCGCCAGGTCCGGATGCTCCTGCCGGATCGTGCCGAGGTATCCCGAGGCGGTGTCTCCGTGGTCGATCACGGTCAGGGCGGTCGCCGTCTCGACGGCCGTCCGCGCGGCGTCGAGCAGGGGGGTGATCTCGTGGTCGTCGGGGTCTTCGGGCAGGAAGACGAGCTGGGCGGAGGGGGCGTGGTCATCGGTGTGAAGCAGCGGCTCCAGCGCGGCCCGCAGGGGTCCGCTCCCCCACAGGCGCCAGGCGTGGTCCGCGCTCTGGCCGGTCGGCCCGGTCGGCCCGGTCGGCTCCTGGGCCGGTTCCCGGTGCGGCACCAGCACGCGGTGCCAGTCGGCCACCCCCGCGGGCGTCGGTGCCCGGCCTTCGGGGTGGTGCCCTGTCTCGTCGGCCGCCGGCAGAGCCTCGATCAGCCGGATGAGTTCGGTGATCGACACGTCCGTGGCCAGCAGGGGTTCGATCGGGACGGCGCGCCGGCCGGCCGCCGCCGCCCGGGCGGCCAGTTGCACCACCCGTAGCGAGTTCAGGTGCAGGTCGCTCAGGAGCCGGTCATGGTCGTCGATCGCCTCGGCGGGCAGTTCGACGGTGGCGGCCACCAGTTCACGGACCAGTGACGAAAGGCTCGCCTGCGGCTGGGGGGCCTGGATCGGCGGGTGGGCGCCGGAGATCGGCTCCGGGGCCGCGGAGGGCGGCGCGGGACGGGCGGGAAGCGGGAGGGCCGAGGGGGCCTGCTCGCAGGGGTTCTGCAGGAACGTCGGCTCGTCCCACAGGTCGAAGTCGCGGTGGAAGCGTTCGGTGAACATCGGCCGCAGGTCGTCCGCCGCTCCCAGGGCGTACAGCGCTCCGGCCACCTGGCACAGCGCCGCCCCTGATTCGGCGCCGACGTCCATGGTGAGGGCGGGCAGGGCGGTGATGTCGGTCGCGAGGGAGGTCAGTGCGTGCCCGGGACCGACCTCGATGAGCAGGTCGCACGAGGGGGCGAGTGCGGACACGGCCTGGCGCAGCAGGACCGGTGCGGTCAGCTGGCGGGTCAGCAGCGTGCGCACGTCGGTGCCGGCGTCGAGCAGGTCGCCGCTGACCGTGGAGTACACGGGGCGCAGCGGGCCGTTCACCGTGATCGTCTCCAGGTGTCGCCGCAGTTCCGGTTCGGCGGCCGCGAGGGCCGGCGAGTGGAAGCCATGGCTGACCTGCAGGCGCTTGGCCGTGACGTTCTGCTCCCGGCATCGGTGCATGATGCGGTCGAGGTCTTCGACGGGACCGGCCAGCACGAGGGAGGATCCGTGGTCGGCCGCCACGACGGCCTCGGTACCGGCGCTGAGGCGGGTGAGCAGGTCCGCGTCGGCGACGATCGAGACCATTCCGGTGCGGGGGGCCGCGTGCTCGCTCATGATGCGCCCGCGCATGGTGACCAGGTCGACGGTGTCGTCCTCGGACAGGCCTCCGCTCCAGTGCAGCGCGGTGATCTCGCCGAGGCTGTGTCCCAGGGCGCAGCAGGCCTCGACGTCGAGCCGCCGCAGCCAGCGCAGGCCCGCCAGGCAGGCCTTGACGATCGCCGGTTGGGCGATCGCGGTGTCGATCGCGGTGTCGGCGGGGCCCGGCTGGGCCGGCACCGCGTCGAAGAGGGGTTCGGCGTCGGGGAACACGGTGGCCAGTGCGCCCGCCCGGCCGGGGACCGGCGCGCCCTGACCGGGGAACAGCAGGCCGAGCCGGCCGGCAGGACCGCTCGCGACGCTGACACCGGGAACGGTCACGAATCCGTCCTCGTGCCGTCCGGTGACGAGGTGGGCGGCCTGCCGTAGCCGCCGGGCCAGTTGCCGCGGGTCGGCCGCCACCACGGCGGCCCGGTGAGGGTGGTGTTCGCCCGCCACGGTCCGGGCCAGGAAGGCGGCCAGATCCACCTGCTCGGCGAGGGACATCGATGCCGCGACCGATGCCGCCCGGTCGAGCTGCTGCAGGAGGTCCTGGCGGGAGGCCGCGCCGAAGACGAACACCTCATGGCCGAGTGGGCGCCGGGCGATACGCCGTTCACCGCCGGTGAGGGCGGGTCGGCGGCGGGGGGCGGGCGACTCCAGGACGAGGTGGGTGTTGATGCCGCCGAACCCCATGGCGCTGACCGCGGCGCGCAACGGGGCGTCCTGCGGCCAGGGTTCGGGGTCGCGGACCACGCGAAGCGGCGCCGCGGGTGCGCGCAGCAGTTCGTGCGGCTCCTCACAGCCGACCGTCGCGGGTATCACCTGCCGCTGCAGTGCCATCGTGGCCTTCAGGAGCCCGGCGACGCCGGCCGCGGCCTTGGTGTGGCCGATGTTGGCCTTGATGGATCCCAGGGCGGCGGGCGGGAGGGTTCTGCGTCCGCGGTGCGCCTCGATCAGGGTGGCGATCTCCACGGCATCGCCGACGGCCGTTCCGGTGCCGTGGCCTTCGAACAGCGACACCGTGCGCGGGCCGAATCCCGCCTGCTCGTAGGCTCGCTCGACGGCGAGCAGCTGGCCTGCCCGTTCCGGCCGGGTGATCGAGCCCCGGCCGTCGGAGGAGATGCCCCAGCCGCGGATGAGGGCCAGCGGGATGCGGCCGGCGGCCAGGGCGTCCTGCTCGCGCATCAGCACCACCATGCCGCACCCCTCACCGGGCCAGAAACCGGTGGGGTCGGCGTCGTAGATCCGCATCGCCGAGGTGGCCAGCGCGCCGGTGCGTGCGAAACCGACCAGTTCGAAGGGGTCGAGGCTCAGGTCGACTCCCCCGGCGATCGCCACGTCGAGGTCACCGGCCCGCAGGGCCCTGGCCGCGGTGATGACGGCGAGCAGGGAGGAGGAGCAGGCGCCGTCCACGGTGTACCCGCCGCCGTGAAGGTCGAAGTGGTTGCAGATGCGCCCGGCGATGGTGTTGGCCAGCCCACCGGCCAGGCTCTCGTCGTTGGGTTCGGGAAAGGGACTCTTGTAGACCTGCTCCATGTCGGCGATGAGGCGTGCCTGCTGCTCGGGGGCCCATCCTTCGGTGCTCAGCGTGTGCTGGAGCACACGCCGCACGTAGGGCCAGCGCAGCCGCATGCCGGCCGCCCGGCTGAACTCCCCGTTCATCGTGTTGCCGATGACCACGCCCACGCGGTCGTGGTCGAGGCCGCGTGCCTCGGGGAACCCGGCCGCGCCGAGCGCGTCGGCGGCGATCTCCAGCGCGAGCCAGTGCGTGGCGTCGGTGACGCGGTGCACGGGGCCCGGGATGCGGAACCTGGCTCTGTCGAACGTCCATCCCTTCAGTACCGCGGCGAACATGGCGTAGGTTCCGTCCACGTCGCCTGCCGCGGCGTGTGAGTAGTCGTCGAGGTCGAGCCTTACCGGTGGGATGGGCCTGAAGGCCCTGCGTCCGGACAGGACCGTCTCCCACAGCCGGTCAAGGCCGTCGGCGTCGGGATACTTGCAGGCGGCGCCGACGATCGCGATCGGCTCGTACATGGATCACGTCCTGTTCGTGGCGTGCCCGGGGGTGAGACCGGACACGGAGAGCTCGAGGGTGCCGTTGCGGACCGTCGCGGGCTGTGGCCGGTCGGCACGCCGGTGGAGCGAGAGGGCGGCGAGCGCGGCACCGCGGATGACGCAGGTGATGACCAGGGCGAAGAAGAGGCCGAACACGATGTGGAAGTGCACCAGCAGGCCGTAGACGGCGGCGGCCGCGACCCCGAACAGGACCTGGCGGCCGGGTTTGACGGGGGTGGTGCCGGGGTCGGTGATCATGTAGTTGGTGAAGAGCACGAACGCGGTTCCCGTCATCACCGTCAGGGCGGTCACCGTGGCGGTTCCGTCGATCGCCGTGCGGATCACGGCCTGGGCCGCGAATCCCCCCACCCAGCCCAGGATCAGCGGCACCTTCTTGGTGAGCATGGCGTTGAGCATCGTCCCGGAGGCGAGGATGGCCACCGGGATGATCCAGTCCAGCGGCCCGCTCACCCACTCGGTGAAGTGGTAGGGCGGTGCGATCCCCACCCACGGAAACAGCAGCAGTACCGCGACGATGCCGGTGTTGGAGGGGTTGAGCACGTGTCTGAGGCTGCCGTTGAGCCGCACGCGGATCAGGTACTTCGAGGCGATGGACACGATGACGGCGAAGATCACCGGTTCGAGGCGGTCGTTGGCGTACAGCAGCATGGCGCAGGCCAGGGCGCTGATGTGGGCGGGCAGCAGGAAGTCGACGAGTCGTACCCAGCCGCCGCCGGCGTATTTGACGGGCCTGCCGTTGGCCGTCGCGTCGATCCTCTCCAGGGCGAGTTCCATGGCGTAGGCGACGACGAGCGCGGTGAGCGGCGTGGCGTAGGCCTGCTCGAATCCCAGGAAGGCGTGCCCGATCACGGTGAAGGCGGTGATCGACATGGCGAACCGGCGCAGTGCGGTGGTGCGGGTGTCTGGTGTGGGTGTCATCGGGTGATCTCCCGTGCCGTGCCGTCGGTCCCGAGCAGCACGCTGTGCCAGCCCGGGGTGAGGGTGAGGTCGGCGCTGTGGCGGACGCCGCAGGCGTCGCGCCAGGTGAGGGTCACCGTCGCCGGGGTCGCGGCGCCGAGCGCGAAGAGCAGTTCGGGTGAGGAGACGCCCGCGTGGCCGTTGGCGGGGTGGACCTGGCCGGTTCTGGTGCCGGCGGCGCCGGAACGCACGAGGGCGGTGGCTCCGATCGCGGGGGTGGAGGCCGAGGTCGAGGGGCCGTCGCACGCGGTCGCGGGTCGCAGGAGCTGCAGTCCCAGGAAGGGGTGCCGGGTGGTGCGGGTGTTGCGGTAGAAGTACGACTGCCGCCACTGGTTGGCCACCGCGAAGTCGAGGCGTCCGTCGTGGTCGACGTCCGACAGTGCCATGCCCCGGGTCGGCCCGGGATTGTCGACGCCCAGCCGGGCGGCGACGTCCTGGAAGCGGCCGTTGGAGTCCTGGACGAAGAACCGGTCGGGATCGTCACCGGAGACGTCGTCCCCGGGACCGAACCGTGGCCAGGCTTCGGGGTGGATGAGAAGTTCGTCGTTCGTCATCGCCAGCTCCTGCAGTTCGGGCCAGCGGTTGACGGTGCCTTTCAGGAAGCCGGTGGCCTGCAGGATCTGGGTCCGGCCGTCGCCTGCGAAGTCGCCGGCCTTGATGTCCCAGCCCCACCCGGCCCGCGACAGCCCCAGGGGTTCGCTGTGATCGTCGTAGTAGGCGGTTCCGTCGTCGGCCAGCACGTTCTTGCGTGCGCTGATCCAGGCGAAGTTGCTCTCCAGGAGCGCGAACTCCTCGGTGATGTTGCTGACCACCATGTCGGGCACGTCGTCGCGGTTGAGGTCGGTGAAGGCGACGCCCATCCCCTTGAACGAGTCGCGTCCCAGCGCCTTGGACTTGGGCGTGGTGAGGTGGCGGATTCCGTCCATCAGCTGGAAACGGGGCTTGCCGGGGGTGGAGATGTTGCGCAGCAGCCGGTCGGGGCCGAAGTCGTTGGCCACGTACAGGTCGGCCAGGCCGTCGGCGTCGAGGTCCTGGGCGCCCAGCGCGAGCGTCCAGCCGTTGGCCATCTCCGCCGTCAGCGCGCCGGGCGCGTCGGTGAACCTCGCCTGCGGGCTGGTGCCGCCCTGGGCGCCGTCGAAGAGCAGCACGCGGTTGCGGCCCGCGTTGTAGCCGGCCGACATCGAGTCCTGCATCTGCAGCTCGGGCTGGTCGGCCGTGGGGTCGAGAACGCGGGCGCCGTCGGGGAAGTAGTTGCCCACGGCGATGTCGGTGTGGCCGTCGCCGTCGAAGTCGGCCAGGGAGACCGCGTTGGTGTTCCAGATCTGGTACGGCTGCACGAGTTCCTGCGGGGCGAAGGCGCCGGCGGCCGTCGGGGCGGCCTTCCTGAGGAAGAGCACGGGCGAGCGGCCCCAGTAGTAGACGAGCGCGTCCATGCGGCCGTCCTCGTTGTAGTCGCCCGGGACGCATCCCATCGGTGCCATGGTCGCGTCGTAGGCCAGACCGGCCGGTGCGAGCTTCAGGGGGGCGTAGCGGCTTCCGGTGCCCGGGGCGGGCAGGATCGTGACGGAGTCGTCGCGGGGGTCCACCAGGCAGGTGTCGTCGGCGCGGCCGTTGGCGTCCAGGTCGGCCAGCGCGACGGCGGCACCGACCGAGGAAACCCACTGGCCGATCTTGTCGTAGACGGGGGCCACGGTACGGATGTCGCGCCCGGTGGTGGCGGTGTTCAAGGGCGATTTCTGGAAGGCGAACACCTGGGCGGCCGAGGTGGCCGTCGCGGGCGCGGCGTCGGGAAGTCGTGCGGCGTGCCAGCCGCCGACGGTCAGCAGCAGGGCGCACAGCTGGGCCGCACGGGTTTTGATCCGGCTTTTCATGTGGTGGCTCCCCTGGTGTGCGTGGCCCAGGCCCGGCGGACGCCGGCGCGCCAGTTCGCGTAGGCCCGGGCCGAGTGGTCATGGTCGCCGACGGCCTGAAGCGAGGCGTCGGTCCATTCGGCGGCGACGTCGGGGTCGGCATCCGTCAGGACCCGCACCGCGTCGGTCACCCGCGGGGGGACGAGACCGGACAGGCAGTGCGCCTTGGCGGCGAACGCCGCTCCTTGGGCGAGATGGTCGTGAAAGCCGGCCGACGCTGTGAGGAGGTCGTCCAGGGCCTGTGGTGGCTGCGCGCCGGTGTAGGCGGCCGCCAGGCCGATGCCGGCCCACAGGTCGGCCCGGCGGCCGGGTGCGAAGGTGGTGATGACGGCGCCGATGCGCGCCGGATCGGCTCCGGCGTAGAACCACAGGGCCCGCCCGACGCCCTGGTCGCGCACCGGCCTGCTCGAGCGCGTGGCGGTTTTCTCGACGTGCCCGGCGAAGACCTGAGCCGGCCGGAAGAACGCCTGGTGAAAGCCCCACCCGTCCCAGGCGAGCCAGTGCAGCGGCGGCCGGCCGAAGCGGACGCCCGTCCACGGGCGCAGCCGCATCCGCGCGAACGCCCACCCCGCTCCGACATGGATCAGGTGGGTGTAGCGTCGCCCGCTCGCCTGCTCCAGGCGCGCCAGCCTGCTCCCTCGGGTGAGGGTCAGCAGGTCCAGCAGGGTGGTGCTCATGGCGGCGCCTTCGTAGGCGAAGCCTCGCAGGGCGGGATCGAGCGTTGCGAAGGTGAGTTCGTGGGGCTCGTGGGCGAGCGCCGCGTTGTAGCCGGCGGCGAAACCGCGCACCACGCCGTCGAGGACCGGCCGCACCGAGGGCGAGGCGGGTGAGAACCCTCGCCGTCCGAGATCGAGATCGTTCGGGTCGAGGGCGAGTGATCGGTCGAGCAGTGATCGTAAAAACGAGCCCGAGATGGCCATCGTTCAAACCCCATTACGTCCGGAAGAGGTCTGAAAGGCAATCAATAACACTCGGTCGTAATTGTCAACGGAAATCACGGGTCAGGGCGTGACTTTACGGGGAGAATTCTCCAAGAATCTATTGAATAGTTCGCCGTAATAGAGCGGCTACCATACGTGTGCGTCACCGGGATTTATCGAAAGACAATCGTGTGGCGTTGTGATCGCATCGGCGGCACGCGGGGACGACACGCGAAGGACCGTCGCGAAGACGATCGCAGGCAGGGGGCGGACGAACGGGCCGACGGCGCGCCGATCGTGCCTACCTGCGAAAAGGGGGTGGGGAGGAGATGCTCAGGCTGAGAAGGCGGACTCGAAGCGCCCAAGGATCATCGGCCAGCCCGACCGGTGTGCCAGATAATGGTCCATGAGGAGAGGAGTGAGGTTCTCCCAGCCCTTGTGAACCATTTCCACGCGCGTCAGGGCGGGTCCGAGAGATTTGAACCGTAACTCTACCTCGGTGAAAACGGGGCCTTCGATGACTTCCCACGTGAATGCGACGAGCTGCGGCGGCTCCCAGCGCAGAATATGACCCCAGTCGCGTTCCTGGCCGTCGTGCAGCACTTCGTAGATACGGCCGCCCACATGCTCTTCCAGGCAGACGTCGCGGACTTTTCCCGACTCGATCGCGAAACTCTCGATGGGCCACCACGTCGCCAGCTGCCTGGTGAAGGTGCCGAAGGTGCGTGCCTGGTCGGCCTCGACGGTGACGGCATGACGGATCGGCTCCACTGCGGTTCCCATCGAGCTGTTCATCGGCATGACCTCAGCAGACGCGGAAATATCCTGACCAGTCTGCCAGATCCCTCAGCCGACCGCCGACTCATCGTGCGCTCTGCCCTCCACACCCTCAGCGGTGTCACGTGCCTTCATCAGACTCTGCTGCCACAGCGACTCGACGACGTTGCGAAGCTCGCTCAGAGCCTCCTCGCTGGCGCGGTAGATCCGCCGGGTGCCGTCACGTCGCTCGATGATGAGCCCGGCGTCCTTGAGGACCTGCAGGTGCTGCGACACCGCCGACCGGGTCACGTCGAAATGCTCGGCGATCCGCCCGGCAGGCAGCTCCTCGGTGGCCACCAGGCGCAGGATCGCACGCCGGCGCGGTTCGGCGATGGCCCGCAGCACGTCGTCCAGGTCCCCGCTCATGACATCGATCCTAGCCAGTGAGCGGGCACGGGCCCGCCCGCGGCGTCGGACCGGTGCCGGTCGTGGCGACCGGCGTTGCCGCGAGACGATGATCTGCTCCCGCGTGGGTGCCGTGTCTGGCCCACCTCGCACCACCCGTGGCGTTACCGCTTTATCGCGATTTGTCCCAGAGTATGTTTCCCCTTTCGTTAGCGTCAACTGTCAAAACCGCTCACAGTGCCGTACGGGAATCGGGCGTGCGCCGTTCACGAGCCCGGTGCCGCGGCGCCGGCGAGTCTGCGTGATCGCAGGGGCACCATGTGGTTGCGCACGGCTCGCAGCCCTGATTCCAGCGGAAGGCGGTGCAGGCGCCATTCGAGCATGCCCTCCTCCAGGCGGCGCGCGCAGCGGCCGTGAGCCTTCAGCAGCCAGAGCGCCTCGCGTGACAACAGGCAGTGGGCGCTGCGGCAGTACACGATGAACTCGTGGCCCACGGGCACCTCGTCCATCCTGGCACGCAGTTCCTCGAGCGGAATCGAGATCGCTCCGGGGATGTGCGCCGCGGCGTACTCCAGCGCGGGCCGGACGTCGATGAGCACGGTCTTGTCGTCGCGCACCCGGCGGAGCAGTTCCTCCCTGGTGACGGCGCCCTCGGGCGGGGTGCTCCTGGCATGACCCGCGCCCGTCGGCTCGGAGTCCTCCGGCAGGCGGTGCCGGGAGACCTGGCGCAGGCTCGCGTACAACGACGCGACGTCCTCCCCGGCGAGCCGGTAGAAGATCCGGGTGCCCTCTCTCCTGCTCTGCACCAGCCCGGCGTCTCGCAGCACCTTGAGCTGAGCCGATGTGTTGCCCAACGGCACGCTGGCCGTGGCGGCGAGATCTTCGACGTTGCGTTCGGCCTGGGAGAGCAGGTCGAGCAGGTGCAGCCGGACGGGGTTGGCCATGGCCTTGGCCACGCGGGCGAAATCGGCGAGCACTCTGGTCACATTGTCGACGGGCATTTCTTACCATTCCCTTTCACATCACCTGAAATAACCACGAGGGCTAGGCGTTCCAGCGCTTGAGCCAGTCGGTTTCCTGATCGACCTTCTCCTGGTGGAAGTGGCCGCAGGGGTCGTGAAGCGTCACCGCCGGGGCGGGCGGCTCCAGGAAGTTCCCCTCGCCCTTGGCCGCCACGTGCCCTCCCAGCTCGATGTAGCAGGATCCGTATCCGGCGTACCACGGCTCGGGGGCGTCATAGCCCAGGTGGCGGGCGACGCCGTGGGCGACCACCTCGGCCTCCCCTTCGGCGAACACCGACGCCTTCGGCAGCGGCTTGCCGTTGGGCAGGGTCAGCAGGGTCACATCCCCGATCGCCCACACCCCTTCGGGATCGGCGGCCAGGGTGCGCGCGTCGACGGGGATCCATCCGGAGGCTCCCAGCCCGGCCCGTGCAACCGCGCCGGGCGGCCGGTGCGGTGGCACGACGGCCAGCAGGTCGTACTCCTCCCGGCTGCCGTCGCCGAACAGCAGCCGCCCGCTGTCGCCTTCCACCCGCTCGATCACCCGCTGGGGCAGGAAACCGATGTCGTAGCGGTCGAGCATGCCGACCAGCGCCTGCCCCACGGCGGGACCCGCGACCGGCATGGGCAGCGGGTCGGGGGTGATGGTGTCGATGCGGACGTGCTCGCGACGGCCGCTCTCCCGCAGCAGATCGGCGGCCAGGAGGGCGGCCTCGAAGGGGGCGGCCGGGCACTTGAAGGGAAGGCCGGCGACGAGCACGACCAGACGGCCCTCGCGCAGCTCCGTCAGCCGCCGGTGCAGGGAGTGCGCGCCCTGCACCGTGTAGAGCTGCTCGGCCCCTCCCGCCTGGAGGGCGTCGGCCAGTCCGGGCACCCCGTCGGGCTCCAGGTCGGCGCCCAAGGCGATCACCAGCGCGTCGTAGTGAAGCTCACCTGTGTCGGTGCCGACCAGGCGCCGCCGGGGTTCGATGCTCGTGACGGTGGCGGTGACCATCTCGACGCCGGGCAGGGCCGCGGGGGTCGGTCGTACGCGGACCTCCTCGGGAGCGCGCCAGCCGCGCATCACCCACAGCAGGGACAATCCCAGGGTCCCGTCGAAGGACCGGTCGACGAGAAGGATCCGATCCTTCTCCGGAAGCTGCTCACGAAGACGGCTCGCGACGGTCAGCCCGCCGACTCCGGCTCCGAGGACTACAACGGTCTTGGACATGACGCGGGGCTCCCACCGAACTCAGAGATCGATCACCTTGCCGGGATGGATGCACAGGCGCGCGAGACGTCACGTTCACGGTCCCGCCGCGCCGGCGGTCAGGGTCGGCCGCATATCTGTTGTCAAAACACTTGACAGGACGAAAAAACAGGGACAGCGACCCTGTAGATCGCTATACTCCTGCATGCATCCATTAATCCATTGCTTCATGGAGGATTATATGGCCGGAGACGCGGCTCGGAAAGCCTCCCTGTTTGACCAAATTGCCCGAGTTGGCAAAGCCCTAGGTCACGGGAAGAGACTCGAGCTCCTCGACCTGCTCGCTCAGGGAGAACGGAGCGTGGAGGTGCTGGCGCAGACCGCCGGCCTCGGCGTGACGAGCACCTCGGCGCACCTGAAGACCCTCAAACAAGGAGGCCTGGTCACCACCCGCAGGGACGGCGCCCGGGTGCTGTACCGCCTGTCGGGAGACGACGTCGCCGACCTGTACGCCCGCACGCGCAACGTGGCGGCCACCTACCTGGCCGACGTCCAGGTGGCCGTCACGGCCTACCTCGGTGAGCACACCGAGGAGGTCACCCGGGAGGAGTTGCTGCAGCGAGCGGCATCCGGCCACATCACGGTGCTGGACGTGCGCCCGTACGAGGAGTTCGAGGCCGGCCACATCCCCGGGGCCGTCTGCATCCCCATCGAGGAGCTTCCCGACCGGCTGAACGAGCTACCGGCCGACACCGAGATCGTCGCCTACTGCCGGGGGGCCTACTGTGTGTTCGCGCCGGAGGCGGTCCGCCTCCTGACCGGCCACGGCATGGAGGCCAGGCGCCTGACCGAGGGCATGCTCGAATGGCAGGTGGCCGGGCTGCCCGTGGAGACCGGATGCCCATGACGGCCGCTTCCCGTGACTCCGCCTCACCGGCCGTCGTGGTGGACGGCGGCGACCGTTCCTGCGTGGTGTTGCTGCTGGAGCTTCGGCGACACGTCGACGCGCTGCCCGCGGGCGGTGTCGTCCACCTGATCGCCCACGATCCGGTGGCACCGGTCGATCTGGCGGCCTGGTGCCATCTGACGGGCAACTCCTACCTGGGGCCGGTGCCCGCCGACCGCCCCACCTACGCGCTGCGGGTGAACCCGGCAGCGCGCCGCACCGCACCGCAGGCCCCCTGGCACCTCACCTGAAGCCTCTCCTGCGTCCGCGCGCTGTGTCATGCGCCGGTCGGCTACTCCCATGTCAGCCGCTCCTGCAACAAGGCCTGCTGAGCGGGATTGACCGTCAGCTCCAGCGCTCGCGCATCGGCGGCCCGCGCCTGGTCGAGGCGCCCCAGAGCGCGCAGGATCCGGCCCACGCTCGCGTGGTAGAGCGGGTAGCGATCGAGCGCCTCCCCCAGTCCCCGCACCTGCTCCCACGCGGCCTCGGGACCTTCGGCGTGAAGGACGGCGACGGCACGGTGCAGGCGCGTCACCGGCGAGGGCGCCAGATGCAGCAGCATGTCGTACAGGACGACGATCTGCTGCCAGTCGGTGTCCCGCCAGGATGCGGCCTCGGCATGACAGGCCACGATCGCGGCCTGCACCTGATACGGCCCCGGCCGCCGATACCTGCGGGCGGCGCGCGTCAGCACGGCGATCGCCTCACCGATGGCCGCGCGATCCCACAGGGAGCGGTCCTGGTCCTGCAGCGACACCAGCCCGCCGTCCGGGCCGAACCGCGCCGCTCCCCGGGCCCGGTGCAGCCGGATCAACGCCACCAGACCGGCCACCTCCGGCTCGGCCGGCATCATCGCGGCCAGCAACGTCGCAAGCCACTCGGCGTCATCGACCAGGTCACGCGAATGCGACCGCTCCCCGCCCCCGGACAGGTACCCCTCGTTGAACATCAGATAGATGACCGCCAGCACCTCGTCCAGACGCGCGGGCAGATCCTCGGCGGCCGGAACACGGTACGGGATACCGGCATCGGTGATCTTCTTCTTGGCGCGGGTCAGCCGCTGGGCCACCGTCGGCTCCGGCACGATGAACGCCGCGGCGATCTGGGCGGTGGTCAGGCCGCACACGATGCGCAAGGTCAGCGCGATCTGCGCCGGCCTCGGCAGCGCCGGGTGGCAACAGGTGAAGATCAGCCTGAGCCGGTCATCGGGAGCCGGGGGCAACGGCCACCTGATCTGGGCCAGTTTGTCCCGGTAGCTCGCCTCACGGCGCAACACGTCAAGACCGCGCCTGCGGGCCACGGTGAACAACCACGCGTCCGGCCGGTCGGGGATGCCCTCCACCGGCCAGCGCCGTAACGCCGTCTCGACCGCGTCCTGGACCAGGTCCTCGGCCGCGGAGAAATCACCCAGGAGGCAGACCAGGGACGCGGCCAGCCGGCCCGCGTGCTCACGCACCACGCGGGCCAGCGCCTCATGCGTCACCTCGGCGGTCATGCCGCCGGGCGCACCTCCACCACCGGGCACGCCGGCCAGGACTTCGCCATCCGCAACGCCTCGTCCAGATCGGGAAGTTCCGCCTCGACGTAGCCGCTGACGACCTCCTTGCCCTCGACGAAGGGGCCGTCGACGACGACCGGCTCGCCGCCGCCCTCCAGCCTGACCGTGGTCGCGGACGGCGCCGGATGAAGCTGGGTACTGTGCGTGATCTTGTCGCTGTGGTCGGCGAACCAGCGGCCCACCTTCTCGAACGCCGCGTCGCGCTCGGACTGGTCCTTGGCCTCCCAGTCCTTGCGGTACTGCTCGGTCTCTATGAACATCAACACGTACTTCACGTGTACCACCTCCTACCCTTCAGACGAACGGCCGCGCCCCGGATACGACACCCCCGCCGACGGCATCACCCCAGATCAGAGTGCCTTTACCGCATCTGTGGACATCTCGCCCAAGGGCGGGTCTTCGCCCGCCTGCCCCCGTGCCGCCGCACGGCCCCTGCCGTGTCCGGGCCGCCGCGGGTGGTCCTTTCCAGGCCACCGACCGCACGATAGCGACCGGCGAGGTGCGAGCGGGCCGACTCGCCGATCGCCGGGCGAACATCACCGCATGATCGCGGACATACCGTCAGGAGGTGGCCGTCGCGGTGCGGGCGACGATCGTGGTGATCACGCGCCACCCGGCGCGAGCACCCGGTACATCTCCCGCAGCGCCGTGGCGGGATCGGGCAGCGAGCACAACACCAGCGACACCACCGCGGCGTCGAAACCACCGCTTTCGGCGGGGAGATGCTCGGCCAGGCCACCGCTGGCCTCGACGGGGACGGGCGCGTACTCGGCGGCCTGCCGGGCGATCCGCCGTAGCCGCCGTTCGGGCTCGATCGCGAGCACCCGTGTGACGGTGGCCGGGTAGTGGGCGAAGTTCACCCCGTTCGAAGCGGTGATCGTGTGGCTGGACACCGGCCGGCCCGGCCCCGACCAGGCCGCCGACCGCATCGCCCAGGCCATCGACGGCGTCCTCCGCGCGGCACGACCGTCAGCTCCCTGACCGGTCCCGCTCCCGGCCACTCGCGCGAGCAAGGGCCTTCCGACACGTGCGGACCACCCGCTCAGGCCACGTCCTGCCGCGCCCTGCCCGCGACGCCTCCACGGGAGGGCGAGCGCAACGCGCGAATGATCGAACGAGCCACCAGGAGGCATCCCGACAGCAGGAGCGCGGCCACCGCGACCCACTCGTTCGAACCACCGGGCCCGTACACATGTCCCTGGCGACCGGTGTCATAGGCCCGCACGCTCTGGCCGGGAACGAACATCTCACGGTCACCGCCGTAGAAGGCGACGGCCTCACGCCGCACCGCCCCGTCGCGCGACCGGAAATCACCCGACCACGAACAGGCCTCGTGCCCGGGGTGCTGAACACAGGTGAGCTCGCGCGCCACGAAAGTGCCCGGCACACCGTCGGCGAAGGCGGCGGCGCGCGCCGGGGCGAGATTCTGCACGGCGAGCAGGATCAGCAGCAATCCCCCCGCCATCACCACCACATCGAAGGCACCGAGGCGACGCGCACCCGGCCGAGCCCTTCGGACCCGGCCACGCCCGAGCTCCGATTCCCCCGACAGGATGGGGATCGCCCCGTCATCGGGACGGTTACCGCCGTGCGTCATCCGGTGGCCAGAGCGCAGCTGCACCGCATGCCGGCACGTTCGGACTTCGCGGGACGCCGGTGGAGAACCATCGCGACCACCATGGGCACGAACACCAGGGCGTTGTAGAACAGGTGCAGTTCCACCCTCGGGACCAAAAGCTGGATCACGCTGGTGGGAACGGGACGGCCCAGCAGGTGCGATCCGGTGAGCGCCTGGACCAGCAGGAGCAGGTGCTCGAAGTGGTGCCACACCTGGATGGCCAAGGAGGCGTTCCACCAGGTGCGCGATCGCCCCGTGAAGCCCGCCCTCAAGACGATCAGGCCGATGAGCATGATCAGGGCATAGCCGTAGTGCATCCACTCGGAACTGACGAGCCAGGGGAACGGTATCCCCAGCACGCCCCGGGCCTGGGGAACCGGCCAGCCGAGCACGTAGATCTGGACGGCCTGGGCGACGTGCTCGGCCCAGTGGGCCACCACGATCACCAGGTAGACGCCGAGCGCGATGTGATGATTGCGGCCGTTGAGGGCCAGGCCTGACCCTCCCAGGCGAGAAGCCGAGCCACTGTACGCCCCCATGAGAAACCTCCATTGCCTAATCGGGCCACCGTGTCAGGTGGAAAAAGCCGGCGGACACGACCGCCGAACGACGAAATCTCAAAGGGCCGGAGCCTCTGAGGCGGACACGACTCGTGAACGGCCGGCGCCTGCCACCGTCTGAGAACCCGCCGGCCGCAAAGGCCGCCACGAGACGACGAGACGTGTCGCAGGCTCACCGGCCCGCTCCGTCCTGGTGCGGTGAAGCCACAGGCGCTCCAGCGTGAACGGACGCCAGGACGCCGGGGCCGGTGTCGAAACGGCGGCGGATGGACGTTCGCGTCGTCGTACGGGAGACGAGAGCCACTCGCCGGAATCGGTGATCTCCCCTCTTCTGCTTTCGCCTTCCTCCGTGCCGGCGTGTCGGGCACATCAGCGCAGCTTCGACGTGGCCGAGTAGGCATCCAGGGCGCGAGCCAGCTCCTCGGGAACCTCCACGGACACCAGGTCACCGTCCCGGCGCACCATGCACGCGATCATCTGCTCGCCGCGGGCGACGAGCTGTGCGGGCCCGGAGTTCAGCCGGAAGTAGGCGAAGTCCATGGCGACGCGGTTGAAGTCCATACTCCTCAGTGACATCCGCACGGAGACCACGTCGAAGGCGTACAGCTCGGCGAAGTACTCGCACGAACACGACACGGTGACCAGGACGAGATCGCCACTGAGACGGGCCAGGACGTTGGGCGCGTTGGTGGCCAGGAAACGTTCCCTGCACGCCCCCTGCCACGCCACGTGGTTGGCGAAGTAGACGTTTCCCACGAGGTTGGTGTCAGCGAAGGTCACCAGGTGCTGGTACTCGAAGTAGGACCTCATGACCCTCCTTCCAGACCCCGGGCAGCCGCGCGCCGTCGCCCGGCCCGCGGAATCGGCCGGCATGACGCCGAAGGAGTGCCGAGCATGCGGACCTGCCCGTCCACGAGCGCGTCGAGCAAGGACGGGAGCGTCGTATTCGACCTGAGCGGCCCGAAAAACAATGATCGTATGGATGAGCGCACAGAAACCATTCCCCAAACCTCGCCAAGCGCAAGAGAGGTATGGAAGGCAATTAATAACACTTATCCATTACTGTCAATACGTATTCACGGGCCGTGGCCGTCGCCAGCGAAAACAAATTTTATAAAAATCTATTGAATAATACCGGGATGCGATCGGCGCTCGTTCGGAGATGTGTGACTCGACACCTCCACGCGTACCCTTTCCACTGCCGCCAGGACCGCCTCACGTCAAAAGATCGTGACGGCCAGAGGTCTTCGACGCTCAGGGCCATATGGCCTGAGCTGGGCCTGAACTGGCCACTGGTCGTCGCGGAACTGCCTGAAGTGCATGAGGCCGGTGGCTTGACCACCGAACAGCGATAACGTCATCGGCAGGTATGAATGCAAGCGGCCAAAAGCTTCACCGACGGCGCGACCGACGGCCAGGCCGAGCCGATGTGACTCTCCTCGCCAAGACCGTTTGAGTGGAGTTACCTGGTTCGGTAGATATGATCTTTACGTGCGACGGCCCGTCAGAATGCCTGCCGCGACGGCCCGGTCACGCAGAGCTCTGAGCGAGATCACTTCGCCGTCCTCGCGCGTGACGCACCACATTCCCATGCCGTCGCAGGTGCGTGTCTCGCGCACGAACGCTCCGGCCTCGTCGATCTTGCTGTAGATGTCGCCTGTGCTCTCCAGCGTGATCCGTCCCTCGTCGTTGATCTGTGCCCAGTGGCCGGAGCCCAGGTGGGTGAAGACGATGCGCGTACCCGGCTCGATGACACCTGCCGCGACCATACGCGCGACGTCCGTCCGCAGACGTGTCTTTCGTGCAGTGGGCACAACCTCGCCGGCATCGGGCTTGAGGAAGGGATCGGAGAACTTCGCCTGGTCGGCGGCACTGAACCCCAGCCGGTCGAAGGACCAGATCCTGGAACACAACCGCAGGTACAGCTCCTGCCGCGTCTGAACGATGGTGGCCATGGGCGTCCTGGCCACGAAAGGCCGCATGAAGCCGTCCACCTTGTGCGCCTTGACGAACTCACGTAGTCCTGGGAATCGGCGCTGGTACCTCTGGTCGAGCACACCGACAAGAACGTTGTGACGTCCGTAAAGCTCGACCTTTTCGTCATAAGGCAGCGCGCCGAGACTCGCGTTGTCCTTGTCGGGCAGCAGGACCAGCCCTCCGAGCTGGTTGCGCAAGGAGCGGAAACGAAGAGCGTCCGGGATCTCGTCCCGATGCCGCTCCGGTTTGTTCGCGAACAGATGCTCCATCTGGTACGGGAGTGCGTCGTCGAGGTGGTCGGAGACGTCACCACGCTGCCCACACCCTTGCTGGACGAAAGCGGTCAACCTCGCCAGCAGGTACTTCACCTGACCGCGGTTGGTGCCACGCAGGCCGAAACCATTCAAGACGGCATACTCGCGCTCTTCCCCCGGACCTGGGCGGCGAGCACGGCACTGACATCGTCGGCGGTTCGGCATCCGCGAAGACCTACCAGGAGAGCGCCTGTCGCCTCCATGAGATCTCGTTGCTGAACCGGGAGGTCACCTAGGATCCTCAGCACGTACCCGCGGTCGATGTAGGCCGCGATGCGGCCGGCCTTGTCTTTTGCCTCCGCACCATCAAGGACGTGATCATCCATATGTGCCGGGGAGATGGTGTACTGCGGGCCGGGCCCGTGGCGGTGATCGCAGTCCCATACTCGCACGAGGTCGGCCAGCATGGTCGCCAGGACGTTCGCGTTCGGGCCGAACGCGTGGACGCCAAGCTCGACGGTGTCCTCGCCCGGCTTTCGCATGGTGAGGTAGGCGAAGCCGTCTTCGTCGACGACGGCGTTGCACGCCGAGGGGACGGCCGGGTTCACCAGGGCGTCGGCTGGCTCTTCGTCCTGCCCGTCGACGGACAGCAGGCAGGAGCCGCGGGGGGGCGGCCAGCCAGGTCTGGAGGGTGTCGACGCACTCCTGCGGCTGGACGGTGACCCCGCTCCAGCTGTGTGCCCGGCCGGCCTCGAAGGCGCGCTCCAGGACAGCGGGCTCTGCCGGGCAGGACTCCTCGTCGAAACGCAGCCGTACCTTCCCCTCGCGCAGCACCACCTCACGTCGTGGCCACTCACCGCGGCCCCGCATCGGCACGAAACCGCACACTCCCCACCGATCAGTAGGGCCACCGCCGAGCTGGGCGAACCCAATCGCGTGTACCTGGCTGCACGAGTTTTGCCGACACCCTAAATGTCGCCTATCCAACCCATGCAGGCTCTAAGGGTTTTCAAGGACATCGCAAGACATCTGTAAGGACTCCGGCATACCACTGAAAGACACCGAAGCCAAGGAGCCCCCCATGAGCAGCCTCTCCCACCTCCCCCGCAAGCAACAGCGACTCGTGCCCGACGGCCCCCCGTCACGTCGCCGACAGACCGCCCTCACCGTGACCGGTGCCGTCCTACTGAGCCTGACCGGCACCGTTTCGCCGGCACCGCCGGCAGCCGCCGCGGCCCCACCGTTGAAAGGCGCTGGAACCTGCGCCAACATCGACTTCGTCCACCGGCCCCGATCCGCGTTCCCCGACACCGGTCCGGGACGCGCCATCTTCAGGGCGCAGGCGACCACCATCGAGACAGCGGTCCTGTGCCTGATCAACGCCGAACGGACCAACCTGCGACCGCTGAAGAGATACGTCGCGCTGGGCAGGAAGGGATCCCTCAACCTCAGCGCCGCCACAGCGGCTCACGCCGCGGCCGCCGTCGAACTGCGCTGGTGGGGAAAGGCGGAGCCGGGCAAGGACTGCCGGCCGGTGAAGGGCAACCCCGGCCAGTGCGACCCGCACATCAACCCGCAGACCGACTCGACCCCGCTCAGCCGCGCCCAGGCGGTGGGCTACGGTCGCCGCTGCGCATCGTTCTCCATCGGCGAGAACACCTATGCGGGATGGGGGACCTCTTCCGTCACGCCACGAGCGGCCGTCACCTGGTGGATGAACAGCACGCCACACCGCGACGCCATCCTCAACCCGGCCTTCACCGAGGTGTACACCAGAACAGCCTGGGGAAGCGCGGACCGGGCTGCCGGATCCATCACCCCGGCCGTCACCTACGTGCAGATGTTCGGGCGCTGCGACTGACGTTGTTCATCATCTGACTTCTGTCACCCGCGCTGAGCGGCCTGCGACCGGGCGGCACCGGTCGACTGCGTACCGGTCGCCGGCACCACGGACCCTGCGCCGCCATGCCGTACGACATCGACTTCTGTCTCAACCCTGCCCGCCGCGGCATCTCCTCCTGGCCGAATCGCTTCGCCGTGATGGCCTGGCCGGACCGGCTCACCTACGACTCCGTCGCGTCGACCCCGCAGATCACCCGGCCCAGAAGGCGCGTCGCTTCCACGCCGACCTGGCGGACCCGAGGACATCCTGTGGACCCAGGGCACCCAGTCCGACTTCTACGACATCGAACCCCGGGTCGCCCTCGATGAGGTGGTCGCGCATTGTGGGAGGACCCGGTGAAGCGGTCGGCCCTTGTTTGTCGATGTTCTGTCTTTAGTCCTTGTTGCATTTACTCAATTTTGAATTTTCCCTTGCCCTTTACAATGTAGATTTATAATGAAATGAACGTACGGTCACCGGCTGACCGCCGATCGCGGCAGAAGCCGGCACACCCGATCCCGTGGCGACACCGACGACAGACGACGGTGACCATCGGCACGCTGCCCTCTCCCTGCACCCCTCACGGCGTGGTCTCCCCTCCCCTCGCGTACGTGAGAACCACTCCCCGTCCCCCACGGTTACGATGTATGTCTGCTCGGCGATCGGTTCCGGCCGCGGAGTGAGAGGCCCGAGGTGACGATCGATCCGATCGGGCACGGAACTGCACCGTAGGTGACCGATCCACGCTGTGACGTTCGCAGACGGTGGTTCGGACCGATCCCGGACTCGTCAGGGGTGCGCATTTCTAGCTGTTCGTCGCTGTGGGGCGGTTGTGCGCGCTGTCGGTGAGGGATGTCTGGTGGACGGCGGGCAGGATGCGGGTGGTGTGAGGTGTGGCGGGTTCCCTGGCGGGGTGGGGCTGACGGCGGCGGATGCCGCGGCGGCGCGGTCGTGCGGTGGAGGTGGTGGCGGGCGGGACGGTGTGGGGGTGCACCACGGCGATGGCGGCGCTCAGCAGCTGGGTGTTGGGTATCGCCAGTGGGGCGTCGGGGGTGCGCAGGTGCACGTGGATGAGGCCGATCTCGGTGACGGTACCTTCGAAGGTGCCCCCCAGGGTGCCCGAGTGCAGCCGGATGTGGTCGCCGACGCTGACGGTGCGGGTGAACAGCAGGACGACGCCGGCGATGAGGTTGGCCAGGGTCTGCTGGCCGGCGATGCCCAGCAGGGCGCCGGTGAGCGCGCCACCGAGCAGCAGCTGCCCCACCGGTACGGCGAGCAGGCCCAAGGTGAGCAGGAGGGTGCCTGCGGCGCCGGTCACGACGGCGAGGATGCGCACGACGCTGGCGTGCGTCTCGCCGATACGGGCGGCTGTGCGGGTGCGCAGCCAGGTGGCGCCGCGCAGGACCGCCATGGTGGCGGAGACGATGAAGACGGCGGCGCCCGCGGCGCACAGCAGCCGGGCGCTCAGGTCCGGTGAGCGCAGGTCGCCGGCGGATGCGATGACCGCGGCGACGACGGCGAGCATGGTCAGCGCCGCGGGCTGCCGGCCGGGTACGGGCAGGGGTGTACGCGCCTCGCCCGAGACATGCGACGAGGAGCGTTCGGTGCCGGGCTGGGGAACGGGTCGTGCCGCGGTGTGTTCTCGCGGGTCGAGCACCAGGGTGGGTTCTTGCGGGTCGAGCATGGTGTGTTCTTCGGGTCCAGACTGTGACGGATGTGGGTCCGGCGACGGCGCGCAGGACGCGAGCGGGCCGGCGCGCGTGGCCGGTTCGCGGTCCGGCCCCCCGGGTGAGGGCACCGGACCGCTTCGGAGGTGACCAGGGATAGGGCTCACGGATGAGCGCGGTGAGCGCGGCGCGGGTCAGCCCGTGATCTGCTTGCGGTCGCCGTTGCCGCTTCTGATGCTGATCTTGCGGGGCCTGGCCTTGTCCGACACCGGGATGCGTAAGCTCAGCACACCGGCGTCGTAGACGGCTTCGAGCCTGTCGGTGTCGAGGGTGTCGCCCAGGAACAGCTGCCGGCTGAACACTCCCATCGGCCGCTCGGAGATCACGCTCTCCACGCCGTCCCTGCTTCGGCGCTGCCGCTGGGCCTTGACCGTCAGCACGTTGCGCTCGACGGTGACGTCGATCGAGTCGGGGTCGACGCCGGGCAGGTCGAAGTGGACGTCGAACCAGTCGCCGTCGCGTTCCGCGTCGACGTGCATCACCGCGGGCCGGCTCACGGTGCCGACGAGCTGCTCGAAAATGTGGTCGATGTCGCGGAAGGGATCGGTACGCATCAGCATGGTCATTTCCTCCTTGGTGCTCCTTCACCAAAGCCTCGGTACCGGGATGCCCGGTGTTGAGT
The DNA here is from genome assembly GCF_044456585.1 of Streptosporangium sp. NPDC050855. NCBI lineage: Bacteria > Bacillati > Actinomycetota > Actinomycetes > Streptosporangiales > Streptosporangiaceae > Streptosporangium > Streptosporangium sp. NPDC050855. Next base: position 68,920 of record NZ_JBITFY010000011.1, read on the forward strand.
GCCCTCGACTCAACGTACTTCCACCGATACAACATGCTCGTGTCACTGTCAAACTTGACGCTGCCGTCTTTTCGAAGGCTGACGGCCGGGCCTTGCCGGGCGCCCGCATCCGATCTTCGGGTCGGACGGACCGGCCGGTGCCGGGGCGCACACCTGCGCGACTACGGACGCGCCGGACTCCGGACCGGCGCCCCTCCCCCTCGCACGCCGGTGATGGCGTCCCTCCGATGCCACCCGGCACGCCGGCCGAGTGCCGTCATGCGCACTTGTCGAGGGCCTCTGCCTGGTCCAGGAGCCTGAGCAGGCGGTTCATCCGGGCCGGCACGCCGCTCAGACGGGCTTCGCCGTCGCGGCACAGGCCGGTCAGCATGCGCAGGCCGCCGAGGTCGACGAACGTCAACCGGCTGACGTCGACGACGAGGGGGGCCTCTGCCGTGCGGGCCCGGGTCAGGGTCTGGGCCACCGCGCGGGTGTTGGTGGCGTCGAGTTCGCCGACCAGCCGGGCCAGGCCTCCGGGCGGGGCCGGGTCGTAACCGATGCGCAGGACGCGATCGAGGTAGAGCACGGCCTCGACCCGACGCCCACCGGAGACGGCCTGCTCCTGCACGTTGACGGTCACGGTCTCGCCTTCGGGCGTTCGTCGCGGCCCGGCGGGGCCTGCGGCCGGTGTCGCCCGGCACGGCGAGAAGACCGGCGAGGCGACCGGCGAGGGCCGGTGCTGCACGACAGCCATGTGATCGATCCCCTTGCCTGCCCTGATGTGCGCCGGTGAATCCGGCCCCTCCACTTTACGCCGGAAAGAGGATACACGAAAGATGTTTCCGGTATCCTTCTTCCTGTGCTGGTGTCCGTAGCCGTCCGTTCCAAGGCGATCTGCCCCGGCGACGCGGAAAGGGTGTGACGTGGCCGCCGACAGTCCCGATCAACCTTCGTCCTCGTGGACCTTTCTGACCCACCATGCCCGGGTCCTGCTGGAGATCGCCCGCGACCCGCAGGCGCGGTTGCGCGACATCGCGGCCGTCATCAGTCGGCCGCCGCAACCACTACACCATCGACCCCGACCGCCGTTTCCGCTATCCCACCGAGGCGGACGTGCCCATCGGCATGCTGCTGGACGTCTTCACCCGCCACGACCGGACCCGCCGGACCCATCACGCGGATCTGGCATCGCCGCTCTCGGGCGGCGCCGGCGGGTGACGTCGGCGGGTGACCGCGCCCCGGTCCGAGGTGCACCCGCCCGGGATCCCGCCACGGACCGCCGATACGAAACCGCACATCACCGCATTGAACCGTTGGAGCTTACGCGGTCGCTCACGGCGCGCCGCTGTCGAACTCCGCGGACGACCGGCGTGCGCGCCGGTCAGTGCGGTTCGCGGACGACCGCGACGCCTCCGGCGGGGACGGTGACCGAGCCGCAGACCGGTTTGCCGGTCAGGAGTTCGACGCCGTCGGCGCCGACCTCGGCGCCTGCTCCGGCGTGGTCGATCAGGAACAGGTAGTCCGCGTCGGTGCCGCGGCGCCGGACCGTCTCGACTCCGCCGGGGAGTTCGCGCTCCGGGCGTATGCCTGCCTCCTGGCTGATGCGGTGGAGCAGGGCCGCCAGGGTGCCGGGGTCGGGACGGGTGGCCAGGTACCAGGCGGCCCCGCTCCCGCAGGTGCGACGGGTGACGGCGGGTACGCCGGCCAGCGGGCCGTCGGCGTAGCTGACGATGGCCGCGGCGCCGGTGAGCCGGACCCGTTCTGACCACAGACCGGCCGTCGCGCCGGGCGGTACGTCACCGGTGAGGCCGACGGTCTCACCGGGCAGCAGTGGGAAGAGCTCGTCGGTACGCACGCCGAGGACCTCGCGGAAGGCGCCCGGGTAGCCGTCCAGGCGGATGTGGCAGTTCTCGTCGACCGCGCCGCTGTGGAAGCCGACGGCCAGGGTGCCGCCACGCTCGGCGAACCCGGTGAGATTCGCGGCGCCGGCGTCGTCGGCCAGGTACAGGCTGGGGACGAGCACCAGCCGGTACCGGTCGAGTCCGGGGTCCTCAGGGCGGACGAAGTCGATGGTGATGCCCGCTCGCCACAGCGGCGCGTACCAGTCCCGCACCAGGTCCTGGTAGCGCAGTTCACCATTGGGCTGGGAGGGCAGTTCGAGGGCCCAGCGAGCGTCCCAGTCCCAGACGATGGCGACGTGGGCGGCGCTGGTGCTGCCGCGCACCTCGCCCAGGGCCTTCAGGTCGGCGCCGAGGCGGACGACGTCCTGCCAGATGCGGCTGTCGGTGCCCGCGTGGGGCAGCATCGCCGAGTGCCATTGTTCGGCGCCCGCTTTGGCCGCCCGCCACTGGAAGAAGGCGATGCCGTCGGCGCCGTGGGCGACGTGTGCCAGTGCGTTGCGGTACATCTCTCCCGGCCGCTTGGCGCGGTTGACGTGCTGCCAGTTGACGGCGCCGGTGGAGTGCTCCATCAGCAGCCAAGGACGGCCGCCGGCGAGCGACCGTACGAGGTCGCCGCTGAGGGCGATGTCGAGTTGAGGGTCGGGGTCGTCGGAGATCAGGTAGTGGTCGTTGGAGACGACGTCCAGGTGGGGGGCCCAGCGCCAGTAGTCCAGGGCGTCGAACGTGCGCATGACCATGAAGTTGGTCGTGACGGGGATGCCGGGGGCGGCCCGGCGCAACACCTCGCGTTCGGAGGTGTACAGCGAGAGCAGTTCGTCGGAGCAGAAGCGCCGCCAGTCGAGCCGATGGGCCGGGTTGGGATCGGCGCCGGTCGCGCGGGGCGGCAGGATCTCCTCCCAGGAGTAGTACCACTGGCTCCAGAAAGCGGTGCCCCACGCGTGGTTGAGGGCGCGGAGGTCGTCGTCGTAGCGGGCGCGCAGCCAGGTGCGGAAGGCGGTGGCGCTGGTGTCGCAGTAGCAGGCGGCGTTGTGGCAGCCGTATTCGTTGTGCACGTGCCACATGGCGAGGGCGGGGTGACCGGCGTACCGTCCGGCGAGCGCCCCGGCGATGCGCAGGGCCGCCTGCCGGTAGGCGGGATTGCTGGGGCAGAACGTCTGGCGGCTGCCGGGCCACAGGAGGCGGCCGTCGCGGTCGACCGGCAGCGCATCGGGATGGGCGCGGAAGAACCAGGCGGGCGGCGCGGCCGTGGGCGTGGCCAGGTCGGCCGCGATGCCGTTGTCGTGCAGCAGATCCAGGATCCGGTCCATCCGGGAGAAGTCGTATCGGCCCTCGGAGGGCTCCAGCAGCGCCCAGGAGAAGATGCCGACACTGACCATCGTCACACCGGCCTCGCGCATGAGGCGCATGTCCTCGGCCCAGACGTCCTCGGGCCACTGCTCGGGGTTGTAGTCACCGCCGTAGGCGATGCCCGGCACCCGCAGCGCCCCGGTCGTCGGACCGTCCGTTCCGGGTCGGTGACCACGCTCCGGTGCCCCGTCGCCCGCCAGGGTGGGATCGGTGCCGAGGGGGGTGTCGATGGGGATGCGATGCGTCAAGGTAGGCGTCTCCTTCGTAGATGCAGACAGGCCACAACGCTCCGGGCCCGCCGGATCACGGTCGGCGGACCCGGAGCGAGCGGGGACAGCGGGGGCTGTCGCGCCTTCTTTCTCAGCGGGTCAGTTGACCCGGACGATCTGCCGGCGCTGGTCGTCGAGACCGACGTCGTTCCACTGGACGACGGGCGCACCGTTGGCGGTGGAGGACTGCGCGACCCCCGGCCGCAGGCCGCTGTGTCTGTTGATCAGGGCCGGGCGCGGCCCCCGAGGGTAGAGCGATGCGGACCCGGTGCCGCGTCACCGTCGATGTGATGGACATGGATGGGCTCCCATGACGTCGTTCAGGGAAGAGAAGGTGCTGTCGCCGTCGCCTCTGGCGGGACATGCCCATGGGCGGGGACAGCGGTGTCCGTAGCAGGGGGGACGTCAGCCGGTGGGGGCGACGCCCTTCAGGCGACGGGTGAGCAGGCCGCCCGGCGAACGGCTGCGGTGTGTCCTGGGCGATGCGAGGCGATGCGGGGCGGGACCTGGCCGAGCCGGTGTCCTCTCACGACTCACCGAGCTTGGCGCATGACGGTTTTGACTGCGTAGTCATGACCTGGTTGCGTCCGTGTTCCTCCTGGGTCGTGACGGCCACCGGTTCTCTTGCGACGGCGAAGGGCCCCAGGGAGGGCGATGGATCTGTTCATGGGGCGGCCTCTTTTCTGCCGGCGCTGGGCACCGCGTCGGCCGCAACGGCGTCACCAGCAAACAAAAGCGGGATGTGAGGAAGTGTTAACGTAAACACGGTCAGCGTCAAGAGTGGTGAGACGACTTCCCCGGCCGCGTGCAGCGCGTTTGCTGGCTGCCGCGTCGTTCGGGCGGTCGACCGCACTCACGGGCAGGTCACAGATGCATTGCGAAGCTTGACCGTGGCTCGCTGATTGCGTAGACATGTCTCCGCAGTCAGACATTCTCGGGCAGACGTCCACTGGGAGAGACCATGGCACCACAGACCAGAGGGAGTGGAGGCTCCTCGGTGCCCCGCAGCGTGGACGTGGCCCGCCTGGCCGGAGTCTCGCAGAAAACGGTGTCCAGAGTTCTCAACGACGAGCCGTACGTCTCGGCCGAGGTTCGTCAACGCGTTCTGAACGCCGCCGGGCAGCTCGGTTACCGGTTGAACAACGCGGCCAGGGCGCTGGCCTCCGGCCGCACCCGTACGGTCGGTGTGGTGACGCTCGGCACAGCCGGGTACGGGCCCGCCTCGCTGCTGGTGTCCGTGGAGCGAGCTCTTCGCGACGCCGGTTACGCGCTGCGTGTGGCCAGCACGATGGAAGGCGACCCGGCGGGGATCGCCGGCGCCGTGACGTCGCTGCTGGAACAGGGCGTGGACGGCATCGTCATCTCCGAGCCGATCGATGAGGGCCTCGTCTACGTCCGCGTCGACGTGCCGGTCCTCTTCCTCGGCGCGCCACCGTCCTTCGCCGCCTCCCAGGCGGTCACCGTAGGGGTCGGTTCCCACGCGCTGGCGCGGGCGGCCACCGAGCACCTGCTGGACCTGGGACACGCGACCGTCCATCATGTCGCCGGTCCGCAGCGGTGGTACGCCGCCAGGGACCGCCTGGAGGGATGGCGGGCTGCGTTGCGTGCGCACGGCCTGAACGAGCCGGCTGTCGTCGAGGGCGACTGGTCTGCCGCCTCCGGATACGTCGCGGGTCGCGAGCTGGCCGGTGACAGCGATGTGACCGCGGTGTTCGTCGCAGGTGACGAGATGGCCATCGGCGTGATCCGCGCGCTGGTCGAAGCCGGTCGGCGGATACCGCAGGACGTCAGCGTCGTCGGTTTCGACGACAACCCGGTCGCGGCCTACATCACTCCCCCGCTGACCACGGTGCGCCAGCCGTTCGACGCCGCCGCGCAGGAGGGGATCAAGCTCCTGATCCATACCATCGAAAAGCCCGACGTAGACCTTCCGCCGGCGGCCGACCAACCGGTCGAGCTCGTCGTCCGCAGTTCGACCGCGCCCCCGTCCCGGAGGACCCCGGGCCGCCGGCGCGCGACCTCTCGCTGATCGCCGTCGACCGGCGCACCCGTCCCCTCCGGGCCGCGCCCGGCCTTACGAAGTACCGCATCATCCCCCCTGCTCCGCCGGCCACTTCCATGACGGCGGAAGCTCTCTGAACGGCGTTCGCCGGTCGTGATCCGAAGAACGCCGGTCCTTCCGCCCTGCCGGTCACATCTTCACCCCTCATCCCGCGCACGCACCGGCCCGCATGCCCTGGCCGGACGTGCCGGTTCCCCCTTCCCATCGACGGGAGTCCCCCATGCCTCACCCCGGTCACCCCCCGGTAAACCGTCGGCTCCTTCTCACCACGGCCGGAGCGATGTCGTTGTGCGTGGCGCTGGCCGCCTGCGGCGGCACCGCCGGCACCGGCGCCGGCAACGGCGCAACGGGCGGCTCTGCCTCCTCCGCCCCTGGGCCGGTGAGTCAGGCCGAGATCGACAAGGCCATGTCGACGCCGACCGAGCTGACGTTCTGGACCTGGGCCCCGGACATCGCCCAGGAGGTCGCGCTGTTCGAGAAGAAGTACCCGGCCGTCAAAGTCAAGATCGTCAACGCGGGCCAGGGCGTACCGCAGTACACCAAACTCCGTACCGCGTTGCAGGCCGGCACCGGCGCCCCGGACGTGGTCCAGATCGAGTACCAGTACATCCCGACGTTCACGATCACCGACAGCCTGCTGGACCTGCGGCCCTACGGCGCGGGGGCACTGAAGAACACGTTCGTGGACTGGACGTGGAGCCAGGTCAGCGGCGCACGCGGCGAGGTGTGGGCGATCCCGCAGGACACCGGCCCGATGGGCATGCTGTACCGCAAGGACATCTTCGACAAGCACAGGATTCCCGTGCCGAAGACGTGGGAAGAGTTCGCCGCCGCGGCCCGCACGCTGCACGCCGCCGACCCGGACGTCTACCTGACCAACCTCGCCGCGAACGAGGCCGCCGCCTGGCACGGCCTGCTGTGGCAGGCGGGAGCCACGCCCTACGCCGGCTCCGGCAAGAGCGACATCGCCATCAGGGTCAACGACGAGACGTCCAAGAAGCTCGGCACGTACTGGGGCGCCCTGGCCAAGGAGGGGGTCATCGGCGTCGAGCCGGACTTCACCGACGCCTGGTACTCCGCGCTGAACAAGGGCAAGTACGCCACCTGGATCACCGCGGCCTGGGGGCCGGTCTTCCTGTCCGGCGCGGCCAAGTCCACCGCCGGCAAGTGGCGGGCCGCCCCGCTGCCGCAGTGGGACGCCTCCAGGCCGAGCTCGGGCAACTGGGGCGGCTCGACCAGCGCGGTCACCAGGACGACCAAGAACCCGATCGCCGCGGCGCGGTTCGCGCAGTTCCTCAACAGCGACCCGGAAAGCGCGAAGCTGTTCGCCACCGAGCAGTTCCTCTTCCCGGCGACCAAGGCGCTGCTCGCCGACCCGGGCTACGTGGGTGAGACTCCCGCCTTCTACGGCGGCCAGCAGGTCAACCAGGTGTTCGCCGACATCAGCGACACGGTCGACTCCACGTTCCAGTGGCCACCGTTCCTGGACCGGGTGGTGACCGACTGGACCGAGACGGTCGGCAAGTCCCTGGCCGGCAAGAGCGACACGGTCGCCGCGCTGGACCAGTGGCAGACGCGGATCACGACCTTCGCCGAGAGCCAGGGCTTCACCGTCCAGGAGCAGTGAACCGTCATCGGGGTCCCGCGCGCGCGGGCACGGAACCCCGACGGTCGGGACCAGTCCTCCCACCGTGGAAAGGATCGAAGATGACCGCCGTGACCGCGGCCTCGCACGAGGACGCGCGCCGGACGCGAACGGCACGTCCCACCCGCAGGCGCCTGCGCAACGGCGCGGCGGGGCCGCTGTTCGTCGCCCCGTTCCTCGTGCTCTTCCTCGTGCTCTTCCTGACCCCGCTCGGCTATGCCGCCTACCTCAGCATGTTCCAGAACCGCCTCATCGGCGGCACGACGTTCGTCGGGCTGGACAACTACCTCACCGCCGTCCAGGACCCGCTTCTGATCAAGGGGGTCCTACGGGTCGCGGCGTTCTTCGTGATCCAGGTTCCGGTGATGCTGCTGCTGGCGCTGCTGTTCGCGCTCGCGCTCGACAGCGGCCTGGTGCGACTGGCGCGCGTGGTGCGACTGGGTGTCTTCGTCCCCTACGCCGTCCCCAGCGTGGTCGCCTCGCTCATGTGGGGCTACCTCTACGGTCCGGACTACGGCCCGTTCGCGCAGCTCGGCGAGACACTGGGGCTGCCGGTCCCGCGATTCCTCAGCGAGGGGTGGATGCTCGGCAGCCTGGCGAACATCGTGACGTGGGAGTTCGTCGGCTACAACATGATCCTCCTGTACGCCGCCCTGCGCGCCGTACCCCAGGACCTGTACGAGGCCGCCGCGATGGACGGCGCGGGCGCCTGGCGAATCGCCTGGAGCATCAAACTGCCCGCTCTGCGGCCGGCGCTCCTGCTCGCCCTGGTGTTCTCCGTCATCGGCAGCTTCCAGCTGTTCAACGAACCGAACCTGCTGCAACGCCTGGCTCCGGACGTCATCGACAGTGCCTACACCGCCAATCTCTACGCCTACTCCCTGGCCTTCACCAGCCAGCAGATCAACTACGCGGCCGCGATCTCCTTCCTGCTGGGCATGGTCATCGTGATCGTCTCTTACGCCGTCCTGCTCACCGCGAACCGCAGGGGGACCTCATGACCTCCCGCACGCCGGTCACACACCGCGCACCCGCGCGTCGCCGGCGCCCGGCACCCACCCGCCGGTACAGCACCCCGCTGACGATCGCCATGCTGGCCGCACTGGGCTACTTCCTGCTGCCGTTGTTCTGGCTGGTGGTCGCCTCGACCAAAAGCACTCAAGACCTGTTCACCACGTTCGGCCTGTGGTTCTCCCACGCCCCGCAACCGCTGACGAACATCGCGGCGGTCTTCGGCCACGACGACGGCGTCTTCACCCGCTGGTTGCTCAACACCGTCCTGTACGCCGTCGTCAGTGCGCTCGGCGCCGCGCTTCTGGCGGCGTCCGCCGGTTACGGGTTCGCCAAGTTCCGCTTCCGCGGTGACCGCGCCGCCTTCAACCTGGTGCTCGGCGCGATCATGGTGCCGACCACCGCCCTGGCCATCCCGACCTACCTGCTGTTCGCCAAGGTGGACCTGGTCAACACCCCCTGGGCGATCATCCTGCCCTCACTGGTCAGCCCCTTCGGCCTCTACCTCATGCGGGTCTACGCCGCCGACGCGGTCCCGGACAGCATCCTGGAGGCCGCCCGCGTCGACGGCGCCGGCGAGACGGCGATCTTCTTCAGGATCGTGCTGCGGCTGCTCGCTCCGGGCCTGGTCACGGTCGTGCTGTTCACGCTGGTCTCCACGTGGAACAACTACTTCCTGCCGCTCATCATGCTCAACGACCCGAACCTGTACCCCATCACGGTCGGCCTGGCCTCCTGGGCGTCCCAGGCCGTCGGCGGCGGCTCCGGCGCCGACGGCGACATGCTCGCGCTCGTCGTGACCGGTTCCCTGCTGTCCGTCGCCCCGCTCCTGGTGGCCTTCCTGTCGCTGCAGCGCTACTGGCAGAGCGGCCTGACCGGCGGCGGCGTCAAGCAGTGACCCCGCCCTCCGCCCCGCCCACTCCTTCGGAGGTTCCCCGTATGGCCGCTTGGCCTGACCGCGTGCTCTTCGGCGCCGCCTACTACCACGAGTACGAACCCGCCCATGATCCCGGCCTTCAGCGTGACGAGCGGCTCAGGACCGATCTCGACCTGATGGCCGAAGCGCGCTTCACCGTCATCCGCGTCGGCGAGTCGGTCTGGTCCACGTGGGAGCCGGAGAACGGGCGGTTCGACCTGGACTGGTTGCAGCCGGTGCTCGACGGCGCCCACGAACGCGGCATCTCCGTCATCCTGGGCACCCCGACCTACGCGGTGCCGCCGTGGCTGGCCCGGCTGTACCCGGAGATCACCGGCGAGGACGCCACCGGGCGGCGCATCGGCTGGGGCGCCCGGCAGGAGGTCGACTTCACCCATCCGGCCTTCCGCTTCCACGCCGAGCGCGTCATCCGCACGATCACCGCCCGGTACGCCGATCACCCCGCGGTCATCGGCTTCCAGGTCGACAACGAACCCGGCCTGCACCTGCTCCACAACCACGGCGTCTTCCAGCGCTTCCTCGACCACCTGCGCGAACGGTACGGCGACGTGGAGACCCTCAACCGCGAATGGGGCCTGGTCTACTGGTCGCACCGCCTGTCCACCTGGGCCGACCTTTGGGCACCCGACGGCAACGCCCAGCCCCAGTACGACCTGGCCTGGCGGCGGTTCCAGGCCGACCAGGTCACCGGGTTCATCGGCTGGCAGGCCGACGTCGTCCGCGAGTACGCCCGCCCCGAACAGTTCGTCACCACCTGCATCTCCTACACCCGCCAAGGCGTGCAGGACGACCGGCTCGCCGAGCGGCTCGACATCGCCGCGGGCAACCCGTACTACGACATGCAGGACGGCCTGGCACTCCCCGACCCCACTCCCGACGAGCACGAGCAGACCTGGAAGACCACCGGGGTGTGGGCGATGTACCGGACCGCGGACTGGATGTTCGCCTCCCGCCAGGCACCGTTCCTGGTCACCGAGACCAACGCGGCCTCCATCGGCTTCGCCTGGGACAACCGCCCCGCCTTCGACGGCCAGTGGCGGCAGGCCGCCTGGGCCCACGTCGCCCGTGGTGCCCGCATGATCGAGTACTGGCAGTGGCGGACGTTGCGTTTCGGTGCCGAGACCTACTGGGGTGGCGTCCTGCCGCACAGTGGCCTGCCCGGCCGCACCTACGCCGAGCTGGCCCGCCTGGGCGCCGAGTTCGACACCGCCGGCCCGCTCGTCGCCGGGCTGGAACCGGACACCGACATCGCCCTGGTCTACTCGACGCCGAGCAAATGGCTCATGCAGCGGCACCCGCCGCTGGCGACCGCCGACGGCGATCCCGACCCCGCCGCCTACCACCGCATCTTCGACCCCTTCTACCGCGGCGCCTTCGACGCGGGCCGCCAGGTGCGCATCGTCCACGCCCGCCGGCTGCACGGGATGCCGGCCGAGGAGGCCGTGCGACGCCATCCGGTTCTTCTGGTCCCGGCGCTGTACATCGCCGACGACGTGACGATCGACCGGCTCGCCGCCTACGCGCACGCGGGCGGCCACCTGGTTCTCGGCCCGCGCACCGGCTACGCCGACCACGAGGCCCGCGCCCGGCACGAGCCGGCGCCCGCACGGCTGGTCACCGCGGCGGGCGTGCGTTACGACGAGTTCAGCAACCTCACGCGCGACCTGCCGGTACGCGCCGTTCCCGGCGGCGCGCTCGACCTGCCGGCCGGTGCGGCCGCGACACACTGGGTCGACGGCCTCACCGTCGTCGACGCCGACGTGCTCGCCACCTACGACCACCCGCACTTCGGCCGCTGGCCGGCGATCACGACCCGCCGCCACGGCACGGGCCGCGTCACCTACGTCGGCACCGTGCCCGGCCGCGACCTCGCCCGCGCCCTGGCCCGGTGGCTCGCACCGACCCCGGTCGGCGGGTGGTCCGACGTGCCCGCATCCGTCACCGCGACCACCGGGACCTCTCCCGACGGGCGCCGCGTCCACGTGGTGCACAACTGGAGCTGGGAACCCGCCCGTGTCGAGGCTCCCGCCCACCTGGCCGACGTCCTGGACGGCGCGTCCGTCCCCGCCGGCACGGCATTGGACCTCGGCCCCTGGGACGTGCGGGTGCTCGTGACCACACCCCACCTCCCCGGCTGAAGATCTCCCACGAAGGCACCTACCAGGACACGGCTTCACGATCCAGGTCCTGAGACATCCCCCACAGGAGGCACCGTGACCACAAGGAAATGGCTCGGCAGGGTGATCACCGCAGGGTTGGCGGCAGTGCTGTTGATCCTGGCGTCCATCCCGGCCCATGCCGTCAGCCCGACACCTCGGACGCTCTACCAGCTGCCCGGCGACGCGCAGTGCACCAAGGGCTTCGGCAACTGCGCGGCGGTTCCGAAGGCGGCGGCGCTGCCGGGCGGCCGCCTGGTCTCCGCGTTCGAGAAGGCGACCGTCGGTCCGTCGGGCACGGCGGCCGGTCAGGTCATCCCGGTCTACAGAAGTGACGACGACGGCACGACCTGGCAGTGGCTGTCCGACGTCCGGGCACCGGCGTACATGTCGAGCAACCCCGCGCACGCGAAGTACACGAGCAACTGGGCGAGCCCGTACTTCTACGTCCTGCCCCAGAACGTCGGCGATCTGACCGCGGGCACGTTGCTGCTGTCCACGGTGGTCACCGGCGAAGACGTCTACTACACCGAACAGAGGGCCGCCGACCCCGGCTGGGTGCCGACCAACGACGGCGACCGCCGCGACATGGCGATCGCCCTCTACGCGAGCACGAACCAGGGCGCGTCCTGGAACTTCCTCAACATCGTCACGACGGGCGGCTGGCAGGGCGGCAGCGCCGGCGCCATCGGCCAGCGCATCGCCCGCGCCAACACCTACCGGCAGGTCGACCCCGTGTGGGAGCCCTACCTGATGGTGTACGACAACCGGCTCGTCGCCTACTACTCCGACGAGAACGACTTCACCGGCCACAACCCGTCCACGGGCGTCTTGACGATGCGGGGCGACAACGCCACGGCGGGCGACTCGCACGGGCAGGTCATCGCGCATCGAACCTGGAACGGCAACACCGCCAGCCCATGGAGCGCACCGGTGGTCGACGTCGCCGGCCTCACCCAGAACGTCGGCGGCGTCACCCAGATCGGGGGCGGCCGTCCCGGCATGCCCAACGTGGTGCAGACCACCGACGGCCGGTGGATGATGACGTACGAGTACTTCGGCGGCGGCGACAACGTCCGCTACAAGATCTCGTCGAACCCGCTCGACTTCTTCTCCGTCGGCGGCGCGGCCGGAACCGACATCACCGCACTTCCGGTCACGGCCGGCTCCCCCGCGCTCACGACGGGCGGAAGCCCGGTGATCATCCGGCTTCCCGACGGCCGCCTAGTGTTCAACGCCGCCGGCAGCGGCGACGTGTGGACCAACCCCAGCGGCAGCAGCACCGGCGCCTGGACCCGGCAGCACACCACCATCGAGGGCGGATACTTCCGCAACCTGACCTATGTTCCCCGGACCGGCCGGGTGCTGATCATCGCCGGGTTCAACAACCTCCGACACGCCGACATCGACTTCGGACGTTCCACCGGGGCCTACTACAAGCTGGTCAACCGGCAGAGCGGCAAGGTCCTCGACGCGTTCGGCGCCGGTCTGGCCGACGGCACCGACCTCGTGCAGTGGACCGACAACGGCGGCCACAACCAACATTGGCATGTCACCGATGTCGGTGGAGGCCACCGGACGCTCCTCAACCGCAACAGCGGCCGGGCCGTCTCCATCTGGCAGGCGAGCACGGCCGATGCCGCACGTGCTGCGCTGTGGGTGCAGAACAACGCGTTCGACCAGGCCTTCACCCTCGAACCGGTCGGTGCCCACTACGAAATCCGTGCCCGGCACAGCGGCAAGCTGCTGAGTGTCGCGGGTGGATCCACTGCTGACGGCGGCCAGGTCATCCAGTGGCCGGACGAGAACCGGCCCGAACAGCAGTGGTCTCTGGTCCAGGTGTCGAGCTAGTCCCCGTACGATCTCGCTCCCTTCAGCGCCGGGGGGGAAGACCATCGGGCTTCGGCGCGTGGTCCTCCCCCTGGTCGCGCAGCCCGGCCGCCGAGCCACGAGGGGATGTTCGATCAGTGGTGTCTCTGCGGATCTCCGGGTCCTCCGCACACCGGCTCAGGTCCGGCGAGCCAGAGCGAGCGCCGAATCGCTCGTGTCGGCCAGGCATGCACCGGCCACCTGTTCCTCGCCAGGTGGCGGCGGGATCAGCTCACCGGGCTCATCCGCGGACGTGCCCGAGTCGCAAGGCTGTGGTGCGATCGACCTGATCTATCCGCAGCGGAATGACGACGTTCTCCGCTCCGGAGCCAGGACGTGCCGGCTCCGGTCCCCGGCCCAGGCCGCTTCGAGGATCGCGGTCAGGCTGGCGGTGTCGGTCGGGCCCGGATGGTTCTGGATCAGGCGGGTGACGCCACCGGCCATCTCCGCGAAGCGCGGGAGGTCGGCGCGCGCCACGCCGATGTCCGCCAGGGTGGCGGGGATGCCGATGTCGGCGAGGAGCCCGTCGAGCCAGGTGAGGAACGTGTCCGCGGCCTCGGCGTCCGAGGCGCCGGTCACGTCGAGCCCGCACACCCTGGCGAGGACGGCCAGCCGGTCGCCGACGGCGTCCCTGGCCGCGTCCAGCGCGTAGGGCAGCAGCAGCCCGACGCCCAGGCCGTGCGGCGTGTGGGTGGCCGCGCCGATGGGGTACTGGAGCGCGTGCGGAGCCGCGTTGCCCGCGTGGGAGAACGCGAGCCCGGCCAGCATGGACCCGTAGGACATGTCCGCGCGCGCGTCCTTGTCTCCTCCGTCCCTGACGACACGGGGCAGGCTGCGGGCGATCCGCTCCGCGGCCAGGAGCGCGTAGTGATCGGTGATCGGGTTGCGGCCGAGGAAGACCTGCTCCACCGGGTCGCGCGGTCCGTGGGCCCGGGGTCGCGCGGTGTAGCTCTCCACCGCGTGACAGAACGCGTCGATGCCGGAGTGGGCGGTGACGGTCGCGGGGCAGGTGTAGGTGAGCTCGGGGTCGACGATGGCGAAGTCGGGCACGATGTGGACGCTGGAGACCCCCACCTTCAGCGCGCGGTCCGGGTCGGTCAGCACCGAGACGGGCGTGAGCTCGGAGCCGGTGCCTGACGTCGTCGGGACCGCGACGAGAGGAAACGTCGGCCCCGGCACCTTCGACTCGCCGTAGAAGTCGCGCGGCGTCCCGCCGTGGCGCCGGATGACGCCGACGATTTTGGCGAGGTCGATCACCGTGCCACCCCCGATGGCGAGGATCACGTCGGCGTCCACCTCCGCGGCGGCCGAGACGGCCAGGGCGACGTCGGCGAGCGGCACGTCCGGGGTCGCGTCGGCGAACACCCCGACGACGTCGGCCTTCTCCCGCACGGCGGCCACGATCCCGGCCACGCCCGGCTGCCCCAGCAGAACCCGGTCGGTCACGATGAGGACGCGCGAGCCGCACTCGGCCACCACTCGCGGGATGTTCTGCGCGACCCCTTCGCCCACCATCAGCTGGCGTGGTCCGCGGACGGTCTCAAGCATGTCGGTGCCTCTCTGGAACGTCGGCGGTGATGTGCCGGGCGGAGGGCCGGGGCCCGCCCCACGGGCGGAGGCCGGTCAGGTCGTGTGCGCACAGGGCGCGGTGATCCTCGGCGGGCACCCGGAGCGGCGGGCCGGTCACGGCAGGTCGATCGCCGCGTAGGTGACGTCGAGGTACTCGAGGATGCCCTCGTGCGACCCCTCCTTGCCGATCCCGGACTGCTTCACGCCTCCGAACGGAGCCGACGGGTCCGAGATCAGGCCACGGTTGACGCCGACCATGCCC
Source organism: Streptosporangium sp. NPDC050855 (assembly GCF_044456585.1). Taxonomy (NCBI): domain Bacteria; kingdom Bacillati; phylum Actinomycetota; class Actinomycetes; order Streptosporangiales; family Streptosporangiaceae; genus Streptosporangium; species Streptosporangium sp. NPDC050855. The sequence continues at coordinate 83,927 of NZ_JBITFY010000011.1, forward strand.
GTCTGGAGCCCCTCGGTGAACCGGAGCGCCCGCCGGAGGTCACGGGTGAAGACGTATCCGACCAGGCCGTGCTCGGTGTCGTTGGCCTTCGCCATCACCTCGTCGTCGGACGTGAACGAGATGATCGGCGCCACCGGGCCGAAGATCTCCGCCGCCAGTATCCGCGCGTCCTCGGGCACGTCGACGAGGACCGTGGGCGGGTAGAAGTGGCCCGGCCCGTCCGGGCGCCCGCCGCCCACCAGGACGCGGGCGCCGCGATCCACCGCGTCGGCGACCAGCTCGTCGATCTTGGCGACCGAGGCCTCGTCGATCAACGCCCCGACGTCCACGCCGTCGTCGAGACCATGGCCCACCGAGAGCGCGCCCATCCGCTCGGCGAAGCGCGCCGTGAACTCCTCGCGCACCGGCTCCTCGACGTAGATCCGGTTGGCCGCGATGCAGGACTCCCCGATGTTGCGCATCTTGGCCACCATGGCACCGTCGAGCGCGACGTCCAGGTCCGCGTCGGCACACACGATCAGGGCCGCGTTGCCGCCCAGTTCCATGGAGGTGCGCAGCACGTTGTCGGCCGCCTGTCGTAGCAGCACGCGACCGACCTCGGTCGACCCGGTGAACGAGAGCTTGCGGGTCCGGCGGTCGGCCAGCAGTGCCGAGACCACCTCGCCGGCACGCCCGGTCGTCACGACGTTGACGACGCCCGGGGGGACGCCGACCTCCTCCATGATGCGGGCCAGAAGCAGCATGGTGAGCGGCGTCTGGGCCGCCGGCTTGGTGATCGTCGTGCAGCCCGCCGCCAGCGCAGGAGCGATCTTGCGGGCGCCCATGGCCAGCGGGAAGTTCCAGGGCGTCACGAAGACGCACGGTCCGACCGGCTTCGGCACGGTAAGGATGCGATATCCACCCGCGGGGGCGGTGTTGTAGCGCCCCTCGACGCGCACCGCCTCCTCGGCGAACCAGCGGAAGAACTCGGCGCCGTAGGCCACCTCTCCCCGGGCCTCGGCGAGCGGCTTGCCCATCTCGAGCGTTATCAGCCGGGCGACCTCCTCGGATCGCCCGGTCAGTGCCCGGTACGTCGCGGTCAGCAACTCCGACCGTTTTCGCGGCGGGGTCGCCGCCCACTGCGCCATCGCCCTGCTCGCCGCGTCCAGAGCGGCGAGCCCGTCGGCGACTCCGGCGTCCGCCACCTCGGCGATGGTCTTGCCGGTGGCCGGGTCCTCGACGGCGAAGGTGGCTCCGTCGGCGGCGTCGCGCCAGGCGTCGCCGATCCGGAGCCGCCGGTGCTCGGGGGCCAGGACGTTCATCGGGTCGTTCATCGCGTCGTCTCCTGTGTGTCCTTGGTGATGTCCGGCGTGACCTCGGTGATCGCGCCACGCGCCGTGACGAACGGGTCGCACGGCCTCGTCGGGGCCGAGGGTGCCGAGCGGGTCGGACGTGGCCTCGGCCCCGGCCGCGGGACGACGCCCCGCGCCGCCGATCGCCTTCCCGGGCCATGGCCGCTTCGGTGTCGTCAGGCCGTGCTCGCCGGTGACGGTCCGCCGAGGCTCGATCGCCGCGTGCGGGCGCACGGTGACGTCGCCGCCCTGCGCGGTTATCTCCCGGCCTCGGACAGCGCCAGCCCGGTGCCCGCGTCGAACAGGTGCGCACGGTCCAGGTCGACCGTGACGAGCAGCCGCTCGCCCGGCGTGCCGGTGACGGTGGGCCGTGCCTTGACCTTGAGGATCTCCGTCCCCACCTGGACGTCGACCACCGTCCGGTCACCGAGCGGCTCAAGGCCGTAGAGCTCACCCGGCAGCGACGCGTCCCCGCGCCGCTCGACGGACAGGTCCTCCGCGCGCAGGCCCAGCAGCAGCGGACGACCGTCCTCGGCGGTGGTCCAGCGGGGCCGCGGCAGCGTCCAGCCTTCGGCCCCGACCAGGCGGTCCCCCTCGGCGTGGCAGGCGAGCAGGCTGATCGGCGGGCTCCCGACGAAGCCCGCGACCCACTGGTTGGCCGGGCGCTCGTACACCTCGGCCGGCGTTCCGACCTGTTGCACCTTTCCTTCCTTGAGGACCGCGACCTGGTCGGCCATGGACAGGGCCTCGACCTGGTCGTTGGTCACGTAGACGAAGGTCGCCCCGAGGCTGCGGTGGATGCGGGTGAGCTCGGTGCGCATCTCGACGCGGAGCTTGAGGTCGAGGTTCGTCAGCGGCTCGTCCATGAGGAACGCGCGCGGGCGGCGGACCAGCGCACGGGCCAGGGCGACACGCTGCATCTCACCGCCCGACAACTGCGCGGGACGACGCTGCAGCAGACGTTCGATGTGCAGCAGGTTCGACATCTGCCCGACGGCGGCGGCGATCTCGCCCGAGGAACGGCGGCGTGCCCGCAGCGGTGAGGCGATGTTCTCGTACACGGTGTGCCGCGGGTAGAGGGCGTAGCTCTGGAAGACCATGGCCAGGTCGCGTGCGGCCGGGGTGTCACCGGTCGCGTCCCTGCCGTCCAGACGCACCGACCCGGCGTCGAGCCTCTCCAGGCCGGCGATCGCTCGCAGGGTCGTCGTCTTGCCCGCCCCGGAGGGCCCGAGCACGACGAAGAACGAGCCGTCCGGCACGTCCAGCGTCACCCCGTCCAGGGCCTGGACCTCACCGAAGGACTTGCACAGGTCGTGCACCGCCACGGTTCCCATCAGGCCACCAGCTCTTCCGTGCTCACGTCGTAGACCGGCGGGGGCCCGCCGGTGTGCCGCAGCCCGACCGGTGCGTCGGCGGCGAATCGGACGGTCGGTGGCATCCGGACCCGTACGTCGCGCCGGCCGTCGTGGTCGAGCACGTAGATGATCTCGTCGCCGAGCCACTCGGCCGAGATCACGCGGGCCGGGACCGAACGTTCCGCTCCCGGTTCCGTGACCTCCAGCGCCTCCGGCCGGACGCCTGCGACCAGGGAACGGCCGCGCGGCAGGCTCGGCGGCGGGGTGAGGGCCAGCCCGCTCTGGCCGCGCAGCTTCCCGTCGGCCACCTCCACCTCGATCAGGTTCATCGGCGGGGAGCCGATGAACGCGGCGCAGAAGAGACTCGCCGGACGGTCGTAGACCTCCAGCGGCGTGCCGATCTGCTCGACGCGGCCCTTGTTGAGGATGGCGATCCTGTGACCGAGCGACATCGCCTCGACCTGGTCGTGGGTGACGTAGACCATCGTCGTCCCCAACTCCCCCTGCAGGTGCTTGATCTCCGTGCGCATGTCGGCCCTCAGCTCCGCGTCCAGATTGGTGAGGGGTTCGTCCATGAGGAACGCGCGTGGTCGCCGCACCAGGGCGCGGGCGAGTGCGACGCGCTGCTGCTCCCCGCCGGACAGCCGGTGCGGCCGCCGGTCCAGGAGCGGGCCGAGCCGCATCAGCCGGGCGGCCTCGTCGACCCGCTCGTGCACCTCCTGCTTGGGCAGCCCTTCGGCCCGCAGCGGGAACGCCAGGTTGTCGCGGGTTCTCAGGTGCGGGTAGAGAGCGTAGAACTGGAACACCATGGCGATGTCGCGCTCGGCGGGCGGCAGGTCGTTGACCAGGGTCTCGCCGATGCGGATGTCGCCGGTGGTCTGCCTCTCCAGGCCGGCTATGGCCCGCAGCGTGGTCGTCTTGCCGCACCCCGAGGGGCCGAGCATCACGAACAGCTCGCCGTCGCCGATGGACAGGTCCACGTGTTCGACCGCGACCGTCCCGTCCGGGTAGCGCTTGTGCAGGGCGGTCACCTCGATGCCCGCCATCAGCGTCGCACCGCCCCGAGCGTCACGCCGGCGACGAGGTGCTTGCGCACCAGGTAGGCGAAGACGAGCACCGGCAGGGCGAACACCACGGAGGCGGCGGCCACGAGACCCCAGTCCACGGTGGTTCCGCCGATGAGGCCGGCGATGGCGGGCGGGGCCGTCCGCACGCTGTCGCTGGAGGTGAGGAAGATGGCGAACACGAACTCGTTCCAGGAGAAGATGAGTGCGAAGACCGCCGTCGCGGCGATGCCGGGCAGGAGCAGGGGGAGGGTGAACCTCCAGAACGCCTGCAGGCGGGTGTAGCCGTCGAGCATGGCGGCGTCCTCGTACTCCGCGGGAACCTCGTCGACGAACCCCTTCATCATCCAGATGGTGAACGGGACGTTGAACGCGGTGTAGATGAGGATCAGGCCGAGCTTGGTGTCGATGAGCCCGGCCTGGCGGTACATGAGGAAGATCGGGATCACGACCACCACGGGCGGCATGAAGCGGGTGGACAGGATGAAGAACAGCTGGTCCTTCTTGGCCTTCACGGCGAAGCGCGAGTAGGCCCAGGCCGCCGGGACGCCCAGCACGGTGGCCAGCGCCGTGGAGGCCCCGGCGACCACGACGGAGTTGAGGAACGCCACGGACAGGGACGAGCGGCCGCCGCCGGAGGCGAGGAACACGTCCTTGAAGTGGTCCATGGTGACCGTGAAGTCGAAGAACTTGGCCGGGACGGCGTAGACGTCGCGGTTCTCCTTGATGGACGTCTCGATCATCCACAGCACCGGGAAGAGCATCACGACGGCCAGCACGGCCAGCAGCGCGATCTCCAGCACGGAGCGGCCACGGCCGCCACTGCCGCCGCGGCGGCGCGCGGGGGGCGTGCGATCCCGGGCAGGACCTTCGGACACGGCCTCGTCGACGGAGAGGGCCATCAGTCCTCCTTGAGCTTGTTCAGGTAGCGCAGGTAGAGCTGCGTGAGGACGATGACGACGAGGACCATGAGGATCCCGTACGCGGAGGCGGTTCCGGTGTTGAAGCCCAGGAAGGCGACCTTGTAGACGTGGAACGACAACGTCTCGGTGGAGACCCCCGGGCCTCCGCTGGTGAGGATGTAGACGAGGTCGAACAGCCGGAAGGCCTCGATGGCCCGAAACAGCACGGCGATGAGGAGCAGCGGCCACACCAGCGGAAGGGTGATGGTGCGGAACCGGAACCACTCGGACGCCCGGTCGATCGAGGCGGCCTCGTACAGGTACCTGGGGACCGCGGTGAGGCCCGCGAGGGCGATGAGCATGATGAACGGCGTCCACTGCCAGGTGTCGACCACGATCAGGGAGATCAACGCCGTTCGCTGCCGGGTGAGCCACTCCACCTGCCCCAGGCCGAGCGAGCCGAGCATGCTGTTGATCACGCCGAACTGCGCGTCGAGCATGAATCGCCAGAACAGCCCGACCACGACCTGCGACAGCATCATCGGAACCAGGAACAGGGTGGTCAGCAGTCCTCGCCCGTGCGTGCGCCGCGAGATCAGGTAGGCGATGGTGAAACCGAGCACGGTCTGCAGGGTGACCGCGCCGACCACGTAGACCAACGTCGTCAAGGCCCTCAGGTGGACCTGCGGCGACGTCAGGATGGCGGTGTAGTTCTCGAACCAGACGAAATTGGCGGACCCCCCGCGGGTGGCCGAGTAGTCGGTGAAGGACAGGTACAACGCCCACAGCAACGGGAACACCGACATGGCGAGCAACAGCAGCAGCGCCGGGGAGATGAAGGCCACGGTGAGCCGGCGGTCGCTCAGGCGGGACCGGCCCGGGGCGGGCGGCGTCGCGGACGCCACCTGCCCGGGGTGGCCGGTCGTCGGGGGGGCGGGGTCACTCACAGTCCGCCGCCGCCCTTGCGGTTGCCGGAGTCGAGCACGGCCTGCTGCTCCTTGGCGATGTCGTCGAGCGCCTCCTTCGGCGTCTTGGCGCCGTTGAGGGCCGCGTTCACGTTGGTGTTCTCGATGTCGACCATGCGCGCGTACTCGGGGACGTTCCACATGTCCCGCATCCGCGAGACCGAGTCGGTGTACACCTGGTTGAACGGCCCGGCGTCGAGGAACTCGGGCGACTCCAGGGCGTCCGTGCGCGACGGCACGCCACCGGCCGCGGCCCACTTCTTCTGGACGTCGGCCTGCTCGAACCACTTCATGAAGTTCAGGGCCTCCGCCTGCTTCTCCGCGGACGAGTAGGCCGACACGTGCATCCCCATGCCGCCGAGGGGCACCAGGTTCGTCTTCTGGCTCGGCAGGGTGGCGAACCCCAGCTTCTTGAGAATCTCGTCCCGCGTGGTGCCGAGCGTCGACTGCTTGGGGTCGAGCAGGCCGCCGCTCGCGGCGATCCAGTTGAACGCGATGCACGCCTTGCCCTGGGCGACCGCCGCGTTCACCTCGTCGATGAACCAGTTGCCGGAACCCTTGGCGGTCAGCGGCTTCATCTTGTTGACCAGGACGTCCATCGCCTGCTGGCCCGCGGTGTCGTTGATGACGCCGTCGATCTTGCGCGTCTTGGGGTTCCAGAGGTTGCCGCCGTAGACGCCGTTGACCGTGTTGTAGGTCACGGCCGCGGCGTCGGAGCCGTTGGCCTGGTGGAAGGCCAGCCCGCTGACGCCGGGGTTGTCGGCCTGGCACTTCTCGGCGGTCGAGATCATCTCGTCCCACGTCTGCGGTGGCTTGTCGCCGATCAGGTCCTTGCGGTAGATCATCGTCCAGGTGTCGCCGAGCAGCGGCAGTCCGTACAGGCTGGCGTTCTCGTCGCGCTTGCCGGTCTCCGCCTGGGGGTACTGGCCGTAGGCCGCCAGGAGGTAGGGGTTGTAGGCCTTGACGTCGATGTTCTTCTTGACGAAGTCGGTGAGGTCGAGGATGTTGCCGTTCGTCACGGCCTCGCCGATGTGCTGCGAGTCCAGGATCGGGATGTCGAAGTCGGTCTTGTGCGCTGCGAACTGGGTGAACATCGCGTCGTGCCAGTTCGCGTTCGGCACGGTGTTGACCTTGATGGTCACGTTCGACCGCAGCTTGGTGTACTCCGCGTTCGCGAAGTCCTCCAGAGCGTGGGCGGGGGGCCAGTCGAACCAGATGAAGCTGAGGGTCAGCGGGTCCTTGGTGAGCTCCGGGACGGCCGCCGGCGCCTTGGGGGCGCCGGCCTTCGCGCCGTCGTCCTGGCCACAGGCCGCCATGGTCGTGGCCACCAGCATGGCCGCCGTCGCCAGCCGCACCTTCCGGCGGGGGACGGACGGTCGTCCTGTTCGCGGATACCGCATCTTCTTGTCCTGCTTTCTGGGGGGACCTCTGGGCCTTGCCGCGTGCTTCGCCGGGCGGTTGCCGGGTCGTTCAGGCGTGTTGCCGGCGGTCGCAGGGGCTGACCCGCAGACCGGCGTCACGAGTACGCCGCGATGTAATGGGGCTTCAAGCAGTCGAGAAGTCCTTCGGTCCTTGTACGGCCCGGTGGCGGATCGAGGAGGACGTCGAGCATGCTCACGAGAGCTCCGACTGATCGAATCGGAGCGATGGCGGGCGGTTCCGCGATGGGTGAAGGATGGGTGTCATCCGCCACCTTTCCTATACGATCCGGGTGGGAGCGTCAATATCTTGCAGCATTGCGATCGATGCCGGCACATTCCCGAAGGCGCAGGAAAGGACCTCACGTCACGATGGACGACGAAGCGATGATCGCGCGACGCCGTGGGGCCACGACGGACGGGACGCCGCCGGGAAGATCTCGCGGCCGGCTTGCCGACGAGGTGTACGACACGCTGCTCGGACAGCTGATGTCGCTACGGATCGAGCCCGGCTCCCGCGTCACGATCGACGTCCTGGCGCGGGAGCTGGGGGTCTCGCAGACGCCGATCCGGGACGCCCTGAACCGCATGGAGGCCGAGGGCCTGGTCGTGCGCGTGCCCCATGCCGGCTATCGCATTCCCCCCCAGATCACCCGTGACCGATTCGAGGACATGCTGGAGATCCGCCTGCTCCTGGAGCCGGCGGCGGCGCGCAGATCCGCCGAACGCGCCTCCTCGGCGCAGGTGGCCGGTCTGCGGCGGATGCTGGAGGAGATGGCGGAGCTGGAGGGGGGCGACGGGATCATGGCCTATGGAGCCTTCGGGCTGCGCGACGCCGCCTTTCACGATCTCGTCGCCTTCAGCGCGGGGAACCAGGTGATCCGCGAGGCGCTCGCCCGCCTGCACACCCACGTGCACCTGTTCCGGCTTCTGCACGACACCCAGGTCACCCACCTGGCCATGGCCGAGCACGAGGAGGTCCTGGCCGCGATCGCCAGGCGTGACCCCGACGCCGCCGCCTACGCCATGCGCCGGCACATCCTGCTGTCCGGCGAGCGGTTCCGGCGGCTGTTCGACCAGGCCGAGGGCGCGGACGGAATGGCGGCAAAGGCTTGACGGGAGGACCGGGCCGGGGAATGCTGACTCAACCGGATCGGATCGGATCCGATCGGATCCACCTCACCCGCCCCAGATGCGAGGAGACGTAGGTGCCCAGAGCGCTGCTCCTGACCGGCGACGCCGCCGAGGAGCTCGACACCATGTATCCCTACTACCGCGTGCAGGAGGGCGGCTGGGACGTCGACGTCTCGTCACGGACGATGCGTGACGTTCAGCTGGTCATCCACGAGTTCGACCCCGGCTCCGACGCCTACGTGGAGAAGAACGGCCGGAAGCTGCCGGTCGACGTGCCCTGGGCCGAGGTCGACGTCGAGCGCTATGACGCCCTCATCATCCCCGGGGGGCGTGCCCCCGAGTGGATCCGGGTCGACGCCGACGTCAGGCGCATCACCGAGCACTTCTTCGCGCGCAACCTCCCGATCGCGCTGGTGTGCCACGGCGCGCAGGTGCCGGCCGTGTACGGGCTGCTGAAGGGGCGGAGGACGGCGTGCTTCCCCCCCATCACCGGTGACATGGAGAACGCGGGCGCGACGGTCGTCGACGCTCCCGACGTCGTGGACGGCAACCTCGTCTCCTGCCGGGGCTGGCCCGACATGCCGCAGTTCGGCAGGGCGATGATGGAGGTCTTCTCGAAGTCCGTCGGCTCCGCATCGTCATGAGCGCACCGGACCCGTCCCGGTGACGGCACTTCGGACCGTCACCGTCGACGGCTCCCCCGTCCACGTCCTGGAGAGCGGCACCGGGCCCGCGGTGCTGATGCTGCACGGCTCCGGACCCGGTACGACCGGATCCGGCGCCTGGGCGACGACGGCACAGGCGCTGGGCACGTCCTGGCACCTGGTGGCTCCCGACCAGGCGGGGTTCGGCCGTACACCGGTCCCGGCGGGCTCCAGGGGCGGGCTCCGGCTGTGGACGGAGCAGGCCGCGGGCCTGATGGACGCTCTGGGTGCCGGGCACTACGCCGTGGTGGGCCACTCCATGGGCGGTGCCGTGGCGCTGGCGCTGGCGGCCGCGCGTCCCCGGCAGGTCACCCGTGTCGTGGCGGTCTCGACGATGGGCGCCCCCGGGGCGCCGCTGTCCGCCGAGCTCGACGCGGTCTGGGCCGCCCCCGCCGGCCCGCTCGGGGCACGGGACATGTTGAGCCGCCTCGTCCTCGACCAGTCGCTCGTGACCGAGTCGGCCGTCGCCGCCCGTGCGGCCGCGATGCGAGCGGGGGCCGCCGCATACGCGTCGTTGTTCCCCCCGCCCAGGGCACGCTGGGCCGACGAGCTCGCCCTCTCGGCGCAGACGCTGGCAGGGATCCGCGCGCCCGTGCTGCTCGTCCACGGCGCCGAGGACCGGGTCACCCCGCTCGGGACGGCGGCCCTGCCCCTGCTCGAACACCTGGCCGATGTCCGTCTGCACGTGCTCGGCCGGTGCGGGCACGTGCCGGCGCTCGAGCACCCGCACGACTTCAGGCGACTCCTGTCGTGCTTCCTCGGCCGGGACCGCCGAACCACGGGGTGACTCCTGACCGAGAAGGCACCGGTGACGACCACCGTGATCCGGGCGTCCGAAGCGACGGACCTGGAGGAGCCCGCGGTGACGCGGGACGGGGCGGGGATCGCGGTGCCGCGGGACCGGGACGCCGGCTTCGAGCCGAAGATCGTCCGCAGGCGGCAGCGGCGTCCGTCCGGCCGGCCGGATTCAGCCTGTCCGGGGCATGCGGCCGGAGCACCCTGGTAAAAAACTTTTGACGTCATGTCCGCTTTGCTTTACATTGACGATGTCAAAGTTTTTTTACATGGGAGCAGGGCATGTCCTCCGAAGAGAAACGTTCGTGGATCTACCTCGTGGTCGGCGCCGGTGTCGCCGCGGTCTACTTCGTCACCGTCATGTCGAAGGTGCCGGGCGCGGACGTCGCGCGGATCGCCTACGTGCGGCCGATGCTCATCGCCATCGGCGCCGGGATCGGCCTGGGCATCGCCGCCGGCATCGCGGCCGCCGTCGTCTCGCCGAGGGAGGCCGGCCGGACCGACGAGCGCGACCGGCAGATCCACCGGCTGGGCGAGTACGTCGGGTTCTACGTCATGAGCATCGCCGCGACGGTCCCGCTCGCCCTGGCCATGGCGGAGGCCGCCCACTTCTGGATCGCCAACGCGCTGTACCTGGCGTTCGTCCTGGCCATGCTCGCCTCGTCGATCACGAAGATCGTCTTGTACCGCCGGGGCTTCTAGTCATGGTCAAACCCACGAAGGTCACGAACTCGATCCGGGCCCTGCGGTTCGCGAACGGCGAGATGACGCAGGCGCAGCTGGCCGACCGTGTCGGGGTGACCCGGCAGACCGTCATCGCCATCGAGCAGGGCCGCTACTCGCCGTCGCTGGAGATGGCCTTCCAGATAGCCCACGTCTTCGGCGTGCCGCTCGACGACGTCTTCCAGTACTCCGGCTCCGAGGACTGACCCCCCACGACCGCGAAGGACGTCGCGGCCCACGCCGACCTCGTCACCGCCGTGATCGGGTTGGCGATGCCACCTGGCTGAGCCCCTCTGCCGTCACCCCGGCCACCGTCACGGAGGTGTCGATGATCCTCCGGCTGCTCGTGAAGGGCGTCAAGGCACCGCAGCGCGACCGTCCCGCCGCCGTCGCCGTCGCCGCCGCCGCCGCGTGACCCTGACCGCGAGAGCGCCACCGTGACCCTCTGCTCCCCCGGACCGACCCGGCCCCAGTGCACCGGCGCGAGAGCCGGGCACGGCCCCACCTCACCCGAGAGGACCCCTCCCCATGACCACCCCGAGGATCACCCCGGCCACCGTCCCGGCCACCGTCCCGGCGACCACCCGCACGAGCACTCCGACCAGGATCGAGACGACCATGACGACGACGATGATCGCGATCGCCCGCGACGCCTACTGCGAACCGGCGCGGCTCCGGCTGCGCGACATGGCCGTCCCGAGCATCGGCGCCGACGACGTGCTCGTCCGCGTCGAGGCCGCGGGCGTCGACCAGGGGGTGTGGCACGTCGTCACCGGCCTGCCCTACCTGGTGCGCGCCGCCGGTTTCGGGCTGCGCCGTCCCAAGAACCCCGTTCCGGGCATGGACGTCGCCGGCCGCGTCACGGCCGTCGGTGCCGACGTCACCCGGTTCCGTCCCGGCGACGAGGTCTACGGCACCTGCGACGGCGCGTACGCCGAGTACGCCCGCGCCCACCAGGACAGGCTCGCCCCCAAACCGGCCACCCTCACCTTTGCCCAGGCCGCCACGGTGCCCGTCTCCGCCTGCGCCGCCCTCCAGGGGCTGCGCGACGCCGGCGGGCTCACCGCCGGGCAGAAGGTCCTCGTCACCGGCGCAGGCGGCGGCGTGGGCAGCTTCGCCGTGCAGCTCGCCAAGGCCTACGGCGCCAACGTCACCGGCGTGTGCCGTACCACCAAGACCGACCTGGTCCGCTCCCTCGGCGCCGACCACGTCATCGACCGCACCCGCGAGGACTTCACCGCCGGCACCGACCGCTACGACCTCATCCTCGACACGGCCGGCAACCGCTCCCTGAACCGGATACGCCGCGCCCTCGCCCCCCGCGGCACGCTCGTCATCGTCGGCGGGCCCGGAAGCGGACGCGTGCTCCAGGGCGCCGACCGCCAGATCCGGGCGATGCTGCTGTCACCCTTCGTCGGCCAGCGCCTGACCGGCCTCATGTCCACCGAGCCCGCCGCCGACCTGCGTACCCTGGCCGACCTCATCGACTCCGGCGCCGTCACCCCGGTCCTCGACCGCACCTACCCCCTCGCCCGGACCCCCGAGGCCATCGACTACCTCAGAACCGGCCGGCCCACCGGCAAGATCGCCATCATCGTCTGAGGGCTTTACGCGCCTGATCGCCTCGGAAGGCCGACCTGGCCGATCTTCAGCCGGGGGCGGGAGACGCACGGCGAACGACCGCCGACGGGTTCCGACGGCGATGCCATAATCCGTCGTATGACAGCTGATCTGCCGACCTCAGGGGGTGGCCGCCCCAGCTTGGCCCAGGTGGCCGCGTTGTCGGGAGTGTCGGCGAAAACGGCGTCGAGGGCGTTGAGCGGTGAGGGATATGTGGCGGCCAGGACCCGCCGGCGGGTGCACGAGGCCGCAGACCGGCTCGGTTACCGGCCCAACGGGGTCGCTCGTGATCTCCGTCGCGGCGCCAGGGCCTCCACGCTCGTCGGCCTGATCAGCGGCGACCTGGCCAACCCGTTCTACTCGCGGCTGGCCAGCGGGCTGGAGCGGGAGCTGCGGATGAACGGCCTGCAGCTCATCACCGCCAGTACCGAAGAGAACCCCGAATGGGAACGACAGCTCACCGACACACTGCTGGAACGTCGTGTCCGAGCCCTGGTGATCGCCTCGACCATGGCCAGGCACGACCACCTCGCCGGTGAGCGGATACACGGCATCCCGTTCGTCTTCGTCGACCGCCCGCCGGCCGGGCTGTCCGCCGACGCGGTGCTGCTCGACAACCGTGCCGGCGCCCGGCAGGCGGCGAGACATCTGGTCGCGGCCGGGCACCGGCGCATCGGCGTGGTCGGGGACCTGTCCCGGTTGTTCACCCATCGTGACCGGATCGCCGGGTTCACCGAGGCGGTGGAGGCGGCCGGAATCACCGACTGGGCCGACCACCTCCTGGAGGACGCGCACGACGTGGCCGCCGCCGAACGGGCGGTGAGGCACCTGCTGGGCCGGACCCCGGCACCGACCGCGCTGTTCACCCTGAACAACCGGATCACCACCGGCGCGCTGCGTGCCCTGCGCGGGCACGCGGCACCACCGGCGTTGATCGGCTTCGACGAGCTGGACCTGGGTGACCTCCTCGGGGTCAGCGTGGTCACGCATGACCCCGAGGAGATGGGGCGGTGGGCGGCGCGGCTGCTGCTCGACCAGCTCTTCGGTGACGCCTGCGAATCGGCTCGGCACGTGGTGCTGTCGACCCGCCTGCTCATCCGTGACTCGAGTGAGCGTCCGCCGCCGCACGGCATCGGCGGCTGATCGCCCGCGGCGCCGCCTCCCGTGTCGCGACCTGGGGCGGCGTCAGGGGGCGGCGTTGAGCAGGTCGAGCGCGCTGTGCTGGCAGCTGTGGTTGGTGGGCGTGAGCGGGCCGGCCCAGTGGCTGCCGTAGCCGTCGAGGCTGTCGCGGTTGCGGGCATGGGCGGTGTCGGCGTTGCGCTTGAGGTAGGCGTCGTAGGCGCCGCCGGTGACCCTGTTCAGGGCGCCGAGGCCGCGGATCGCCGCGCCCTTGAACGACGCCCCGTCACCGCCGCAGGTGTCGCTCTCGTTGGGTTCGCGCAGGATGCCGCCGGGGCTGAGGTAGCCACTGGTGGTCAGCGCGTCCCCGATCCGGCGGGCCGTGGCCAGGGCGTTCGCGTCCCCGGTGAGCCTGTTGAGCTCCACCAGCGCGTTGATCAGCACGCCCTGGTTGTAGGTCCAGGTGGTGTCCCCGTTGTTGCGGCAGGTGCTCAGGTCGATGCCGTCGTTGACCAGGTTCGAGCCGTTGACCATGCCGGTGTTCTGGAACCAGTTCCAGGCGGCCTGGGCCCGGCCGCGGTAGACGGTGTCGCCGGGGATGCGCTGGGACAGCTCGGCGTTGAGCTGAATGTAGAGGCTGTTCTCGATGGCGTTCTTCTGGGCCCGGTCGGTCTTCCACCACACCCCGCCGCCGCAGCGGCCGTCCCAGTAGGCGTGCATGTGGTCGGCGTCGGCGCGGGCGGTGTTGAGGTAGCGGCCGTCGCCGGTGACGTCGTAGGCGGCCACCCAGGCCAGGCCCCACCAGCCGGTGTCGTCGAGGTACTCGTTGCGGAACTGCCCCTGGTGGGCGTTGACGTTCTTGTCGTAGGTGCCCGCGATCGCGTAGCGGTAGCTGCCCATGCCGCTGCGCTGGATGTTCTCGATGAGCGCGGTGAGCGCGTTGGCGCCGGTCCACCACCCGTTGCCGTCGAACAGGCCGGTGGCGCGGTCGTAGCGCATCATCAGCGCGGTGGCCGCCGCGGTGCGCCGGTCACCGGCGTTCCAGGTGCTGCGCGTCCACGCCGTGCAGGTGATCTCGGGCCGGTTGCCCGCCTTGCCGCAGGCGCGCAGGGCGCCGACGCCCTGGCCGGCCCAGTCGTCGACGTTGAACATGGCGGTACGCGTGCCGGAGGCCCCGGCCGGGATGACGGTGAAGCCCAGGCGGCTGTCGGCCCAGGTGCGGCCGCCGTCGAACGAGCGGTCCAGCCACACCTCGTCCGTGGCGCTGCCGCCGTCGACGGTGGCCCAGGCCATCGAGTCGGTGTCGTTGACGTGCACGGCGAAGCGCCGCCCGTACAGGGTGCCGGAGACCGGTTGCCGGTCGGAGGGGGAGAGCGCCGGATCGCGCCCGTCGCAGTGGCGGTTGCAGATCGTCGCGGCGGCACGCGCACCGGCTCGCGCACCGGTGTCGGTCACGGCCCGGGCCGGGCCGGTGACGACCGGTGCGGCCGCCGTCACGACGGTCACGGCGGCCAGGACCGCCAGCCCGCGCAGGGACTTCATCATGGTTCCTCGATTCACTGTGACGAAAGTGGTGAGGTGGTGCCGGGGCTCGGTGCACCGAAGGCGCCGAGTCCCGTTCTCATCGGGGGCGGACGGTCGGACCGGCGTGGCGCCGGCGTCGAGGTGAGGGGCGCCGCGAATTCCCGTTCTCTTCGTGTACGCCGTTCCGGGCCCGGCAGTCGGCGGCGGGTCCGGAACGGCTCGCGCCGTCGGTGAGCCTGGGCTGCGCCGGGAACATCGATTTCCCTTTCGACGCCGCCGGAACGCTCGCGAGGAGCGATCGAGGGTGGGCGGTGGGCGGCTCTGGTACGGGGGGCCACCAGAGCCGCCCACCGGATCATCGGAACGGGCCGGCGCCGGTCGTCGTCGGCGCGACCCGTTCACGCGGACGGCAGCGTCCAGCGTTGGGCCGGTGAGCCGTTGCAGTCCCGCAGTTGCAGCCGGGTGCCGTCGGTGTCGGCGCCGTTCGTGACGTCGAGGCACCGCCCGGACTGCGGGTTGACGAACGAGCCGCCGGAGGCGAACGGCCGGTCGAAGACCATGTTGAAGTAGAGGGTGCACGTCGGGCTGGAGGCGCAGAAGTGCCCGGACGTGATCGAGCCCCGGACCTCGGTGCCGCTCACCGCGGTGAAGTTCAGGTCGGTGGTGCTCGTGGCGCCGGAGCCCAGTTTGAACAGCAGGTCGGCCCGGTTCGTCGAAGGGAACGTGAAGCGGGCCATGCCGGAGCGCGTCGTGGTCGTGAGCTCGGTCTCGACGCCGTTGCCGAGCGTCACCGTGTACGCGCCGGCACCGGCCGACTCCGCGCTGTGGGAGAAGCTCGACGTCGCGGCGCCGTTGACCGCGCCGGTGGTCGGCATGATGGGGATGTCGGCCATCGCGTTGCAGCCCGACCGGGACAGATGGGTCAGGCTGAAGCCGGTGATGGTGCCGTCGCCGCAGACGTAGTTGCCGCCCGGAGGCCGCGACGGCGTGTCGGGACTCCACTGCACCATGCCGAACGGCGCGTCGGCGCCGGGGAAGGTGTCGCCCTCGTGAGAGGTGCCGAGCAGCGGGTCGACCATGGCCGCAGGGTCGGCCACCGGTGCGGCCGCCGCGGGAGTGGCGATGCCGACCGCGAGCGCGAGGCTTGGGAGCAGAAGTACGGGGATCGCTGGAAGCGATCGCCATCGAGCCTTCATGGTGACTCCGGAGATCGGACCAGACCGGGGGGGAATCAGTCCGAATAGGGGGGTGCGGTAACCGTAATAAAAGATGATGTTCACCGATACGTCAACGATGTCACATTCTGCGATTTGACCGTCCTTCGAACAGCCGACCGCCCCGTCGACCTGGGGAAACGACGAAGAAACCGTGGCGGCGACGCCGTGCTGGAACGTTACACCGTCACGTCGATTTCATTGCGGTCCGTACGGTCACCGGCCGGTCGTCGGCCGGATCACGACAGACCGCTGCGGGCACGAGCCCGTCCGGCACCTCCCACCGGATCGCTCGCGCCCGCCTGCCCTGCTCGGACCGCGAGAAGTCCCGGGCGGCCGCCGCAGTCGCCCGCGTCGGCCGGCCGCCTTCGAACGCAAGGCCTTGCCCATCGCTGCAAGAAGTCGTGAACCCGTGAGCCGTCCGATCTGCGAGAACCGCGCCCTGACGGCGCACTGCCTCGTCGGGCCGGGCTGGGTCGAGTCACTGCTCCTCGGGGCGATCCCGGCTCCCACCGACCCGGTGTCCGCCGCCGCGCTGTGCCCATCTCGATCACCGACTCCCGCGGCGTCGAGACGTGCCGCTCCGCGGTGGAACGGCGGCAGAATGCCGTCAGCGCCGGATCAGACCGGGCGCCCACCGACCATCAGTCGAGGATGCTGGCGTGCAGGGCGCGCAGCACCGCGTTGGTCCGGTCGCGCGCCCCGAGTTTGAGCAGCAGGGTCGAGACGTGGTTCTTCACCGTGCCTTCGGCCAGGAACAGAGCCTGGGCGATCTCGCGGTTGCTGTAACCCTCCGCGACGAGCCGCAGCACCTCCACCTCCCGTTCGGTGAGCTGCTGGACCGCCGGCAGGCCGTCGTCGTCCGCCGACCGGCGGCGGTGCACCGCGCGCAGCAGCCGATCGGTGATCGACGGCGAGATCAGCGTCCCTCCGTCGGCCAGTACGCGGATGGCCCGGGTCAGCCGTTCGAGCGTCACGTCCTTCAGCAGGTAGCCGCACGCCCCCGCCCGCATCGCGTCCAGCACCAGGGTGTCGTTGTCGAACGTGGTCAGCACGAGCACCGGCGGCGAGCCGTCCGCGCGCCCCTGCAACGCCCTGAGCACCCAGATCCCATCGTGGCGGGGCATGCGCAGGTCGAGCAGGACGACGTCGGGGGCGTGCTCCTCGATCGCCGCCAGCGCGGACATGCCGTCGTCGGACTCCCCCACCACCTCGATGTCGTCGGTCAGGTCGAGCAGACCGCGGATGCCCTGTCGTACCAGGGTCTGGTCGTCGACCACGATCACCCGGATCACCGCGCGGGCACCCTGGCCGTGACGCGGAAACCGTCACTGCCGTCGAGCCGTACGTCGCCGCCGATCGCGTCGATCCGCTCCCTCATGCCGCGCAGCCCGTTGCCCGGCCGCAGCTGAGGGCTGCCACGCCCGTCGTCGACGGAGGTGAGCTTCACGGCCCGGTCCGGGGTGCTCTCGATCCGGATGCGCAGCGAGGTCGCGTTCGCGTGCCGGATGGTGTTGGTGACGATCTCCTGGACGACGCGGATGAGCGTCATGGTCACCTCCTCGGTGGGGCGTACGTCGTCGTCGATCCACACGCCGACGTCGAGGCCGGGGATGTCGCGCACCACGGCGGCCAGGGACTCGCGCAGGTCGGGCGCGTCGGCGCGCAGCTGCCCGACGGTCGTGCGCACGTCGCGGAGCATGTCCCGAGCCACCCGGTCGGCGCGCTCGATGTGCACGCGCGCGCCAGGGCCGTCACGGTGCCGGGCGACCTCCAGCTCCAGGGTGAGCGCCGTGAGCTGGTGTCCCATCAGGTCGTGCAGTTCGCGGGCGATGCGCAGGCGTTCGTGGGCGCGTGCGGTGTCGGCCAGGATGACGCTCGCCGCCCGCAGCTCCAGATGCGCCTCGCCCAGCTCGTGGCGCATCCGCTGCTCCCGGATGGTCGCCAGCGAGCTCAGCAGTGTCGCGACCTGGATCAGCAGGTACAGCAGCGCGCTGAGGCCGATCTGACTGGAGGTGGCGCCGGTGAGGCCCACGGTCACGGCGATGACGACGGTGTTGAGCACGACCACCACCGGGCCCGCCCACGGCGGCGCGACGTACGCGCTCAAGGCCGCGGTGAAGACCAGCAGGATCGGCAGCCACCCGGCGCCGGGCGCCGCCAGGATCGTCAGCCACCCCAGCACGACGGCCGCGCCGTAGCAGGCCCACGCCCGCCTGGGCCGACGATCCTCCCAGGCCGCCGCGACCAGCGAGGCGGCCAGCAGCGCCACGAACAGCACACCCCACACCGGCCGGGGCACCTGTGTCCCGGCCGCGCCGAGCAGTATCGGGGCGCCCACCGCGAGGCACACCAGCAGTATCGCCAGCCCCGCCCACACGTCCGGCTCGATTCGCCGCATACCGATACTCTACTGACGCTCGCATCCGCGCCGAGGTGCCGAAAGTCATGGGTGCCGATACTGACCATCGGCACAGGCGCCATGGGTCCGCCCTTCCTAACGTCGACGGCATGCATGCGACAACGTCATCTCCCGCCGTCGAGGCGGACCGTCTGCACAAGCGCTACCGTTCCAAGGTCGCCGTCGAGGACGTCGGCTTCTCGGTCGCCGTCGGCGAGATCTTCGGCATTCTGGGACGCAACGGAGCCGGAAAGACGACCACCGTCGAGCTGGTCGCCGGGCTCAGGCGGCCCGACCGCGGCACCGTCCGCGTGCTCGGCCTGGACACCCGGCGCGACCGGGCCCGGCTGCGCCAGGTCCTCGGGGTCCAGCTGCAGGAGGCCGCCCTGCACTCCGCGCTCACGGTCACCGAGTTGGTCCGCCTGTACGGAACCTTCTACCGAGACCCGCTGCCGACCGGCGAGCTGATCGAGTCGGTCGGCCTGACCGCTTCTCACCGCACCCGCTTCGAGAACCTCTCCGGCGGCCAGCAGCAACGGCTGTCGATCGCGCTCGCCCTCGTCGGGCGGCCCCGGGTGGTGATCCTCGACGAGCTCACCACCGGGCTCGATCCCGAGGCGCGCCGCCAGATGTGGTCGACCCTCGAACGACTGCGCGAGTCCGGCGTGACCGTCCTGCTCGTCAGCCACGCCATGGAGGAGATCGAACGATTGTGCGACCGGGTCGCGCTGCTCGACGAGGGACGGATCATCGCCCTCGACTCACCCTCCGGACTCGTGCGAAGGGCCGGGTTCGCCCAGAAGGTCACCTTCCGCGCGGCCACGCCCGTGCCGAGCGGGCTGCTGGAAGGACTCGACGAGGTCGAACGGGTACGCGCCGACGGCGACCGCGTCGTCGTCGAAGGCCGCGGTGACCTCATCCAGGCCGTCAGCGTCGCACTCGTGCGCGCCGGCGTCGTGGCGACCGGGACGCGCAGCGAACAGGCCGGCCTGGACGACGCCTTCGTCGTCCTGACCGGGCACCGGCTCGACACCGAGGGGGAGAAGATCCGATGACGGACGTCGCCGTCCACCGCCCCGGCCCGCGAGCCTGGGCCGCATTGCTGATCTGCGAGCTCAAGATGGTCGCCCGCGACACCGCCGGGCTGATCGTGCCGATCGGCCTGCCCATGCTCATCCTGGTGATGAGCGCCTCCTCCGCCGGCCGGGAGACGATCGCGCACGGCCGCACGGCGTTCGACGTCCACGTGCTGCCGCTGGTGTTCACGATGGTCGTGGCCACGACCGGCATCGTCAACATGCCGAGCTTCCTGGCCTACTACCGCCGCAGCGGCATCCTGCGGCGGCTCGGGGTGACGCCCGTCTCGCCCGCGCTGGTCCTCATCGCCCAGGCGGCCGCCGGCGTGCTGCAGATCGCCGTCGGCGTCACGGCCGCCTGGATCCTGGCCGTGCTGGCGTTCGACGCCAATCCCCCGGTGCGCGTCGGCGCGGCGCTCGGCGTGCTGGCGCTGACGGTGGCCGCCATGTACGCCGTGGGCCTGATCGTCGCCGCACTGTCGCCCACCCCGAACTCCTCCGTGGCGATCGGCCTGAGCGTCTTCTTCGTCCTGGGCGCCACCGGCGGCATGTTCGGCGGGCTCGACAGCCTCCCGGAGGCGATCACGGCGATCGGACGGTGGCTGCCGTTCGGCGCCGGGAGCCAGGCCCTGTCGGCCGCCTGGATCGGCGCCCCCATCGAGGCCTCCAACCTGATCGGACTCGCCGCCGCCGTCGTGTTCGGCGGCGTCGTCGCGGCCGTGTTCTTCCGCTGGGACCAGGCTCTGTCTCCTTGAACGGAACCGGCTCCTCATCGACCCGCCGGCTTGAGGATGTCGGCCCATCGTGCTCAGCGTCGCGTCCGGTTGAGGATGGCTGCGAGGTGAAGTGCCGCCTGCGAGGCCGCTTGCGTGGCCGCTTGCGTGGCCGCTTGCGTGGCCTGACCACCACACCGAAGGTGTCCGCCAAAGCGGGGCAAGCTCAGTCCGCGACCGCGACTGGTCACCGGACACGTGGGAAGAGTGGGCCCGCACCACCTTGACCTCCCAGCTCTGCGCCGACCCCGGCTAAGCGGAAGGACGTCAGGAACGGCGCGGCCCCTGACCGGGGAGCCGCCTTCGACGATCACCGCGAGCCGGCGTCCGAGGCGGCGGGCCAGAGCGGCGCCGAGCGTCGGGGCTCGGCGCCGCCGGGGTCGCCCGTGGAGGTCATCTCTGGACGAAGACGGCCACGGTGTGCGCCGGGACGGCGAAGGTTCCGGTCGCGGGGTCGTAGGCGGATCGTTTGACGGTGGGATCGGTTCCGTTCCTCTGGGCGGGGTGGAGACCCTGGCGGGTGCCGGCCAGGCCGGTGAGGGGCTGGGAGCGGGCCTGCTCGGTGGCGTTGCAGATGACGGTGACGGACCTGCCGGCGCCCCTGAGGCCGGTGCCGTCGAGGTGCTGGGTGATGACGCCGGGGATCTCCCCCGCGGTACCCGACAGGGGGAAGGTGAGGCCTTTCTGGACGTCCGCGCGGGTGGTGAGGGAGAACAGCGGGCTGGAGCGTTTGATGTCCAGGAACCGCCGGTAGGCGTCGGTGGTGTCGGCGATGGTCCGGCAGCCCGGGACCAGGGCCGGATCGGCCAGCAGGGGCCTGGCCAGGGGCCAGGTGTCCCGGTTGCTCTCGGCCAGGGGCAGGCCGCGGCCGAAGCCGTTGCCGTCGGCGCAGTCCCAGTGGACGGCGTTGAACCAGTCACCGCTGTCGTAG
Organism: Streptosporangium sp. NPDC050855; assembly: GCF_044456585.1. Taxonomy (NCBI): domain Bacteria; kingdom Bacillati; phylum Actinomycetota; class Actinomycetes; order Streptosporangiales; family Streptosporangiaceae; genus Streptosporangium; species Streptosporangium sp. NPDC050855. Next base: position 104,976 of record NZ_JBITFY010000011.1, read on the forward strand.
GAGTTGTCGTCCAGGGACTTGGAGCGCAACAGGTCGGAGCCGGCCTGGACGAGGCCCGGCCCCTGGGGCAGGGCGGTGGTGGCCAGGGCCAGCGCCTGGAGACGTCCCCGGACCCTCATGGGGGCGGGGGTCGTCGGGCTTGCCGCCGCGGACGGCGTCGCGGAGCCGGTCGTTGAAGGTGCCGATGCCGGTTCCGGCCATGTTGGGCTGGGTGGCCTGGACGAAGCGGGCGTTGTTCGCGACGACCCCGTAGTTCCAGCCTTCGCCGTACAGGTAGACGTTCTTTCCGTCGACGCCGTCGCGCCGGGGGGTGAGCCCGGCCAGGGCCGCCTGGACGTCGAGCATGGTCTGCTTGGGGTCCAGGCCCATCAGGTCGAACCGGAATCCGTCGATCCTGTACTGCTTGGCCCAGGTGGTGACGATCGCACCCTGCGAATGATCAGGAGGGCTCGGCGGGGTTCCTGCTCAAGGACACCGGGCCCGCCGGCACCGCCGAGGTTCATCGGCGCTCGCGCGGCACCTATGGCGTTCCGCGGAACCATGCCGTCTTGCATCGGGAAGGGGCCGGTCGTGGTCGGCGCCGGGTGGCGCGGCTGATGAAGGCGGCCGGGTCGCAGGGCCGTCCCCGGCGCCACCGGCAGCAGACCACGATCACCGACGGACGCCTGCGAGGCCACGCGGTCGCCCGTGAACCTGCTCGCCGGACCACGCCACGACACCGTCCTGACCGGCTGATTCGTCCTGAGCGCATCCTCATCGCCTATGCCACGCTCGGTCACCGCCGAAAGCGGGCCAGAGCCGAATACGAGACAGAGCCGTTCACCGGGCAGACCCACTTCGGGCGGGGGCCACGTTCGGGAGCGGAGGGCCTGAGCGGAGAGGTCGGCCCGCTGCCCGGGCGGGGTTCGGGCTCGAGGCGAGGGTGCCGGCCGGTGCCTGAGGGGACCACGCCGGCGTGCCGGACGCCGCCGGATCGGCGATCACGAAGAGAGCGCTCCCTGTCAAAGGACGGTTGCGTTCACCTTTCCTGTCGGCGACGGAGCGCCACGGAACGGGCTCATCTCGACGGCCGACCGGATATGACGCGGAAAACGCTCTCCTGAAAAGCCGCCGGTTCGACCAGCTCAGAGGGCACCGGCACGGTACAACAGGAGGACCGGGGAGCGTTCCCCGGAGCACGTCGATGTTCGCCGGGGGTGTGCGGGCTGTTTCCGCCAGGTTAAACAGCCTCTTGACAAGGATTGTCGAGCAAGAGCAATCTCGGGTTGGGAGAGCGCTCCCTCAGCTTTTCCTCGGTGTCCCCCTCCAGAGACCCCGAACCCCCCGCCCCGAGACCCTGACCACCGGTCCACCCCCCACAGAGACCTGGAGTCTCGCCCATGGCCTCGCTCCGCCGATGGTTACCCCCCCTGACCGCTCTCCTCACCCTGTCCGCGCTCCTGTACCCGCTCCCGGCCACCGCGACGACGCCCGCCGCGATCGCCACCGCCGTGATCGCGACCGACACCACGACCGCCGCCGCGGCGCCGGCCGCCGCTTCGGCGAGTGTCGCCGCCCCGCCCGTCGACCCCACCAAGTTCCAGCAGGTCACGCTGGCCAAGGGGGTCGCCGAGGTGGGAGAGCCCATGACGATGGCGGTGCTGCCCGACCGCTCCGTCCTGCACACCGCCCGTGACGGCACGGTCCGGATCACCGACGCCGCCGGGAACACCAAGGTGTCGGGCAAGCTCTCCGTCTACTTCAACGACGAGGAGGGCATGCAGGGCGTCGGCGTCGACCCCGGCTTCGCCACGAACCGGTTCGTCTACCTCTACTACGCGCCGCCGCTGTCCACGCCGCCGCACGGTTCCCCGCCCGACGGCACCGCGGCGGAGTTCGCGCGGTTCGACGGCGTCAACCGGCTCTCGCGTTTCAGGCTGAACACCGACGGCACGCTCGACCTCGCGAGCGAGAAGAGCGTGCTGGAGGTCAGGGCCAGCCGTGGCGCCTGCTGCCACGTCGGCGGTGACATCGACTTCGACGCCGCGGGCAACCTCTACCTGACCACCGGCGACGACAGCGAGCCCGGGTTCAACGACGGCTACGCCCCCCTGGACGACAGGCCGAACCGCAACCCCGCGCTCGACGCCCAGCGCGGCGCCGCCAACACCAACGACCTGCGCGGCAAGGTGCTCCGCATCAAGGTCAACGCCGACGGGTCGTACTCGATCCCGGCCGGGAACATGTTCGCGCCGGGAACCGCGAACACCCGCCCGGAGATCTACGCGATGGGCTTCCGCAACCCGTTCCGCATGAGCGTCGACAAGGCCACCGGCGTCGTCTACCTCGGCGACTACGGCCCCGACGCCGGCACCGCCGGTCCCCGCGGGCCCGGCGGCCAGGTCGAGTTCAACCGGATCACCGGGCCGGGCTTCTTCGGCTGGCCGTACTGCACCGGCAACAACACCCCGGCCGAGACCTACGCCCGTTACAACTACGACACCGCGACGATCGGCGCGAAGTACGACTGCGCGGGCGGCCCGGAGAACACCTCGCGCAAGAACACCGGCCTGGTCAAGCTGCCCGCGGCCAAGCCCGCCTGGATCACCTACGACGGCTGCAGCCTGCCGGAGTTCGGCTGCGGCGCGGAGTCGCCGATGGGCGGCGTCGTCTACCGCTACTCCGCCGCGCTGAACTCGCCGGTCAAGTTCCCGCAGTCGCTCGACGGGCACTTCCTCGCCGGTGAGCTCCAGCGTCAGTGGATCAAGGACATCGAGGTCAACGCGAACGGCACCCGGGGCACCATCCAGCCCTTCCCCTGGTCGGGCAAGCTGGTGATGGACATGGCGTTCGGCCCCGACGGCGCGCTGTACGTGCTCGACTACGGCACCGGCTGGTTCAACGGCAACCAGGACTCGGCGCTGTACCGCATCGAGCACATCGGGACCGGCGGGCGCGCGCCCATCGCCAAGGCCAGCGCGGACAAGGTCTCCGGGAAGGCGCCGCTGACCGTGGCGTTCTCCTCGGCGGGCAGCTCCGACCCGGACGGTGACGCGCTCACCTACTCCTGGGCGTTCGGCGACGGCGGCACCTCCACCGCGGCCAATCCCACCCACACCTACACCACCGACGGCAGGCGGATCGTCACGCTGACCGTCAGGGACGGCGCCGGCAACACCGCGACGGCCAACGTCGAGATCAACGTCGGCAACACCGCGCCCGTCGTGAGGATCGACCTCCCGCTCAACGGGCAGGTGTTCGGTTTCGGCGACGCCGTGCCGTACCGGATCACGGTCACCGACGCGGAGGACACGACGATCGACTGCGCGAAGGTGAAGATGACCTACATCCTCGGTCACGACACCCACGGCCACCCGCTCGCCGGCGCCAACGGTTGCTCGGGCACGATCCAGACGCCCGGTAACGGCGAGCACGACGGGGCCGCCAACCTGTTCGGGGTCTGGGACGCCGAGTACACCGACGCGGGCGGGCTCACCACCCACGCCCAGCACGTCACCCAGCCGAAGAACCGGCAGGCCGAGCACTACACCACCTCCCAGGGCGTCGCCCAGTACGACAAGCCGGCCGCGCACGGAGCCAAGACCGTCGGCAGCATCGAGAACGGCGACTGGATCTCCTTCGACCCCTACGTCCTGAGCGGCGTCACCAGGCTCACCGCCAGGGTCTCCTCCGGCGGGGTCGGCGGGACGATCCAGGTCAGGGCGGGTTCGGCCACCGGGACCCTGCTGGGCACCGCCACCGTGGCGCCGACCGGCGGGTGGGAGACGTTCGTCGACGTCTCCACCACCCTGACGAACGCCCCGGCCGGGACCACCAGGCTCTTCCTGGTCTTCGCCGGGGGGACGGGGGCGTTGTTCGACGTGGACGACTTCACCCTGACCACCGGGGGCCCGCCCACGGGCACGCTGCTGTCGGCAGGGCGCCCGGTCACCGTGTCCTCGACCGAGAACGCCGCCTCCGCGGGCTCCAACGCGGTGGACGGCAACCTCGGCACCCGCTGGTCGTCGGCCTTCTCCGACCCGCAGTGGATCTCGGTGGACCTGGGGTCCGCCAGGCAGGTCAGCCGGGTGAAGCTGCAATGGGAGGCCGCGTACGGCAGGGCGTACCGGATCGAGACCTCGACCGACGGAACGATCTGGACGCAGGCGCACGCCACGACCGCCGGTGACGGCGGCGTGGACGAGGCGACCTTCACCGCGACCAGTGCCAGATACGTGCGGGTGTACGGCACCCAGCGCGCGACCGCGTACGGCTACTCCCTGTGGGAGATGGAGGTCTACGGTGCGTAATGTCATCGCGGTCGTCACCGCGTTGTTCGTCGCCATGATCGGGCTGGGTGCTCCGGCCCTGGCGGCCGATCCGGCGTACAAGGTGCTGGTCTTCTCCAAGACGGCCGGGTTCCGGCACGACGCCATCCCCGCGGGCATCACCGCGTTGCGCGGGCTGGCGACCGAGAACGGCTTCACCGTCGACGCCACCGAGGACGCCGGCGCCTTCACCACCGCCAACCTCGCCCAGTACCGGGCGGTCGTCTTCCTGCTGACCACCGGCGACGTGCTCAACGCCACACAGCAGACGGCGTTCGAGTCCTACATCACGGGCGGGGGCGGATACGTGGGCGTCCACGCCGCCGCCGACACCGAGTACGACTGGCCCTTCTACGGCGGCCTCGTCGGCGCCTACTTCGCCTCCCACCCCGCCATCCAGCAGGCGACCGTACGGGTGGAGGACCGCACGCACCCCTCGACGGCCCACCTCCCGGCGACCTGGGTGCGCACCGACGAGCTGTACAACTACCGCACCAACCCCCGTTCCACCGCCCACGTGCTCGCCACGCTGGACGAGTCGACCTACTCCGGCGGGTCGATGGGGGCCGACCACCCGATCTCCTGGTGCAAGGCCTACCAGGGCGGACGGTCCTGGTACACCGGTCTCGGCCACACCAGCGCGTCCTACACCGAGCCGAACTTCCGCGCGCACCTGTACGGCGGGCTCCGCTACGCGGCCGGGGTCGTCCCGGGCGAGTGCGGGACCACCCCGACCCCGACGCCCACCCCCACGCCGAGCCCGGGGGTCGTGCTGCTGTCGTCCGGGCGTCCGGTCACGACCTCCTCCACGGAGAACGGGGCGTTCGTCGGGAACAACGCGGTGGACGGCAACGGCGGCACGCGCTGGTCGTCGGCGTTCTCCGACCCGCAGTGGATCTCGGTGGACCTGGGGTCCGCCCGGCAGGTCAGCCGGGTGAAGCTGCAATGGGAGGCGGCCTACGGCAGGGCGTACCGGATCGAGACCTCGGCCGACGGAACGACCTGGACGCAGGCGCACGCCACGACCGCCGGTGACGGCGGCGTGGACGACGTGACCTTCACCGCGACCGGTGCCAGATACGTGCGGGTGTACGGCACCCAGCGCGCGACCCCGTACGGCTACTCCCTGTGGGAACTGGAGGTCTACGGCAGATAGACCGCCGGGGCCGCGACAGCGGGCCCCGGAGGTTTCGAGGTTTCCGGTGACGAGAATCCCGGTCCGGTGCGCCGGGCCGGGATTCCCGGCGTTTCCCGGCGGTCGCCGCGCGGGCGCGGCCCGGGGTTCGAGGCTGCCGGCGCACGACTTTCCACGGCAGAGTGGCTGTGTGCCGCGAGTGCCGCGAGTGCCGACCGGTGTGCTGCACGCCGCCACCCATGGCTCACCCGGCGGGTCGGCCCCGTTCACCGGGCCGGCTACGGCTGCGCGGGCCGGAAGTAGTGGCCCTCCTCCAGGTCCTCGATCAGGCCGGGCCGGGTCGGGTGCCATCCCAGCAGCTCGCGGGTCGATTCGCTGGAGGCGGGGCTGTCGACGGCGAGGACCGACGCCAGCCAGCCGAAGTGCCCGGCGGCGTCGGCGGCGCAGACGGAGCGGCTCGGCAGGTCGAGACGACGGCCGATGATCTCGGCGATCGAGCGGATCGGCACGCCCTGGCCGGCGACCGCGTGCAGGACCGATCCGGCCGGTGCGCCCTCCAGGGCGAGCCGGAAAAGGTGCGCGGCGTCGATCCGGTGCACGGTCGGCCAGCGTTGGGAACCGTCGCCGATATAGCCGGAGACGCCCTTGTCGCGGGCGATGCCGACCAGGGCCGCCACGAACCCATGGTCTCCCTCCCCGTGCACGGTCGGCGGGAGCCGCACGACACAGGAGCGGATGTTCCGGTCGGCGAGGCCGAGGGTCAGGCGTGCGGTGCCCCTGCGGGTCTCCGGGCCGTCGGCCACGTGTGCGGGCGGCGGGTCGAACGTTCGCCCGTCCTCTTCGGTGCTCACACGGCCCGGGGTGAGCCCGAGCAGCCCGGAGGCGAGCACGAACGGCCGGGTGGAGCCGGCGAGCGACTCCCCCAATGTCTCGACGGCGCGGCGGTCGACGTCGGCGGCACTCTGGAAGTCTCCCCGGAAGGCGATGTCGTGGTCGAACGCGAGGTGGACCACGCCGTCCGACGCGGCGGCGGCGTCGCGCAGGATGCCGAGGTCGTCGAGCGTGCCGCGGACCACCTCGGCCCCGGCCCTGGCGAGGGCGGCGGCCGAGCTGCCGGAGCGGGCAAGCCCGACGACCTGGTGACCCGCGTCGATGAGTTCGGGAGTGAGGACGGAGCCGATCCATCCCGATGCCCCGGTGACGAGAACGCGCATGAGTGAGCCTCCGGTCGAGGGGTGATCGTCCCCGTACCGACGGTACGGGGACGATCAAGTGATGTCAGTTACTGTCATCGCACGGTAGCACCTGATGTCAGTCGCTGTCATCGGGTACGATGCCGGACATGGGGCGATGGGAGCCGAACGCACGCGGCCGACTCGAACAGGCGGCGCTGGAGCTCTACCTCGAGCGCGGCTTCGAACGGACCTCGGTGGCGGACATCGCCGAACGGGCGGGGCTGACGGAACGGACGTTCTTCCGCCACTACACCGACAAGCGCGAAGTGCTGTTCGCGGGTTCGAGCGCGCTGCGGGAGCTTCTCGAGGACGCGGCCGTACGGGCTCCCGAGCCCACCCCTCTGATAGAGGTGGTGGAGGCGGCCTTCCGGGCCGCCGCGGTCCCGATGCAGGAACGCCAGGAGCAGGTCCGCCGACGCCAGGCCGTCATCGCCGCCACCCCCGAGCTGCAGGAACGCGAGCTGATCAAACTCGCCTCCCTGTCGGACGCACTCGCCGAAGCGTTGCGGCGGCGGGGGGTGGACGACGTCTCCGCGAGCCTCGTCGCGGAGACGGGCATCGCCGTCTTCAAGGTCGCTTTCCGGCGCTGGACCGAGCAGGACGGGAAGGCCGGGGAGACCGGGAAGAAGGACCTGTCCCACTTCATCGGAGAGTCGTTCGCAGGCCTCAAGGCGGTGACCGGCAAAAGGGCGGGGTCCGGCAGCCGCACCGCCGAGTGCGGTGGTCCGGTTCGACGCCGGTGATGACGGCGGTCTGTCGCAGGGAGTTCGGCGCGCCGCGGGGTCCTTGCCCGGAGCCGGCGGCTTGATCGCGGGCACCGCCTGGACGGGCGCGGCCGACCGGGGATGCCCCGGACGGACGGGCCGGCCGCCACCCGCAGGCTGCGCGAGCCAGGGACGTCGGCGCGGATCATCGTCCTGACCACGTCCTGACCATGTCCTGACCATGTTCGACACCGGCGAGATGGCCCTCGCGGCACTGCGCGAGGGCGCAGCCGCTAGCTCGGCAGGGGGAATTCGGGGCGGCGGCCGATTCGTTCGCGGACGACGGTGGAGCCGAAGCGCCGGTCGATGAGGCGTGCCGCCTCGGCCCACTGCTTCATGGTCTTGACCGGGCCCAAGGCGTTCGTGACGAAGGGGTCGCTCCATCGCGCCTTCGCGCGCTTCCACAGCACGTCGGGGGGATCGGCGAGGATGTTTCCCACCGTTCCCTCGTAGATGGGCATCGCCCGCACCTCTCCGTCCGGCTCGATCTGCAGGACATTGAAGACGATGCCGCGGGCGATCAGTTCGGGGTGCATCTGCAGGATACGGTTGTCGGTCGTGCCCACCATCACCGAGGCAGGTGCGAGGGCTCGCAGCCGCCGGGCGTGGTCCGGGTCGTTCAGCCGGTCGATCTGTTCCTCGGTGAGCAGCTCGTGCTCGTCGAATCGCGGGCGGCTTGCCAATCCCCCCGGTACGGCCGCCCCGAAGGCGATGAACCGAAGATGGCCGAACCGGGACGCGACGGCCTCGCAGAACAGCTCCATGTGCTGGAAATTGCTCTGCAGCAGGATGCAGTCGATGCCGAAGTCGAGGGGCGGTCGCCCGCCGGACCTCCGCTCCGCGCTGACCTCGTCGAGAATCGTCAGCGCCCGCATCGCGCGGGAGAACGAGCCTCGCCTGCCGCGAATGCGGTCGTGCACCTCGGGGGTCGCACCGTCCACGCTGACCACGACCTTGTCGCAGACGTCGGCCAGCTTCCGGGCGGTGTCGTGATCCATCAGCCAGCCGCTGGTGTAGACGGCGACTTTCAGGCCGGCGCCGGCCATGCGTTCGATGACCTGGATCAGGTTCGGGATCAGCAGCGGCTCACCTCCGGCGATCGCGACCCCTTGCGGCCGCATGACGGCGATGGCCTCGGCGACGCGCAGCATGCCGCCCTCGCTCAGTCGTCGTGCGGGCCGCCTGCCCGACTCCGAATAGCAGTGAACGCACCGGAGCGGGCATGCGTAGGTGATGTCCCAGATCACCTCGTCCGGCCCCTCGTGACGTGTCATTTCGTGTCTCCTTCGAACTGCGGTCGTTGTGATCGCCGGGTGTGCGTGCTGCCGAGGCGCCCTGCCCCCGCGGGTTTCCCGATGACCGGCCGGGCCGGCGTGGAGCGGGAGTTCCTCACCGGTTCGCCGTGGGTGCCGATCCTCGTGCGTGCCGTCGAACAGCGGGATGCGTCCGCCCGGCGCGCCGGGCCGCTCCGGTGGGCGACGACGAGGGTGGTGCCGGGGCGGCGGGTGAAGGCCGACAAGGATCGTCCTCATGCCGGGTCATGCCGGGTCATGCCGGGTCATGCCGAGGCTGCCCGCGTGGCGAGCGCGAGGTCGTCCCTCACGGGGCCGAGCAGGAAGTCCACGACCTCGTCGAGCAGCGCCCTGCCGCCCCGGCCGCTCAACGGGTAGTGCCCCCCGCCCGCTACCTCCCGGTAGACGAACCTGCGGTCCGCCGCCAGCCTCCTGGCCAGGGCGCGCGAGTGCTCCACGGGGACGACGTCGTCCTGCTCGCCGTGGACGACCATCAGGGGCGCCTGGATCCGGGGGCACAGGCGGAGCAGGTCTCGTGGGCCGAGGTCGTCGCCGAGGTCGGTACGACCGCCCAGCCGCTCGAGGAGCGACCGCACCGCGGGCGAGCCGTCGGCGTACAGCCGGGGGCCGGACAGGAAGGGGCCGACCGCCACGCACCTCGACCACATCGGTGGGTCCGCGGCGGCTGCCAGCAGGGCCAGGAACGCGCCGTACGACGCGCCGAACAGCATGGGCGCCGACTGCCGCGGGTGGTGGCGCGCCGTGTCGACGACGGCGAGGAGGTGGCGGATGTCGGCCAGATCGGGGCCGCCCCACCGATCCACGATGGCGGCTCGATGCGCGGCCCCGTAACCGGTGCTCCCGCGCTGGTTGGGCGCGATCACACTGATTCCCGCCTGGGCGAAACGCTGGAGGGTGGGGTCGAAGCTCAGGTCCCAGGCGGCTTCGGGGCCGCCGTGCAACGCGACGAGCACATGTTCGGTCCGCCGCCAGTCCGGACCGTAGACGACGGCCTCCATCGGCGCGGCGGGCCCGTCGAAGCGCTCGAGCCGGGCATCGCACCAGGGCGGGGTGTCCGGCGTGTCGTGTCCCTCCACCCACTCCGCGCCGGTGCCGGACGGGTCGACGGCGAGCACTCCGCAAGGATGCGCGGGGGCGGAGTGGCCGAAGCGCAGCGCGCCCTCGGTCCAGGCGCTCGCGAACCCGATCACCCCTGGCGGAATCGGCTGCTCGCGCACCTTGCCGGCGCGCCGCTCGTGGATCAGCAGGCGGGAACGCGCCCCGTCGGTGACCTTCAGCGCGAGCCGGTCCCCGCCCGGGTCGACGGCCAACGGCAGCACGACCCCCTCGATGTCGTTCAGCTCGCCCGGCAGGTGAGCATGCGCGTCACCGGGGGTGAGCCAGCCCAGCTTCACGCCGTCCGGGGTGTCGACCGCGACCAGCACCTCCCCCGTCGCGGGGGACGACAGCAGGACCGCGCCTGCGTCGTGGGCGAACGGTGTCACGGCGTCGTTCGTCAGATCCAGTACGACGGCTCGGCGTTCGCCGTCCACGATGTGATTGGCCGCGAGCCGACGGCCGTCGGGCGTGAGACGGCACTCCTTCGTGATCATCCCCGGTAGGCCCGCGACCGGTTCGAGGCCCTCGTCGGTGAGCCGCTGGATGACCGTGCGGCCGTCCGTGCAGGACACCAGCATGGCCGGCACGGCGGGATCGGGGCTCGCAAAGGCGCGCAACCCCTCGGCTCGCACGGTGGCCACCCGATGCTCGACATGGCCGCCGGAACCGGACGGGGTCATGACGGTCACCTCATGGGTGCCGGATCCAGGCCGTAGCAGGACGATCCTTCCGTCCTCCGCCGGAATCACCTGTGCCGGTACCACGACGGCGGCCGCCGTGCCGATCCGCCGGACGTCCGCGTGCCCCCGCTCGAACGACCACGCCTCGATGGCGGTCCGGCCGTCCCCGTCGACGGCCAGGCAGGCGGCGTGTTCCCCCCGCGCGGAAAATCGGAGGCCGACTCGACGAACCGGGTCGCCCGGCGCCACATTCACCACGATCCCCTCCATCCGGTTTTCGTCAACGGACGAACCCGCCGGGCAAACGCCGTCCCATTCCATCCAGGCGGCCCGGTGAGATGCCGGCCCCTCCCGGGCAGAGCCTCGGGAGAGGCCGGCACGTGTCATTCATCTGAGACCCGTCGGACGATCGAACGGGAATCAGGGAAACGACGGTCTCGACTAGATCGTCGAGCCCTGGTATTCGCAGGTAATGATGAGACACGTCGCGAAGCACGGGTAAAGTCCCACGACCGCGGGGTCTTCGGCGGGCAGCGTGTCCAGCGCCATGATGTCGATCTCCACAAGAATCACCTCCCTCCATGCTGAGGCTCTCTCCGTGCCGCGGAAGCGTGCACGGTGGTCCAAGGGAAAACCGGTGTTCACGCCCCCGGGGCGAACGCCTCGGGCAGCCATGGCCGCGGGCCACCGTGCCGCAGCCGGATGAGGAAGGCCAGGATCCCAGACAGGCCATTACCGAAGTACGCGAAGCTGTCGGTGCCGGACGCATCGGGAATCAGCTGGCGGCCGTCTCGGTGAAAACGCCGCAGACAGGCGGCCCGGACGAGCTCCCACGCCCATCGGCGACAGCGCGGGCTTCCGGTGGCGTCGGCCATGTCGATCAAGAACTCACCGCCGCCGGCCAGGCCACAGCACTGGCCGAGCATCGTGGACCATCGGGACCGGCGGATCGCGGTGGCGGCCTGATCGAGCAGCGGGCAGAGGCGTTCGTCACCGGTCTGGCGCCACATCTGGAGCAGGAAGGCTCCCACCCCGCTTGATCCGCTGCACCAACGCGTGTGCAGGGTTTCGTCGCCGGGCCCGGCACCCCAGTAGGCGGCGCCGTCCTTCAGCCGCGCGGCCGACACGAGCGTGTCGGCCGCCTCCCCCGCCAGGTCGACGTAGGAACCGTCGCCGAGTGCCCGTCCGGCGGCGAGCAGGAAGGCTCCGACCCCCGCCACCCCATGGGCGAAGCCGTAGTGGACGACACCGGCCAGGGAAGAGTTGAAATCCTGCGGGACCGGCCACAGGATCTGGCCGTCTCGACGTTCGGCCGCCGCCAGCAGAGCGTCGGCCGCCGTCCGCGTCCGGGCGAGGAACTCCTCGTTCCCGGTCCTCTCCCAGAATCGCAGCTGGGTGAGACCGGCCCCCGCGGTGCCGTGACAGACGTCGGGGTTGGGCCAGGAAAGGGGCACGCGCAGCGCGAGATCGGCCGCGACGTCGACCAGCCCCCGGTCGTCGAGCAGCCGGCCCGCTTCCAGCAGCGCCCATGCCGTGCCCGACCGGCCGAACTGCAGACCGGGCAGCAGGCGGGGCTCACACGGCACGGCACGGCGGATCCAGTTCGCCGCGACGGCGACGGCCTCTCCCAGCGCCGCGCTCGGCCGGACCTCGTAGGCACGGGTGAGCACCCCCAGCACCCCGGCGGCACCGTGCTGCACGTTGAGCGGATCGGTCGACCGGTCCATGGGCGTCGCCGGCCACAGTCGTGCCTCGTTCTCCGGCTCCATGGTCGCGATCAGATGATCGATCCCGTCGGCGATCAGCCCATCGACGGCCGCGTCACCGATCTGCTCGGGTTCGGCAGAGACACCACGCGAAACGGCAGGGGCTTCCTTCAGGAGGTCGCGTACGGCCGCCAGGCCGGGACGCCGCCCGGGATCCTCGTCCATGAGCCCGAGGATGACGGCCGCCAGGCGACGCACGACCGGATTGCCGACCGACATGTGCGCCAGCCAGGCCCGCAGGCGCTCGTGCGTCGTACGCGCCTGCGGCCGCTCGGGCGCGAGCAACGGATCGACCCCGCTGGCCAGGTAGAACAGCGTCGCACCCAGGCCGTACAGGTCGACCCTCTGGTCGGGGGCGGGGCCCCGACCAGACACCGCCAACTGCTCGGGAGCGCCGTAGCCGGGAGTGAACGCCCGCACCGTGGTCTCACCGGGGCGGGCGGCGAGCTCCACGTCGATCAGGCGCAGGTCGCCTTCGGGCGTGACCATCACATTGTCGGGAGTGAAGTCCTGAAAGACCAGCCCGCGCCCGTGCACCGCCTCCAGCAGGTCGATCAGCCGCGAGGCCAGCCGGGCCGTCTCGCCGGCCGGAGGCCCCCAGGCGGCGTCGTCGGCGAACCGCAGCCGCGTCCACACCGACTCCCGCAGGGTGACACCGGCGACCGCCTCCTGCACCAGGAACAGGTCCCCCTGCTGGTCGAACAGACCGACCAGGCGAGGCGTCACCGTCGACGTGCCCAGCCTCTCCAGCAAGGACGCCTCATGCCTGAGCGCGTCACGGGCGTCCCTCCCGGTCAGGTCGCCGTTCACATGGGCTCTGGCCTGCTTGACGATCACCTGCTCGCCGGTCACCTGATCCGTGGCCCGGTAGACACCGCCCCTGAAGGCGTGCCTGACCGCGACACTGACCGCGTACCGTCCGTCCAGCAGGACCGCCGCGGGTGCGGCGGCCTGGCCGGTGGCGCCGGCCGGCGCGGACCGGAAGGGATCGCGTGGCGCCCAGGCCGGCGGGGTGAACCATGCCTTGCGCTGGTCGAGAACCGGCTCGCCCCCGGGGTCTACCAGCATCGCCTCGTACGACCCGTCGTTGCCGAGCATCGGCAGCCCGTGGAACACGCCGAACCGGTAGTGCACCAGGCTGCCCTCACGGTAACGCCGATCCGACAGGATTCCCGGGCCCGGCAGCCCCGCCGTCGACTCGTGCAGCTCCTCGGCCAGCAGGCGCAGCCGCTCCTCGTCGCCCTGCGGGTACGCCGTGATGAACTTGCCGCCGCCACCTCGGTCGTAGCGCGCCGACGTCAGCTGCCGCACGACGCCGAGGGTGTGCGCGAACTTGAATTCGCATCCGTGCCGGACCAGCACGTCGGCGGCCCGGGCCAGTACGTGAGGAGCGGACAGGACCGTCGCCGACAGGTGCAGCTTCCATCCCTGCACGGCCCGCCGTCTCGGCTGCCGACCGGGGCGCACACTGCACCAGAAATCGCCCGGCTCCACCCGCCAGTCGACGGCCTCGTGGCGGCCGACAATGGCACGTACGCAATCCTCCAAAAGCGTGTCTTCGACTGCCATGCTCTGTGCACGTGGTGTGGTCATGCTTTTTCTTCCGTCGGTGACGAGACAACGATCCGACCGATTCGATCTCTCCTGCCACGGCTCGCTCTCGTCGGCGTCCCGCCGGCGGCCAGGGGCGCCGACGAGCTGAGCGGCAGCGTGGACGCGCATGACGGCTCCCTTCGAGGCTGGTCGTGATCAGGCCGCGCAGGCCGGAAAAGAAAGCCGCGGTGGCGTGACGAACTACTGGAGCACCAGTTGTAATCGGCCATTCACGGCCGGGTCTGCGGCATTTTGCACACTGAGCACTTTCCACCCCGAGCAGCCAGTGATTTCCACGGCCTCCAGGATGAGGATCGCCCGCACGATCGCGGCTCTGGTCGAAACACCGACGAAGCCGACGGGACGGGCGGCGGGCAGGTCGGGAACGACACCGGGCAGCACCGGTGAGGCCCGGACCGGACGGCGGGGACGGCGAGAACCTCGACGTTCAGGCCTCGCGATCGTCCTCGCGTCCCGCCGGGTGGATCACGACCTCGGTGAGGTGTCCGGCCCGTCCGCGTCATGACGGCGGGGCGAGGCCGCCCGGTCCCGCCCCGCGGACCGTCCGGCGTGCTCCAGGAAGGCGCGGACCTCCTCGGCCTCCGGAACGCCGAGCTCCCCGTAGAGGCCGAGGGCCAGCCGCCCGTGCTCACACGCCCGCTCCGCACGGCCGAGCGCGAGGTGGGCGCGCGCCAGCCCGGCATGGGCACGGGCCCGCTCCGGCCGGTTGCGCGCCAGGTCGGCGAGCGCGAGCGCGGCCTCGTGCTCCTCGGCCGCCCGGACCGGATCGTCCGCCGCCTCGGCCAGCCCGTTCAGCGCCACCGCCTCGTCGGTGACGTTGCCGAGCCTGCGGTAGAGGGCCGCGGCCTGCTCGTGGCGGGCACGCGCCTGAGCGAGCTCCCCCTGGTGCCGCAGGACGACACCGAGATGGTCGAGGGTCACCGCCTCCCCCGCCGGGTTGCCGACCTTACGATGGAGCGCCAGGGCCAGATCGAGATGACGCCGGGCCTCCTCCGGACGGCCGTCCCGATCCAGGACGAGGGCGAGGATGCCGAGCACCTGCGCCTCACCCCAGGTGTCGGCGCCGATCCGGGTCAGATCGAGTGCCTGCCCGAGGTACCGCCTCGCCTGCGCGTCCCGCCGCCGACGCAGAGCCACATTGCCCAGCGTGAGCAGTGCCCGGGCCCGTTCCGAGGCCTCCTCGCACACGTCGAGGGCCTGGTGGGCGTGTTCCTCCGCCCGCTCGTACTCACCGACCCGCCAGTAGGTCCACGCCAGGTCGGCAAGTGCACGCCCCTGGACCTCGCGGTCACCGAGCATACGGCTGCGCTGGAGCACCAGGGAGTGGAGCGTGAGCGCGTCGTCGTGGTGCGCCTGCCGGTCGAGGAAGGGACGCATCGCCAGGGCCAGGAGGCCCAGGCAGATCTCGGGCCCGTGAACCGCGGTCGCGATGATGTTGGAACGCTCGGCGTCGAGCCAGGCGCTCGCCTCCGCGGCGTCACGGACGGGCGCGATCGGGGCGACCGGCCGGGGAATGCCCTCCCGCTGGCCGACACTGTCGGGAAAGAGCCGGTCCATCGCCGCCCGGGAGCGGTGCAGGTAGTAGGCGAGCAGCCGCATGACGGCGCCGTCGTCCTCGGCGATCGAACGGGCGTGCTCACGCAGCAGGTCGTGAAAGGTGTACCGCCCCGGTTCGAGCTGCAGGAGCATGTGGGCGTCGAGGAGCCCCTCGAGGAGCTCCTCCGCCTCCTCCTCACAGACGCCCGCCAGCGCGGCGGCACCACCGGTGTCGATGTCGCGGCCGGGCACCAGCCCGAGCAGGCGGAACATGCGCCGCTCGGCCTCGCACAGATGCTCGTAGGACAGCGCGAAGGCCGCCGACACCCCGTCCAGGAGCCGGCGATGGTCCCGCAACCGGCCCGCCAGATAGGCCACGCTCCAGCGCGGCCGGTGCTGGAGGCGGGCGGCCGAGATCCGGATGGCGAGCGGAAGGTGCCCGCACAGCCGCAGCACCTCGCGTACGGCGTCGGGCTCGCGACGTGCCCGTTCACCCACGATCCGCTCGAACAGCCCGGCGGCGTCCTCCTCACCCGGCGGGTCCACCGAGAGCGCGTGCGCGCCGTCCAGGGCGACGAGCCGCCGCCTGCTGGTGATCAGCATCAGGGTGTCGGAGTGTCCCGGCAGCAGGGGACGTACGTGCCCGGCGTCGAGGGCGTTGTCGAGCACGACCAGCACACGGCGACCGGCCAGCTCGGCGCGCCAGAGGGCGCCCCGCTCGACCGGTGGGACCGGGATGCGGTCGGCGGGCACCCCCAGCTGGCGCAGCAGGGCCTCCAGCGCGGCGGCGGCGTCGATCGGCTCGCGCCCCGCGGTGTGGGCCCGCAGGTCGATGAAGAGCCGGCCGTCCGGGTAGCGGGAGGCCAGCCGGTGAGCCGCGTGGACGGCGAGCGTGGTCTTACCCACCCCCGCCATGCCGTCGATCGCGACGACCGCCGCCCCGCGGCCCTCGCCCATGAGCCGTTCCAGCTCGGCGGCCCGTCCGGAGAAATCGGGAATGTCGTACGGCAGGAAGGTGGAACGGCGCGGTGGATCCGGAACCACCGGTGCCGCGCCGACCGGACGCAACGCCGGATCGTCCACCAGGACCGCCCGTTCCAGCTCGATGAAGGCCCGCCCGGGGTCGAGACCCTGCTCGTCCGCGAGAACCGCACGGTAGGAACGCGCCGCCGCCAGGGCGTCGGCCTGCCGCCCCGCCCGGTGCAGGGCCAGGACGAGGTGACCGTTGAGCCTCTCACGAAGCGGGGCGGCCGCCACCTGGGCGGCGAGCCGGTCGAGCAGCTCCTCGTGCCGCCCCGCGGCGAGCTCCGCCTCCACCAGGCGCTCGTACGCCGACAGCCGCCGGTCCTTCCACAGCTCCCGGGCGCCACCGACGTAATACGCCTGCACGTCCTCCAGCGCCTCACCGCTCCACAGATCCAGGGCCGCCCGCAGCTCACCGGCGGCCACCAGCTCGGTGAACTCCCGCGCGTCCAGCTGCCCGGCCCCGGGCCGCGCGACGTAACCGCCCGCACGGGTCTCGAGAAGCTCCGCGGCCCCCGCGGCGCGCAGCACCTTGCGGATCGCGGTGATCGAGGCATGGATCTGCGACCGGGCGGTCTCGGGCCGGTCATGGCCCCACATCGCCTCGATCAGCCGCTCGATGCCGACCACCCGGCCCGCGTTCAGCAGAAGATAGGCCAGAACGGCCCGGTGACGGGGGGCGATGCCGGTCAGGGGCGCGCCGTCGACGATCACCTGGACCGGACCGAGAAGGGTGAGGCGCAGCATCGTTCCCCCATCACCGTCACATCGCGGGCGCATAGCGAATGTATCAATCCGGGCGGCCAATCTGATCTCACACGAACCGAGACGAAGGAAACACCATGGAAGCCCGGATGAAGAACCCCGCCACGATCATCCCCGCCGCGATACAGCCGATCCAGGCGCTGATCGGGGCCGCCCGGTCGCAAGGACTCCCCGAGGAGCTCATGGAGATGATCCACCTGCGGGTCAGCCAGATCAACGGGTGCGCCTTCTGCGTCGACGCCGGCCTGAAGAGCCTGCGCAAGCTCGGCGAGAGCGAGGAGCGCATCGGCCTGGTCGTCGCCTGGCGCGAAGCCCCGTACTACACCGACACCGAGCGGGCCGCGCTGGAGCTCGCCGAGGCCGCGACCCGGCTGGCCGACCGCGCCGACGCCGTCCCCGACGAGGTCTGGAACAACGCCGCCGACCACTTCGACGAGCGGCAGCTCGCCTCGATCCTGCTGATGACCGCCGTCACCAACCTCTTCAACCGCCTGAACGCCCCGATCCGGCAGATCGCCGGCACCTGGTGATCGTCGAACCCCACGCAAAGGAGACACCGGCATGTCCGCCGTCCGCTCACACCGCTACTCCGTCACCGACGCCGACCTGGAGGAGTTCCTGGCCCGCCGGAGCTCGCTGATCGCGACCGTACGGGAGGGGCACCCCGGCCTCACCCGCGCCGTGCTGATCCGGCTCGAGGACGGCACCTACACCGACACCTGGCACTGGGAGACCGCCGGGCAGATGGGTGCCGCGTTCGACGCCCTGCCCACCTTCCCGGAGGCGCCGCTGACCATGGCCCTCACCAGGGACGGCACCGCTCTGAACGGCCGGGTCGTCGACGAGCGCTGAGATCCGGAGCCTCCGGGCCGGCCGGGGACACGAGATCGCCGAGGCCGCCGATCGCCGAGATCTGCACGGTCCGGCGCCGTCGAGGGCTCCGGACGCACCCCCTCCGGGAGCGGGCGTCCGGAGCCCCGGAAACCCGGAGGGAGTGCACCACGAGCCCCCGCCACCGCCAAGGCCGGCCGACGCGCTGCTCACGGCGATCCAGGCGGAGTGCGCGACCGTACGATCGGCACCCTTGACCTCAAGTCAACTCAAGGTCCTACCGTCCATGCCATGAGCACAACGAACACCGCCGACCGGACGAACCAGACCGACATCGAAGCCATCAAGAAGGTGGTGGCCGTTGTCGAGCACTCCCAGAACAACGAACTCCCCGACGAGTTCGTCGCCCTGTTCCGGACTGACGCGATCTGGACGACCGGCGGCGGCAAGCGCCTCTTCGGCCGCGACGCGATCTCGACGTTCACCCACCGGGTGCTTCCCGGCGCCATGCAGGGCACGACGGTCACCTTCGAAGTGGAACACATACTGTTCATCCGCCCCGACGTCGCCGCCGTGAAGGTGCACCAGGTCTACCGGAACCCCGACGGGACACAGGAGGTGGGCACCCCCCTGTTCGTCATGGCGAAAGAGGACGGGCAGTGGCGCCTGACCGCCTGCCAGAACACCAGCGTGCTCGGCGACGACTGACCACACTCCACGACGACACGCCTCCGACGACCCCGGTTCACCACCGCTCGGCCTCTCGAAACTCAGGACGCCCCGTCGCTCAGAATCGGCGACTCGAAACTCAGGACGCCCCGTCGCTCAGAATCGGCGACGGTCACCAGGCCGAGGCAGAGGACCGGTGGAATGGAGGTACATCCGAAGCCGGACGCGGGAGCCTGCGTCGACCTGGTCGATGGTGAACTCATCGCACAGATACCCCATCAGCCACAGTCCGAGCCCGCGGGTCGCACCTGGCCCCGGGCACTCGCCAGGAGCGTGCTCGGCCCGCAGGCGTCCCGCGGCGTCGATGATGTCAACGGTCAGCACCTGGGCGTCGTACTGGATGATCACGGTACCCGTCGCGTCACCGTGTTCGAGCACGTTGATGACGGCCTCGTTGGCCGCCAGTACCAGGTCGACACGCCGTGTCCCGACCAGCCCGGCCCGGTCGGTGTGGTGGTACAGGTGTCGGCGTAAACCGCTCAGGTCATTGCTGATGGGCCAGCGGTAACGCTGCTGGGTGTGCACGCCTCGTTCCTCCCGATGAACGCCGTCTGTGACCTCACCGGAAGGCTGACCGACGCGCCTGTCAGAACCAGGTCATTGTGACGATGGACGACACAAGAATAGCCACCCGGCCTCGCCGCCGCCTGCCCGTATGAACCCTGGGTGGAGCATCTCGACCGGCTGCAGCCGCGCTTCGGCGAAGGACCGAAGATCGCGGACGGTCACAGCCACCCGTCCGGACGGCCCGGCCCCGGAGTGACCCTCGGCAACCGGATCTCCGCCCGTACCGTCGGCCGGGCTGTGATCCGGGAAGCATCGAGACGGCCTGCGCGAGCCCTGTTCTTTGTTGTCGGGTCTTCAGTCCTCTTATGTTTTTAATCTTGAAAAATTCGATTGCCTTTACAATGTAGATTCATACGGCAGGAGAGCGGCAGCGGATCGTGACCGTCCATCGCGCCGCCGCGTCGCCGTTGCGGCCCGTCGCGATGCGCGATCCGGTTCGGACCGTCGTATCTGCCGGCGTCCTTCCTCGCACACGCCACCAAGGCCGATGTCGGCCAGGATGCGCGGCCGGACATAGCCGGAGTCGACCGATCCGCACCGAAAGTATCGTAATTTTGACGAAAACTATAGGTGAGGAATGATGTGAATTACGACGCCATTCCATGATCACATCGACAGAGTCGCCACCCTCTGCCCGGCGAACGTCGACCCCTTCGACACGAAACTTTCATTCCGCGTACCGAAAGCGGTCACGAACCTTCCCTGGTCGGCACGCACGGGGGCGCACCCCGCGGGCCCGGCGTCCGGGGCCGCGGAGCACGTCACTTGACACCCACGGTCAGGCCATATTTGCTCCCTTGCATCACACCCCTGCAGCGACAAGCGGCACATCAATGAGCGCTGTTCGATGTTAACGCTCACACATTTCTGTTTCGCAGTTCCGGGAATTCGATGCCACTGATGGAGAGGAAGGCAGAACATGTCTTTGTCGTCGGTCCGGTCCTCACGACCAGAGGGAATCGCAAATGCTGAAGCATAGGTCCGTCCTCGGGGTCGTGGCGCTCGCGGCGGCCTTCGTCCTGCTGACAGGACACGCGGCGATGAGCAGCGGAAGCGGCACGGGAACCTCGGCGTCCACCACCGTCGCGCTCGCGGGAACCGCAGGATGTGGGAAGAACCCGACGCTGAGCAGCGGGACACACACCATTCAGTCCAGCGGAAAGAATCGCAGCTTCATCCTGCGAATTCCCGCGAACTACAACAACAACACCCCCTATCGCCTGATCTTCGGCATCCACTGGCTGAACGGCACCATGAACGACGTCGACTCCGGCGGAAGCAGCGGGGCCTCATGGTCCTACTACGGACAGCGGCAGCTGGCGAACAACACCGCGATCTTCATCGCGCCGCAGGGTCTCAACAACGGCTGGGCCAACTCCAACGGCGAGGACGTCGTCCTCTTCGACGACATCATGCGGCGGGTGGAGGCGGATCTCTGCGTCGATTCCTCGCTACGTTTCGCCATGGGGTTCAGCTACGGCGGCGGCATGAGCTTCTCCCTCGCGTGCAGCCGCGCCACGGTCTTCCGTGCGGTCGCGGTGTTCGCCGGCGCGCAGCTCAGCGGATGCAGCGGCGGCACCCAGCCCATCGCCTACATGGGGCTGCACGGCATCACCGACAGCGTCCTCAACATCTCGCAGGGACGGACACTGCGGGACAGGTTCGTCCGCAACAACGGCTGTACCGCACAGAACCCGCCCGAACCGGCCTCGGGCAGCCGGACGCACATCGTCACCGCCTACTCGGGGTGCCGCGCCGGGTACCCCGTCGTCTGGGCCGCGTACGACAACGGCCACACGCCCGCCCCGGTGGACGGGACCTACACCGAGAACGGCGCCCAGACCTGGGCCAAGGGAGAGGTGTGGAAGTTCATCTCCCAGTTCCAGAGCACCTCCACGCCCACCCCGACCGTCACCCCGACCCCCACGACCAGCTTCCGCCTGCGCAACGAGGGCGCCGGGCGCTGTGTCGACTCCCCCAACGGCGCCGGCGCCAACGGCACCCAGTTGCAGATCTACGACTGCCACACCAACGCCAACCAGCTCTTCACCCACGACTCCGGCAGGCTCCGGCTACTCGGCAAATGCCTGGACTCCCCCACGAACGCCGGCTCCGGCACCCGCGTGCAACTGTGGGACTGCCACACCAACGGCAACCAGCAGTGGACCTTCAACTCCAACGGCACCGTGACCAGCGGCGCGAACGACCTCTGCCTCAACGTCACCGGCACCGGCAACACCTCCACGGTGACCGTCGCCACGTGCAACGGCCAGGCCACCCAGCGATGGACCAGGGCATGACCACCTGCTAGCCGACGGTGGGTCAGGTCCAGGTGACTTCGCCTGGACCTGACCCACCGACGCCGCGCCGGCCACTTCGCGTCCTTCGTCGGCATCGCCGATGCCCCTGCCTGCCACCACCGGCTCACCGGACGAGTCACGCTCTCAGTGGACCGCGCCGGCCGTGCTGGCACGAGCGACGAGCCGCGGGGTGAGGCTCATCGAGTTCAGGTGCGCGTGCTCACCGTTGATGAGCTGGGTGAGGAGGCCCATGGCCGCGCGCCCGGATTCCTCGAACGGCTGCCACACGGTCGTGAGCCCGAGCGCGGCGGCGAGCTCGCTGCCGTCGTAGCCGGCGAGCGCCATCGGCCGCTCGGCGATCGTCGAGAGAGGGCCGTGCAGGGCGGCGGCGAGCCGGTCGTGGTTGGCGACGACCGCCGTGATCCTCTCGTCCTCCATCGCCGAGCTCAGTTCCGGCCACGGGGCGGTGGGGTCGTTCACGGGAACGTCCACGCAGGTGAGATGGTCGGCGAGCCCCTGCGCCCGGAGCATCCCGGCGGAGAGGTAGTCGGTGGAGCGCTGAGTCTCGTGCACGAACGCGACCTTGCGGTGTCCCCGGCCGGCGAGGTGCTCGCCGATCAGGGCTCCGCCTCGACGGTCGTCGATGAGGACGCTCGGGACGCCGGGGTGATGCCGCGCACCGTCCGGCACGTCGACGAGCACGACCGGCGGCCCCGGCAGTGATTCCGTCCTCGTCGCCTGCCCGGACAGCGGGGCGCCCATCACGATGATGCCGTCGATGTTCGCTTTCACCGGGAGGGCGTCGAGCACCGGCGCGTCCTCCGCCGCGGTCGACGGGAGGTCGTGGACGATGACCTCGATTCCGGCCGTCACGCTCGCGGCGAGGATGCCCGTGAGCCGCGTGTAGTACGAGGGGTAGGCCGAGAACGGGGCCGCGACCGCGACCCTTCTGCCGGCCGACGCGGGGGTGGCCCCCCGGTACCCGAGCCGGACCGCGGTGTCGATGACCACGCGCCGGGTGGCCTCGTTCACCCGCTGCGGATGGTTGATCGCCAGCGACACGGTCGAGATGCTCACACCCGCCTCTTTCGCGACATCGTAGATCGTGGCCCGCTTCGGCATACCCGTCCTTCACCTTCTCGCTGTCGTGCACGTCCGCGATAAAAAACTTGTATCGAAGTTCTTCGATTGTACATAGTGAGATTCGGAAAGGTTATTGATCATGTGGAAGCGCTCCAGTGTGGACCCGTTCGTCGTCGCCGTCGATCGCCGGCTCGGTGCCGGCGCCGGACGCATGCCCACCGATCCCGTCGCCCGTCGCGAGCACGTGAAGGCGATGGACGCGGCCGCCGCGGACCTGCTCGGACTCGTTCCCGCCCCGGTCGCGACGGAGGACCACATCGTCGACGTGGCGGATCACCCGCGGGTGCGGCTGCGGGTGTTCTGGCCCGGCGAGCGACGCAGCGAACCCGTACGGGCCGCAGGCGTCCCCATCCTGGTGTACTTCTTCGGCGGGTCGTTCACGATGGGTGGTCTGGACTGGCGCGGGTGGGACGCGATGTTCCGGGCGCGCGCGGCCGACGCGGGGATCATCGTGGTCGCCGGTGAGTACTCGCTGGCCCCGGAGGTGCGGTATCCGGCCCAGCCCGAACAGTGCTGGAGCGTGTTCGAGTGGGCCGCCGGGCACGCCGCCGAACTGGGAGGGGACGCCTCCCGCATCGCCGTCGGAGGAGCCTCCGCGGGCGGCAACCTCGCCGCGGCCGTCACGCTGATGAACCGGGATCGCGGCGATCGTCCCGTCCGCATGCAGATCCTGGAGGCGCCCGTCCTGGATCTGACGTTCGGGCATCTCGACCCGTGGGCGACCTCCCCGGTGCTGCCGCGTCTCGTTCTCCGGCGCTCGGCGGAACCGATCGTGCGTGACTATCTCGGCCCCCGGCGGGCGATAAGGCGCGAGGCGTACGCGTCACCGCTGCTCGCGAGCACCCACGCGGGGCTTCCTCCCGCGCTGATCTTCACCGCGGAGAAGGACGTGCTGCGCGGCGACGGAGAGGCGTACGCGAGGGCGCTCGCGGCCGCGGGCGTGCCCACGACCTGCGTGCGGTACGTCGGGCAGACCCACGGCTCGGGCGGCTACCGGCACCACACCGCGGCGGCCGACCACCTGCACCGCGACATCATCGCAGGCCTCCGCACCCTGCACGAGCCCGCCACCGACTACCCCGCACCCGCCCGCCCCGCCGGGGACCACCGATGAACGCCGCCCAGGCACGCCTGCCGCCGGCCGTTCACGCCTGGGCGGCACGGATCGCGTCCCTCTCCGCGGAGCTCCCCGACCTGACCGGCACCGACCTCCCCCTGCGCCGGGCGGCCGAACGATCTCTCTCCGACGCCCTCGCACGTGAGTTCACCGCGGAAGCGCCCACGCGCGTGCACATCGCGACGGAGACCGTCGGCACCCCGATCGGCCCGCGACGGGTGCGCCGATACCGGCCGGACGCAACGGAGGGGACGATGCCGACCCAGCTGTTCCTGCACGGGGGCGGGTTCGTCTCCGGATCGATCGACGAGCTCGTCAACGACCGGCTCCTCGCCGCGCGCGCCGCCGACGCCGGCATCCAGGTGATCTCCCTCGACTACCGGCTGGCGCCGGAACATCCCTACCCCGCCGCGGTCGAGGACGCGATCGCGGTGCTCGACGCATTGCGTACGCACCCGGGCCGGTACGGGGTGGACGCGTCGCGGATCGGGATCGGTGGCGCGTCGGCCGGCGGTGGCATCGCCGCCAGCACCGTCCTGCATCTGCGCGAGCGCGGTGATCACGCGCTCGTCCACCAGGCCCTCGAGGTGCCGGCGCTCGCCCTGACCCCGTTCGGCGCGTCCGCCGTCGAGTACGCGCGCGGGTTCGGCCTCGACGGGTACGAACGACTCGCCGCGCTGTACCTGGGACCGGACGGGACGACCACACCGTTCGCGGCACCACTGGACGCCGCGGACCTGACCGGGCTCCCTCCCACGCTGATCCAGGTCGCCGAGCACGACCCGCTCCGCGACGCCGCTCTCGCGTACGGCGCCCGCCTGATCGCCGCCGGCGTGCCGACGATCACCGAGATCGGCCGCGGGCACGTGCACGGCTCCCCGGGCCTGACCGCGACCTTCGAACCCGCCCGCACCTGGCAGCACCGCGTCGCGGCGGCACTGCGCGACGTCTACCACGCCCCTGGAGCCCCTGGAGCCCCTGGAGCCCCTGGGGCCCCGGGCGCCGCGGCCCGCCCGGCCTGACACCTCCACCTGATCCGACAGCACGACCTCCCCCGGAGACGATGATGTTTTCTTCCACCCCCCTCACACCCGCCACCATGCCCGGCGACGATCGCAACCCGGCATCCGCCGCGACGGAGGAGATCCCCGGAGGCGAACAGCCGCGCGGGTTCCTGCCGTCGTACGTGCTGGCGTGGTTCGGCATCACCCTCGCGTTGGGAACGATCAGCGGCGCGTCCATCCCGAAAGCGCTGGCGTTTCTCGACGACGCGTCGAAGACGACGAACCTGTCGATCATCGCCGGGGTGGGCGGAGTGGTGATCATCGTCATCACCCCGCTGTTCGGAAGGCTCTCGGACCGGACGGTGTCCCGGTTCGGGATGCGCCGGCCGTGGCTGATCGGCGGTGCGGGCCTCGGCCTGGTGGGCGTCGCGATCCTCGCCACCACGCAGGGGCTCGGGTGGACAGTCGCCGGATGGGCGATCGTGCAGACCGGGTTCGGTGCGACGAACATGGCCGTCCACGCGCTCCTGGCCGAACAGATCCCCGCCCGCATCCGCGCCCGCATCGCCGCCGCCACCGGAGTGGCCACCGGGCTGGGGCTCATCGTGGGCGCCCAGGTGATGGCGATGCTGCCCAACGACGCACGGTGGGCGTGGTTCGTGATCCCCGGCGTCGCGGGTGCCGTGCTCAGCACCGCGCTGGTGTTCCGCTTCCACGACATCGTCCGTCACACCCCCGCGCCCCGGTTCCGCCTCGCGGACATCGTGTCGACGTACTGGCTGAACCCGCTGCGCTACCGCGACTTCTTCTGGGCGTTCACCTGCCGGTTCCTGGTCACCATGTCGATCACCGCCATCTCGACCTACCTGCTGTTCATCATCCTGGACCGCCTCGACATCCCTCTCGCGGAAGCGTCCGGTGTCCAGGCGCTCGCGCTGCTGACCTTCACGGCCGGCAACATCGTCACCGCCGTGGTGTTCGGGTGGATCTCCGATCGCACCGGCCGCCGCAAGACGATCGTCCTGACCGCCGGTCTGCTCAGCGCCGTCGGCCTCCTGGTCGCCATGATCGCCCCCGACGTCGGCGTCTTCCTCGCCGGGATCGGAATCGTCGGCGCCGCGCAGGGAGCGTACGTGTCGGTCGACGTCGCGCTCATGACCGAGGTCCTGCCCACCTTCGACGAGGCGGGCAAGGACCTCGGCATCGTCGCCCTGTCCTACCAGGTCCCGCAACTCCTCGTCCCGATCCTCGCCGTGCCGCTGCTGGCCGCGGGAGGCGGCGGCTACGACGTGTTCTTCGTCGCCGCGATCGTCTTCGCCGTCCTCGGCGGACTCGCCGTCCTCCCCATCCGCACCGTCCGCTGACCCCCGGACCGGAAGGAACCACGATGCCCACCGAACGCCGGTCGCACACGGCATCACCCCGTGGCTGACGCTGTACCACTGGGACCTTCCGCAGGCGGTCCAGGACACCCGCGGGTGGCCGCACCGCGACACCGCCCACCGGTTCACCGAGTACGCCCTGGCCGTGCACGACGCGCTCGGGGACCGGGTGCCCATCTGGACCACGCTGAACGAACCGCAGTGCTCCGCGTTCGTCGGGCACATCGCCGGACAGCACGCCCCCGGGCACACCTCCGTCACGGAGGGCCTCCTCGCCGCCCATCACCTCCTCCTCGCCCACGGCCAGGCGATCCGGGAGCTGCGCGCCCGCGACGGCGGTCTCACCCTCGGGATCACCCTCAACCTCGCCCCCGTCGACCCGGTCGACCCCGGCGACGACCGGGACCGGGACGCGGCACGCCGCCTCGACGGGCAGTTCAACCGCTGGTTCCTCGACCCCCTCTTCCGCGGCGCCTACCCCGCCGACATCCTGCGGGACCTCGCCTCGGCCGTGCCCGACGCGGCGAACGCCCTCACCGCCGCGATCCACGCCGGCGACCTGCGCACCGTCGCCACCCCCGTCGACGCGCTGGGCGTCAACTACTACCAGGGCGCCCACGTCAGCGCGGCACCCGCGGCGACACCACCGCCCAGCGGCGACGCCCCCACCGCCCGCGGCGGCCGGTCCTGCTGGCCTCTGCCCGGCGACCTGTACGGACACGACCGGCGCTTCGGACTCGTCCACGTCGACCACACCACCCAGCGACGCACCCTCAAGGACAGCGCGCACGCCTACCGGCAGATCATCCGCACCCGCTCGGTCCCCCGCACACCCCGAGAAACCCGCATGACCCGGCACCCCACCGTATCGGCCGCAGGGGTCGGAGGCCCGCGGCCTCACCGTCGCCCCTCCCGCAGACCTCCCGTGCCGGTGTGGGGTGCGGGTGAGGGGCCGGCGGCCCAGGAGGCGAGCAGGCGGAGCCCTTCCTCGGAGGGAGATCCGGGTTCGGCGGTGCCTGGGCCAGGTGCAGCAGGTGAGCACGTTCGGCGTCGTCCAGCCGGAGAGCGCGGCAGGGCCTCCAGGACGGACGGCGAGACGCCCGCGAGGTTACCGCGTTCGAGTTTGGCGTAGTACTCCACGCTCACGTCGGCCAGGGCCGCGACCTCGCTGCGGCGCAGCCCGGGCACCCGGCGACGTGATCCTGAGGGGAGCCCGGCCCGCTCGGGGTCGATCTTCGCGCGCCGCGAGGTCAGGAACTCGCGGACCTGTTCACGGTTGTCCACACCCCGACGGTACGTCCCTTCCGCGACCGCAGGGGTGTAGTGCCGGTACACCCCTTGACGGTGTCCGGCTCCGCGTGCCGGCGGGCGGTTGCCTGGAAGGCGTGGTACTTCTCCTGCCGCAGGTAAAGACAGTCGCGGCAGAGGCCCCGCACCCGGCCCGGGGTGGTGCATCGCCTGACGCTCCGGGCACATACCCGCCACAGAGCGCCGCCCGTACCCGTCCATCGAGGCGGCACGCCATGGAAGCAGAGGAAGCTCACTCATGCGCGGAACAGTGATCCACGCCGCCGGAGACATCCGCCTCGAGACCCTGGAGGACCCGAGGATCCTGCACCCCACCGATGCGATCATCCGCACGGCGGTGACCTGCGTCTGCGGCTCGGACCTGTGGCCCTACCGCGGTGTCGAACCGACCGAGGCGCCGCATCCGATGGGTCATGAGTACGTCGGTTTCGTGGAGGAGGTCGGATCCGGGGTGACCTCGGTGAAGCCGGGGCAGTTCGTCGTCGGGTCGTTCGCCACCTCGGACAACACCTGCGCGAACTGCCGCAACGGCTTCCAGTCGAACTGCGTGAACCGGGAGTTCATGAGCACCTGCCAGGCCGACCACGTCCGCATCCCCAACGCCCAGGGCACTCTGGTCGCCACCGACGGCGTACCGGACGCGAAGCTGTGGCCGGGGCTGCTGGCCGTCTCGGACGTGATGGGCACCGGGTGGTGGGCGGCCGACGCCGCCGAGGTCAGGCCCGGCTCCACCGCGGTGGTCGTCGGCGACGGCGCGGTCGGCCTGTGCGCGGTGATCGCCGCCAAGGAGCTGGGCGCGGAGCGGATCATCGTCATGTCCCGGCACGAACCCCGCCAGGCCCTGGCCCGCGAGTTCGGCACGACCGACATCGTCACCGAGCGCGGCCAGGAGGGAGTGGCACGGATCAAGGAACTGACCGGCGGGATCGGCGCCGACAGCGTGCTGGAGTGCGTCGGCACCGCCCAGTCCATGCAGCAGGCTCTGCACTCGGCACGGCCGGGCGGCAACGTCGGCTTCGTCGGCGTCCCCCACGACGTCGCCGTCGACGGCCAGGAGCTCTTCTTCTCCCACGTCGGCCTGCGCGGCGGCCCGGCTCCCGTGCGCCGCTATCTGCCCGATCTCATCGGCCGCGTCCTGACCGGCCGGATCGACCCGGGCAAGGTCTTCGACCTCACCCTTCCCCTGGACCAGGTCGCCGAGGGCTACGCCGCGATGGACGAGCGCCGCGCCGTCAAGACCCTCCTGCGTCCCTAGTCCGGTCGAGGTCATCCGGCCCGGCGACCGCGTCCTGTTCGAGGCGGAGGAGGAGCACTGGCACGGCGCCGCGCCGAACCGGCTGACGGTCCACCTGGCCATCAACGAAGGCGACGCCGGCCACGACGTCGTGCACCGGCTGACCCCCGTCACCGACGCCGAGTACGCCGCAGCCCCGCCCACCACCTGACCCCCGCCCCTGACCGGCCCTCCAGGATCCCCGGGTCCGCTCCGTCCGCCGGCCGGCGGGTCCACGTCCTCATGGCAGGTGCGGATTCGACATCGTCCGAGCTTGAGGGTCTGCCTGTTCGTGAATGTCGACCAGGTGGTCGCCGACGGGGACGTGCGCCGTCCCGGTCTCCGGGGGGCCGTGCCGGCGGGTCACCGCGCGCAGGCGGGCCAGGAGTTCCTCGATGTCGAACGGCTTGGTGACGTGGTCGTCGGCGCCGGCGTCCAGGGCCTCGATCTTGTCGGAGCTGCCCGCCCGCCGCGCGCACGCCACCTGGGTGACGGGTTCGGCACCGTCCACGACGCATCCGCCATCCCGATCCTGTGGACCGATCGCTCTCGGCCGCCGTCGCGGCGCCGCCCCGGGCCAGAGCCGTCGCGAGACAACGATCGAGGGTCGCATGGCCCGTCTTCACGGGCTTCGTGCGCCTTTCACGGCGCTTGCCAGCACAGGTACGGTTTTTTCGGGTTTCCGGATACGGGAGAATGCCCGATGTGATCGTAGACAAGGCCATCTACTGCGGCGGCGTGCGCGAGACCATCAGCGGTGACATCAGCGATGCGGTCACCACCGCCCGGGAGCGGGGGGAGTGCTTTTTGTGGATCGGCCTGCACGAGCCCACCCGGCAGGAGTTCGATCTGATCACCAGCGAGGTGAAGCTGCATCCGCTGGCCGTGGAGGACGCCATCCACGCCCACCAGCGAGCCAAGCTCGAACGCTATGACGACACCTTGTTCATCGTGCTCAAGCCGCTGGTGTACCTGGAGGAGACCTCCGACATCGAGGTCGGCGAGATCAACCTGTTCCTGGGCCGCGACTTCGTCATCAGCGTCCGTCACGGCCGCGCCAACCCCCTCAACGGGGTGCGCGACCGCATCGAGTCCGACCCCGAGCTGCTGGCCGCCGGCCCGGCCGGTGTGCTGTACGCGATCTGCGACGAGGTCGTCGACACCTACTCGCGCGTCTCCCACGAGGTCGAAGCCGACCTCATCGCGCTGGAGCACCGCGTCTTCAGCGGCGAGCAGGCCGACGTCACCGCCGACATCTACTCCCTCAAACGCGAGGTACTGGAATTCCGCACCGCCCAGGACCCGCTGATCCCGGTCCTGGAAGAGATCGTCAAAGGCCGGGTGGAACCGTGCACGGCCAACCGGGAGCAGTTCCGCGACGTCCTCGACCACCTGCTGCGCGTCGACGCCCAGGTCGACGAGCACAACGAGCTGCTCACCAGCGCCCTGAGCGCGCACCTGGCCCTGATGGGCCGTGAGCAGAACCTGGTGGCGATGCAGCAGAACGCCGACATGCGCAAGATCTCCTCATGGGCGGCCCTCATCGCCGTCCCCACCATGATCGCCGGCATCTACGGCATGAACTTCGACTACATGCCCGAACTGCACTGGCTGCTGGGCTACCCGCTCAGCCTGAGCGTCATGGTCGTCGCCGTCCTCATCGTCCACCGGCTGCTGCGCAGGAGCGGATGGCTGTGAAACCCCCCGGCCCCCGCCCCCGCAAGCTCTCCGTCGGCCATCTCCTGCTCGCCGCGATCATCGCCTGGATCGTCCTGCTGACCGTCATCATCCTGCTCGACCCGGCCGCCTCGGCCCCCGTCCACTGACCTCCGCCGACGACCTCCGGACCCCCCGGACCTCCGGCCGGCCACCCGGCAAGGACGGTCACGGCCTGCGGTGACGCGACAAGGCGCCCGGCTCGAAGTCGGTGGGTTCCGCCGGAGCCCCCGGAGAGGGGGCGCCGAACCGAAACGAAGATCGGCTCTCCGGCGTCGGCGTGTGGCCCGGGCACGAAGGACGCCTGCTCCCCCGCCCGATCCGCTAGACCGGCCCCATGTCATTGCGACGGCTGGATCTCGAACAGGCGGGACAGATGGCCTTCGGGATCCGCGATGAGATCGTCGAAGGAGCCCTGTTCGGCGACACGGCCGTCGTGGAGGACGACGATGTGGTCGGCGCGGCGGATGGTGGACAGACGATGGGCGATCACCAAGGTGGCGCGGTCGCGGGCGGCGGCCTGGAGGGTGTCGGCGAGGCGGGCCTCGTTCTCGGGGTCCAGGTTCGCGATGGCCTCGTCGAGGATGAGGACGGGGGCGTCGACGGCCAGGGCGCGGGCGATGGCGACACGGGCGCGTTGACCGCCGGAGAGCATGGCACCGCGTTCTCCGGCCGTCGTGTCCGGGTCGAGACTCAGCCGGGCCTGGGCCAGCGCGGGCACCGGATCGGCGGAGGGTGCGCCGAGGCGGACGTTGTCCCCGATCGTCCCGGCGAAGAGGTGGACGTCCTGGGGGACGACGGTGACGTGGGAGGGAAGGTCCGCGACCTGGTCGAGGGGGGTGCCGCCGAGGAGGATGCGTCCGCGGTCGGGGTCCCAGTAGCGCAGCAGCAGGGAGACACAGGTCGTCTTCCCGGCGCCGGACCGGCCGACGAGGGCGACGGTCCTGCCGTGCGGGATCGTGAAGGAGACGCCGCGCAACACCTCGGGCCCGTCGGAGGAGTACCGGAAGTGCACGTCCTCGAAGACCACGTCCGGGCCCGGCGCGGGTGCGGGACCGGCGGTGGGCGCGAGCACCTCGGCCGGAGCGGTGACCAGGCCGTGGACGCGGGCCGCCGCCGCGCGGAGCGTGCCGTACTCCTTGAGCAGCAGGGCCACCTGGGTGGCGGGGCCGAGCGCGCTGGCGGCCAGGACCATGGCGGCGGGCCCGTGCGCGAGCGGCAGATCGCCGGAGCGGACGAGCGCGGCGACGACCAGGAGCGTCCCGGCCGCGGCGACGGCGACGAGCATGTCGAGCAGGGCGGCTTCGAGGCCGCCGCGTCCGGCGTTGGCGGCCTGGACGCGGGCCAGGTGCCGGGTGCGTTCGGTGAGCGCCTCCCGGCGCCGCCCGAGGGCGCCGAACGCGGTGAGCTCCCGCATTCCCTGCACGGTGTCGATGACGTCGGCGGTCAGTTCCGCGGTGGCCTCGCGTAGTTCCTCGCCGTGCCGCCGCGACATCCGGCGCAGCCACAGCGGGAGGGTCAGGACGCACACGGTGACGGGCAGTGACACGAGCAGGAGCCGGGGGTCCAGGATCGCGGTGAGCACCGTGCCGAGGGTGAGGACGGTACCGGCGGTGAGGGACTGGGCGAGGGTGTGGGCGAAGAGCCACTCGAGGGTCTCGACGTCGGAGAGCACGGTCGTGGACAGGTCTCCGCTGCGCCTGCCGAGCCGGCGGGAAGGGATGGTGCGGGCGATGGCGTCGTAGACCTTGCCGCGGAGCCGGGCGAGCACGAGGTAGGCGAGGTCGTGTGCGACGTACATCTCCCACCAGGTCGCGAGGGTGGCGACCAGGACGAGCGCGGCGAGGGTCCCGGCGAACACGTTCAGGGGTGTCGGACGTCCCGCGACGGTGTGGCCGACGAGCCAGGCCGCGATGACGGCGATGCCGAGTGTGGCGAGCTGGCCGAACAGGTGCGAGGCGAGGGTCGCGGCGAACGCGCGGCGGTGCTCGCCGACCGTGCGGGCCAGCCACCACATCGGGGACACGGAGGACGCTGAGGGCGCTGAGGGCGCTGAGGGCACTGAGGGCGCGGTCATGCGTGGGTCTCCTGAAGTGCGAGAAGGCGGTGGTAGGAGCCGCCGGCTGCGTGCAGGGCGTCGTGGTCGCCGGTCTCGGCCACCTGCCCGTGTTCGAGGACGACGATGCGGTCGGCGTCGCGGACGGTCGAGAGCCGATGGGCGATGAGCAGGCAGGTACGACCCCGCTTGAGGCGGGCCAGGGCCTGCTCGCCGCGGACGTCGACGTGTGAGGTCGCCTCGTCCAGAAGGAGGACGGGCGCGTCGGCGAGCAGGGCGCGGGCGATGGCGATGCGCTGGCGCTGCCCGCCCGACAGGGTCGCGCCGCGCTCGCTGAGGACGGTGGCGTATCCGTCGGGGAGGTCGGTGATGAAGGCGTGCGCGTCGGCGTCCCGCGCGGCCTGTTCGAGGTCGGCGTCGGACGCGTCGGGGCGGGCCAGCCGCAGGTTGTCGGCGATCGTTCCGTGGAAGAGGTAGGTGTCCTGGGCGACCACGGCGATCCCGGCGCGCAGGGTGCTCAGGGTGAAGTCGGCGAGCGGGGAACCGTTGATCGTGATGTTCCCCGAGCCGGGGTCGTAGTGCCGTTGCAGGAGTGCGGCGATGGTGCTCTTGCCCGCTCCCGACGGTCCGATGAGCGCGACGCTCTCGCCGGCGGCGATGGTGAACGTCACGTCGCGCACGGCCTCGACGGACGCGCCCGGGTAGGTGAACGTGACGCGGTCGAAAACGATCTCGGGACGGTCCGGTAAGGCCGTTCTCGTGCCGGTGTCGGAGACTACGGGCTCGGCCGACAGCAGGTCCTCGAGCCCGTCGACGGCGGTGATCCCGAGGTAGCCGGCGTGCCAGTACTCCGACAGCTGGCGGACCGGGCGGAAGCACTCGACGGTGATCATGAGGACGACGAACACCGACCAGGCGCTGGGGGAGGTGGCCGAGACGGCGGCGAGGACGGCGGCGGCGGTGCCCGCCTGGACGAGGAGGGCGCTGACCCCGGTCTCGATCAGCGACACCTTGAGCTGGCGCATCGTGGTGGTGTACAGCTCGTGGGCCCGGCCGGCGAGCCTGCCCCCGAGGCGGCCGACTGCGCCGAACGCGCGCAGGGTCGCGACGCCCTGCATGGCCTCCAGGTAGTCGGCGGCCAGGTCGGCGAAGGCCTTCCAGCGCGTCCGGCCGCGGCGCAGCAGCGTCGCGTCCCACAGCCTCGGGATCACCAGCACGCCGGCGACGGCGGCGGCGAGGACCGTCGCGGCCGCCGCGTTCACGGAGAACAACCAGCCGACGAGCGCGACGGGGACGCAGATCGTGACGACGACCTGTGGCAGGTAGCGGCTGAAGTAGGCGTCCAGGCCCTCGACACCGTCCACGACGGTGGTCTGCACCGAACCGGTGCGGGCCTCGGTGAGGTGGGCCGGGCCGAGCAGTTCGAGCCGTTCGACCAGGCGGTCGCGCAGCCGGGCGCGGATGTGGGCCCCTGCCCAGACGGTGACGGTCTCGCGCGCCCACAGCAGCACGGCCCGGCCGGCGATGACCACGAACGCCCAGACCAGAAGCGTGACGGTGGTGTCGTGGTCGCCCCGGGCCAGGGCGGCCAGCGCCCCCGCGAGCAGGAGCGCCTGCCCGACGTAGGCGGCCGAGACCGCCAGGCCGAGGCCGACGCACGCGGCCAGGGGGGCCTTGACGGCGCCGGACAGTTGCAGGAGGCGACGATGGACGATCATGATGCTTCCTTTCTGGCGCCGATGACGGCTCCGTGCACGATCACGGCCGTGCCGGCCTCCTGGCCGAGGGCCGCCCCGAGGTCCGCCGGGCCCCAGCTGCCGATCGCGCGGGCGGGCAGGCCGCGGGCCGCGGCTTCCAGCAGGGCCAGATGCACGGTGAGTCCGGCATGGAGGTGCTCGGTGAGGTAGTCGCGCCGCGGCGCCGTGTACAGGAGCACGGCGGCGGCACTGGACAGCAGGTCCTGACCCGCGGCCCAGGAGGCGAGGACCGGGCGCGCGTCGCCCCGGGCCACGGGTCCGGCGGCGCTGAGGATCCCCGTTTCTGTGGCGGCCATGAGGCCGGTGCCGTCCAGCAGCCGCCGCAGGTCCGCAGCGGCGGGGACACCGGAGAAGTCGTCGCCGCTACGCCGTCCCAGGAGCAGCTCGGCAGGGTGACGCGGTGTCGTGAGAGGCGCCCAGGTGGGCACGCGGACGACCGACAGCAGTTCGGCGAGCGCGTCCAGGACGAGGTCGCCGGGCCTGGGGAAGGCGCCGGGTGTCGCCGGCCAGCCGGGGGGTTCGCCGATCGCCAGCGCCGCCAGGCCGTAGCGCCCGCCGGTGAGCCCGTTCAGCGTCGCGGCGTCCGCCTCCCGCTGGAGGTGGCAGTCGAGGCCGAGGGCGGACGCCGCCGCGGCGATGGCGCCGATGGCGTGACCGGTGTCCAGAAGCAGGCTGGGGAGGCTGCGCGCGCCGTACTTCCACAGGGTCCGTTCCGGCGTGAGGGACAGCACGATGGCGAAGTCCGCGGGGTCGGACCCCTCGGTCCAGCCGGCGAGGGCGTGGTCGACCGGGTCGTAGCGGTGGGCCCGGCCGCGGTGCACGACGTAGGCGTCCACGGGGTAGAGGGCGCCGGCCGACGGGACCCGCCGTGGGCGGACCCTGCCGGGGACCGCCGCCAGGGCGAGGTCCAGCAGCGGGCCGATCCGTCCCTGACCGGGGTGGCGCGGCAGGGGCGTGCCCCGGTCGTCGTGGTGGGTGGGCGGCTGGGTGCCGGGGGCGGGGAGGTGGCCGTCGTAGGGGCCGCGGGCGGCGTCGTCGGCGCGCCGGACGGCGGGCGGCATCATGGACGTCATCACAGGTGGGGTGGCGGGGCCAGGGTGATGTTCCCGTCGACTCCGTACAGGTCGGCCAGGTGCTTCCACCGGGGCGAGCCCAGGTAGGGGTAGGCGGCGGGACTGTTGGGGATCAGGCCGTCCACGGACGTCCTGGCCACCCGCAGGCCGGTCTCCCGGATGTCGGAGGTGGTGAGGTCGACGGTGATGACCCGTCTGCCCGTGGCGGTGATCTCACCGACGAGGTCCCCTCCCCGGGCGACGTCGGCGACGTCCACGACCACACCGGGGTCGGTGAACCGGGCGAGCAGGGGATGCATGCGCTCGTCGAGCCAGACCTGGGCCTGGGCCGCGAGGTCCTTGACCGCGCGGAAGTCGGTTCCGGCGGAGTCCAGATAGGCGCGGTCGGCGCGCCATGGCAGGTAGGAGTGCCGGGCCAGGACTCCGCGGCGGATCGCGTCGTAGGCGGCGCCGTCCTCGTCGATGAGGCCCAGCGCGGCGATCCATACCTGGACCGCTTCCTGCGCGGCCTTCATGCAGGCCTCGGCCGGATCGGCGCGGCACGCGAACCCGGCCGCCGCGATCCTCTTCTCCGGGTCGAAGGCCAGGGCCGCGACCACCGGGGTGCCGAACTCGCTCGGCACCTCGACCAGGTGGAGGGTGAGCCGGCTGCCTCGCCAGGCGTCGGCGAGGCCGGGGACGGAGGCGACGTCGATGCCTCGCGCGGGCAGGCCGAGTCCCCACCACACGGTGACCGCGTCGCGCTCGACGACCTCCAGCAGCGCCCGGTGGGACGCATCCTCCAGACCTTGCCCGCAGGCCACCCCCGCGTAGTTGAGGTGGTGGTGGCGCACCTCGCCGCGGCGCGGGCCCTGATGCCAGTTCAGGTACGTCCACGAACCGGGGACCAGTACCTTCTCTCCCTCGTGCGTGCGGCCCTCGGCCCACAGGATCGGGTCGTCGTGACGCCAGGGCCGGTAGGGGAATCCCGGCCGGCCGTACTGCTCGTCGGAGAAACCGGGCAGGTCGTCGGGGCCCTGGTGGGCGGTCGTCAGCTCGGAGGCGCGGGCGCGCAGGAGCGTGTCGGGGATGTTGTTGCCGCAGTAGCGTTCCACGGCCTCGCCGATGGCACCGACCCGGGCGGACTCCTCGTCGCCGAAGGACGTTCCCGCGGCGATGAGGTCGGCGAGCCAGAGGCCGAACCGGCGGGTGTCGCCGACGTCGGCGATCATGCACCGGTAGCGGTCCGGCATGCCGTCGAGATGCGGATACGGAGTGATCTGCCGGATCACCCCGCAGACGGGATCGACGAGCCTGTTCATGCGGTCTCCAAGGTCAGCCGCACGTCCGACACCTCGCGGCGGGAAGGGCGGAGCACGGTCGCGATCAGCGGGTCGGTGTCGGTGTGGGGGTGGCGGACGTGCAGGGGGAAGTGGTGCGCGGCGATCTCCGCGCGCAGCCGGGTCCCGGCCGGGAACCGGTGGACCACGGTCGGGAGCGTCAGGTCGGCCTGTTCGCACAGGGCGTGCCCGAGCTGGATCGCGGTGCCGTCGGGGCGTTCCTCCGACAGTCTGGCCACCCAGTCCCCCGGGCCGTCCTTGGTGCCGGCGAACCGGATGCGCGGACGGCCCGCGACGGTCAGATCCCCGGCCAGCGGCTCGCTCACCGCGACGACGACGTCGGTCCGGTCCGCGTCGCCCGCCACGTCGACCGGGCCCATGCGGGAGGGGAAGGGGTCACGCGGATCGGCGGTGAAGGCGCCCGAGCCCTTCAGTTCGAGTTCCAGGCGGCCTTCGCCGAACCCCTCGATCCAGTCCCGGGTCGACTCCACGGCAAGTCGCGCGCCGGACCTGGGCGGTTCGCCCGACAGTACCGCGGTCGTCCAGGCGGTGAGGAATCCGGACGCGCGCTCGGGGTGCAGGAGCGGGCGAGCGCCGTTGCGGTCGCGGTGGATGAGGCCGAGGTCGTGCTGCCAGGGCCCGACGAGCAGCTCGGCCGGCCCCTGCCATCCTCGCCACAGGTCGATCGCGGCATCGAGGAACGGATCGTACAACCCGGCGACCGCGAGCAGCGGCGTGCGCGAGACGGGTGCGGGCTCGGGCGCCGCGTTCCAGGCGGCCTCCCAGCCGGGCAGCGCGATACCGAGGCGTTCCGGGATCCCGGTGACGGGCAGGTGCGTGAGGGCTTGCGGATCGTCGGCCAGTCGCAGATCGAGCAGCCCGGTGCGTTCGGTGCGGCAGGCCGCATACGTGCTCCACCACCAGGCGTGGGAGTACAGCTTGGCAGGCCCCGCGGGCTCCCGGGTCGTCTCGCGCAGGCCGAGCGCCGGGACGGCGGCGATGACGCCGGTGAGGGAGTCGGCGATCTGGAGGGCGCAGAACGCGGCGTAGGACGACCCGTAGCCGATGAGGCGGCCGTCGCACCACGGCTGCCCGGGCAGCCAGGCGGCCAGTGCGAGGCCGTCGGCCCGTTCCGTCTCGTAGGGCCGCCACGTCCCCGGCGACTCGTGCCGTCCGCGGACGTCCTGCACGACCACGCCGATCCCGCGGCGCGCCCAGCCGTGCGCCTCGGCCAGATGCCGTGCCTTGCCGTAGGGGGTGCGGATCACCAGCAGCGGATGCCGCCCCGAGGCGTGCGGGAGGACGACGTCGCAGGCCAGGCCGTCCGGCGCGGCCAGATCGGTGAGCAGGGCCGTCACCGGCGTTCCGGGCGGGGATGAAAGGCCGGCAACGGCAGGATCGGGTGGTCGGAGACCCTCTGGGTGAGCAGGTCGACCATCCGCAGCGTACGGGTCCGGGGACGGCCGGCCTCGAGCACCGCCAGGTCCGCGGCGAGCAACCCCGCGACCAGGTGCGCCTCGATCGTCCCGACGGCCGTGGAGGCGTGCTCGGGCCGGGCCGTCCAGTAGGCGGCCAGGTGGTCGGGGCTCTCGGAGGCGGCGAGCCTGCGGGCGCGTACGTGCGAGTGAGACAGGTCGGCGCCGGTCAGGGTCAGCGGTTCCAGCACCGCCGTCGCACCCTCGACGGAGCAGCGCTGCCAGACGGCTCCGGCCTGCACCGCCGCGACGCCGAACGGTTCCCAGTCAGGGGGCGGCAGGTCGTCGCAGCACCAGGTCAGCACCGTGCGGCCCGGAACGACGTTCGTGAGCGCCTCGTCCGGCCGCGCCGTCCGCGTCACGAACCCCGCCTGCCGGAGCAGGTCGTGCAGGGCGGTGGCGATCAGGCCGTCGCCGACGACGAGTACCGTCCGCTCCGGCGCCCCGGCGGGGGCCGCCAGCAGGCCACGTTCCTCGAACGCCAGGACGGCGCGTTCGGGGAGGTCCCCGAGGCCCCCCTTGAGGTCGATGTTCAGGTCCAGGAACTCTCCCGAGGAGGTCCGCAGGACAGGGTGGCCGTCTTTGGTGTAGATCGCGGTGCCCGCCGCGAGCCCGCGCTCCTGTTCGTCAATGCCTGGCACGCCGGTCGCCTTTGCTCGTGTGTCCTGGAAGCTCGTGTGTCCTGGAGGGAGGGGTGGTGCCGCGCGGCCCGGAGGACCGCGCGGCACCGGGGACATCAGGCCTCGTCGTCGAACAGGTCGGCGACGAGGGCGTGGTTGCAGGTCGGGTGCGCGGCCGCGACGGGACGCTGCTCGACCGCCGGGCTGAACACGGGCAGCTCGTTGCTCTCGGACATGGTGACTCCTTCGTTCGGTGAGGTGTGCCGAACACGGCGCGCCGGCGAAGTTGCGCATCCTTCACATAACGCCCCTTGGCACAGCGATCAGGGTAATGGTAATCATTATCAATGTCCACGAGTTGACAACGATCATCATTTTGGAGGCTTCGTGCGTTTAGCAGCGCTCTCCCTCGGTACGGCCGCCGTCCTGGCCCTCGGCCTGGTCCCGGCCCTTCCGGCCACTGCCGCGAGTTCCGGCTCCCGGCTGGTCGTCGCGGACGCGGCCGCCGACCGGCTGTACGTGTACGCCGTCCCCTCCCACCGGCTGCTGGCGACCTTCACCGGCCGGACCTTCGCCGACCACACCGGGATGCTCCCGCTGAAGGACGGCCGGGTCCTGTTCGTCGACGAGGCGAACCGGCAGCTCGTCGCCCTGCAGACCAGCGGCTCCCCGCGGATCGTCGGGACGGCTCCCCTGCCCGAGGGTGAGTTCACCCACCTGGCCGCCGATCCGTCCGGCCGGCACGCGGTCGTCGCCGCGGCCGAGGAACACGACCATGAGGAGGAAGAGGCGTCCAAGGAGCGCCAGGAGGCCGCGAAGGCCACGAAGGCCGAGGAGGCCGAGGAGGAGGACGGCCACGGCACGCTGACCGTCGTCGACCTGCGCACCTACGGCGCCTGGACCGCCGAGATCCACACCGGTCACCCGGGCGTGGCCTTCGGTGAGGGCACCGTCGTCCACCGCAACGACGCCGACAACACCTTCGAGACCTATCCGATCGCCGACATCGTCGCGGCGGGCGGCGGCGAGGTCGAGCCGACCAGCACGGTCCCGATCGGCGCCGGCGGCCACGGTGAGGCCTACACCGGCGGCCTCGTCCTGAGCGCGACGAACGCCGGGCTCGACACCGCGCGCCTGACCGGCGGCGTCCTGTCCCCGGTCCGGACCGTCGCCTGGCCCGCGACCGGACGCGCCTACTACCTGCGGGTCAGCGCCGACGGCCGCCGCCTGGCGGCCTACTCCTCCGACGAGTCCGGCGACGACTGGCAGAACTGGCGGCACGAGTCGTTCCTCGTCGACCCGGTCACCGGGAGCTCGGTGACGGCGCCGCTGGGCACCGGCTTCCTCTTCCGGCACGGCCTGTCCGACCGGCACGCCGGATACGTGATGCAGCGTCCGGCCAACGACATCGTCTCCTTCGTCAAGGTGCGTCCCGGCGTTCCCGGTTACGGAACGGTCAGCTCGACCGTCACCCTGCCGCGCCTGCCCGGCGGCCCCGTCGTCGGCACGTCGCCCTGGAGCGCCCAGTTCAGGCGCATCGCCCT
This sequence comes from Streptosporangium sp. NPDC050855, assembly GCF_044456585.1. Taxonomy (NCBI): domain Bacteria; kingdom Bacillati; phylum Actinomycetota; class Actinomycetes; order Streptosporangiales; family Streptosporangiaceae; genus Streptosporangium; species Streptosporangium sp. NPDC050855. The sequence goes on from NZ_JBITFY010000011.1 coordinate 145,426, forward strand.
GCAGCCGAACGGCTCCCTCGCCTACGTGACGGGCGGAGGCACCGGCAAGATCACCGTCATCTCGCCCGACCTCGGACGGGTCGTCGGGACCATCAACGTCCCGACCTCGCTCGACGGCGGCGGAGCCGTCACCGTCGTCACCCCCGGTGCCGACTCCGTGGACAAGATCGGTCGTTGATGAGAAAGCTGATCGCCGCGACCGTGCTCCTCGCGCTCACCACCGCCACCGGGTGCGGCGGCTCGGACGCCAAGGAGCCCGCCGCCGCCTCCGCCCCGGCGGCCCCGGTCGCCTCCGCGGCCCCGGTCGCCTCCGCCACCGCGGTCGCGGCGTCCCTGACCGTCACCGACCCCACCGGCAAGACCCTCACGCTGAAGAAGGTCCCCGAACGCGTCGTCTGCCTGACCGGGATCTGCGACGACATGCTCGTCGAACTCGGCCTGGTCCCCGTCGGCACCACCACTCCCAAGCTGCTGACCCGGCCCGACTACCTCGGTCCCGCCGGAAAGGACGTCCCCGTCATCCCCGGTAGCTTCGGCGGCGAGGACGTCGCCGCCATCGCCAGGGCGAAGCCCGACCTGGTGATCGGCCTGGCCGGCGTGCACGAGGGTCTGGCCCCCGCGGTGGAGAAGTTCGCGCCGCTGTGGAACGTCCAGGTGAAGTCCTACAGGGACTCCATCGGCTACCTCCGCAACATGGCCGCGCTCACCGGCCGGGGCGAGCAGCAGACGAAGGCGGAGAACGCCTTCACCGCCAAACTCGCCGACGGCGCCACCAGGGCCCAGGCCGCGGGGCTGAAGGACAAGACCGTCCTGGCCATGTACGGCGGCAGCTCCATCGGCGTCAACACCACCGACGACGTGCTCGGCAACTTCCTGTCGCAGTACTTCGGCTACCCGTGGCCGAGCAAGGGCGGCGGGTTCGAGACCGCGCAGGCCTACAGCATCGAGGAGATCCTGGCCAAGGCACCACAGGTGATCTTCGTGCAGTCGTTCTCCTTCGGCAACGCCAAGCCCGTCACCGAGACCTACCGGGACAACCCCGTGTGGAAGCGGATCCCGGCGGTCACCACGGGCAAGATCTACGAGGTCCAGCCCGAGCTGTGGGCGTCCGGTCGCGGCACCCGCGCGTTCGGCATCATCCTCGAAGAGGCCCTGGCGAAGGCCACCGGGTGACCTCCTCGCACGTCAGGGGGCACGGCTCGGCCGTGCCCCCGCTCCGCTTCGTCCTTCCGGCAGCCGTGCTGGCGCTGCTGGCCCTGTGCGGTCTGTGCCTGGGCACCCCGGTGATCGCGCCCCATCACCTCCCCGCGGTCCTGGCCGACCACGCCTCCCTGGAGTACGTGGTGCTCTGGGAACTGCGGCTGCCCCGCCTCCTGCTCGGGCTGCTCGGCGGCGCCGCCGTCGCCGTGGCCGGGTTGTTGCTCCAGGAGGCGCTGCGCAACCCGCTCGCCGTCCCCGAGCTCCTCGGCGTCTCCTCCGGCGCGGCCGTCGCCGTCGCCGCCTGCGTCATCTGGGCGCTGCCCGTCTCCCCCTCGCTCCATCCGCTCGTCGGCCTCGCGGGCGCCGCCGCCGGAGGCGGGATCACCCTCGCCGCCGCCCGCACGGCCCGTACCGCCGGTGGGGTCCTGCTCATCGGATCCGCGGTCACCGCGGCCATCCAGGCCCTCCTGCTGGCCATCATGGCGACGGCCGACCGGCTCCAGTACGACCTGCTCTTCCGCTACCTCGTGGGCAGTCTCAACGGCATCCTGTGGGAGCAGGTCTCCCGCACCCTCCCGTGGCTCGTCCTGGCCGTCCCCCTCGTCGTGCTGGCCGTACCCGCGCTCGGGCTGCTCCGCCTCGGGGACGAGGCCGCGACCTCCCTCGGTGCCGGGGTCACCGCCGCGCGCACCGGTGTCCTGGCCGTCGCGGCACTGCTGGTCGGAGCGGTCACCGGCCCCTGCGGCCCGATCGCCTGGGTCGGATTCGTCGCCCCCCTCCTGGCCCGCAGGATCCGGCCGGACGGCGACGCCCGTTCCTGGACGTGCTGGACGGCCGTTCTCGGCGCGACGATCACCGTGGCCGCCGACCAGGTCGCCCGGCTGGCCCTCGCCCCCGTCGAGACGCCGCTCGGCGCCTGGACCGTCCTCATCGGCGTCCTCGCCGGGACCGCCCTGCTGCGCCGGGGTGCGCGATGAGAAGGGCACTGCTTCCGCTTCTGGCGGCGCTGGTGGCGCTGGCGGCATGCCTTCACCTGTGGGCGGGAGGGGCCTCCGTCGACGACCTGCTCGCCGTCGCCCGGCCGCGGACGCTGGAGGAGCGCATCCTGTGGGAACTGGGCCTGCCCCGTCTCGTCACGGCGGCGCTCGCGGGTTCGGCGCTCGGCGTCGCCGGTCACCTTCTGCAGACCTCACTGGGCAACGAGCTGGCCGCCCCCGAGCTCACCGCCGTCAACCCGGGAGCGGTCCTCGGCGTGCTCGCCGCCGCCACCTTCGGGCTGGCGCCCGCGGACTCGGCACTCGGCGGCCTGGGAGCGGCGCTCGTCGGCGGCGTTGTGGGAGGGGTGGTGACCTGGCTGCTCGCGGCGGGCGGAGGACCCGGCCGCGCGGTGATCGCCGGCCTGCTCGGATCGGCGCTCATGGGCGGGGTCACCACGCTGCTGCTCGCCTACCAGCCCAGCCGGTTCGGCAACGTCCTGCGCTGGCTCGTCGGATCCGTCGAAGGCCGGGTCTGGGACCACCTGGTCATCGCCGTGTGGTGGATCCCCCTGTGGATCTGCGCCGCGTGGGCGGCGACCGCCGTCACCACCATCCTGCAGGGCGGGGACCAGCACGCCGCCTCCCTCGGGCTGGCGCCGCGGCGTGCCCGCCTCACGGTCCTCGGCATCGCCGTCGCCCTCACCGCCTGCGCGGCGAGCCTCGCCGGAGCCCTGGCGTTCGTCGGGCTGGTCATCCCGCACGCCGCACGGCGCCTGCCCGGCACCGGCCCCCGCCGCCACGTGCCCGCGGCGGCCCTGCTGGGAGCCGCGGTCCTCGTCGCGACCGACGCCGCCGCCCAGTCCCTCACCCGCCTCATCGCCGGCACCGAGCTCGGCCACCGCCTGGGTCTGCCGACCGGTGTCGTCACCGCACTGGCCGGAGCAGTGATCCTCGTCGTCATCGTCTCCAGGGAGAAGCACCCGTGACTCTGAGAACCCTCGGCCTGAGCTTCGGGCACGACGGCCGCCGCCTTCTCCGCGGAATCGACCTGACCGTCGGAAAAGGCGAGTCGGTCGCGCTGGTCGGAGTCAACGGCAGCGGGAAGAGCACGCTGTTGAGGCTGCTCTCGGGGATCCTGACCCCGCACGCCGGCACCGTCGAGCTCGACGGCCGTCCCCTGGCCCGAATGTCGCGCAGGCAGATCGCCCGCCGCGTGGCCATCATGCACCAGACGCTTCCCCCGGTCCCCGGTCTCACCGTCCGCCAGCTCGTTCACCAGGGCCGTTATCCGGGCCAGGGCCCGCTCGGGATGCTCCGCACCACCGGACACGACCCCGCCACCGAGGAGGCCCTCGCCCTCACCGGCCTGGCCGCTCTGGCCGATCGGGTCCTGGACACCCTGTCCGGCGGAGAACGGCAACGCGCCCGCCTCGCGCTCGCCCTCGCCCAGGAGAGCGACGTCCTCCTGCTCGACGAGCCCACCGCGCACCTCGACATCCGCCACCAGCTGGAGGTCCTCGAACTCGTCCGGGAGGTGCGCACCGCCCGCGGGCTGACCGTCGTCACCGTGCTGCACGAACTCGACCATGCCGCACGTTTCACCGACCGCATCGTCGCCCTTCACCGGGGAACGGTTCACGCCGACGGCCGGCCGATCGACGTGCTCACCCCGGACCTGCTGAGCGAGGTCTTCGGCGTGACCGGCAGGGTCGTCCTCGACGAGGTGCGCCACCATCCCCGCTGCATCCCCGACGACCCTCTCCCCACCGGCCCGGCCGGCGCCCGTCCCGGACCGGTGGGGAGCGTGTCGTGACCGGCAGGCCTTTCACCGTGCTCGTCTGCCAGGCCGGCCCGTGCCGCTCCGGGGAGCCGGGCCTGGACGTCCTGACACGGCTCGCCGCCACCGTGCGGCACAGTCCGCACGGCGTCCTCGTCCGTACCGGATGCCTGTTGAACGCACCGCGTTGCCGGACGGGCGCAGCGCACGACAGCGGATGCCACCTGGTGGTGCAGCCCTGTGACGTGAACCGCAGGCCTCGCGGCACGGCGATCCCGGTCGGCCCGATCCTCACCCCCCAGGACGCCCGGGCCGTGACGTCCTGGCTGGCCGGCAGCGTCCTGGACGCCGAAGGTCTCGCCCCGAGACTGCGCACCATCCCATGAAGAAGACGTCCCTGCTCCAGGAGGTCGTGTTGTCCGTTTCCCAAGCCGACCGGATTCCGGCCGCGCCACTGCCGGTGACCGTCCTGTCGGGATTCCTCGGCGCGGGCAAGAGCACCCTGCTGAACCACGTGCTGGGCAACGTCGAAGGGCTCAGGGTCGCGGTCATCGTCAACGACATGAGCGAGATCAACATCGACGCCGAACTCGTCCGCGGAGGAGCGCTCGCCCGCACCGACGAGCGGCTGGTGGAGATGACCAACGGATGCATCTGCTGCACGCTGCGCGACGACCTGCTGGAGGAGGTGGGCCGCCTGGCGCGCGAGGGACGATTCGACTACCTGCTGATCGAGTCCAGCGGCATCTCCGAGCCGATGCCCGTGGCGGCGACGTTCGCGTTCGGTGAGCAGGGCGGGCAGATGCTGGCGGACATCACCCGGCTGGACACGATGGTCACCGTCGTCGACGCCGGCGGCCTGCTCACCGAACTGCAGGCCGGCGACGAGCTCGCGGCCCGCGGTATCGCGGCCTTCGACGACGACGAGCGCACGGTCACCGACCTGCTGGTGGATCAGATCGAGTTCGCCGATGTCATCGTCGTCAACAAGACCGACACGGTCACCGCGGCACAGGCCGGCAGGATCGAGGCGGCGCTGCGCGGGCTCAATCCCCAGGCGCGCGTGCTGCGGGCCACCTTCGGGCGCGTCCCCGTCGCGGAACTGGTGGGAACGGGCCTGTTCGATCTGGAGCGCGCCCAGCAGGCGCCGGGCTGGGTCAAGGAGATCAATGGAGAACACGTCCCGGAGACCGAGGAGTACGGCATCGCGAGCATGGTCTACCGGGCGGACCGCCCGTTCCACCCGGCGCGCCTGTGGGACCTGGTGGAGCGCGGCATCGTCGCCGACGGGACCCTGCTGCGCTCCAAGGGGTTCTTCCTGCTGGCCAGCCGCCCCTCGGTGACAGGGCTGTGGTCGCAGGCCGGTCCCGTCGCGTCCTTCGAGCCGTTCGCCGACGCGGCGTCCCTGGACAGGTCCGCCCTCCAGGAGATCGCCTTCATCGGGATCGATCTGGACCGGGCAGGGTTGTTCGCGGACCTGGACGCCTGCCTGTGCACCGACGCCGAACTCGCTCCCGGTCCCGCGCACCTGGTCGACCCCTTCCCCGAGTGGGACACCGGCGACCTCCACTCGCACGCTCCGGCCCACTGAGGAACCACCCCGCCTGCCGGTTGCCCGCGACGACCTCGCGCGGCGTCGGGTACCGGGCGTCGGGATCCTGATTCCACGACCACGGCGCGGTCGAGCGGTGGTCGACGACCAGCAACCGGCCGCCCGAGCGCAGCGCGTGCGCGGCCGCGCGCAGGACGAGTGGCCTGTCCAGGCCGAAGGGTGTGTGCAGGTGATAGGCCGGTGGTGCCGGCCGGATCGTGCCGGCGACTCCGTCCGGTCAGCGGTGGGTGGCCAGCAGGGCGTGATGGTCGGCGCCGTCGAGATGATCGGGGTCGGCGTGGACGGTGGCGGCGCCCAGGCGGGGCAGATGGTGGATCAGCCGGTGCTCGGCCTGCACCGCCACGGCGTGCGCCTGCAGCAGCGACAGGGCGGGGTCGACGACGATGTCGACCTCGGCGCGCAGTGTGTGACCGACCCAGCGCAGTCGCATCGACCCGACCCGCCGTACGCCCGGAGTGGCGGTGAGGATCTGCTCGCCCCGGGCCAGAAGGGCCGGGTCGACCGCGTCCATCAGCCGGTGGTAGATCTCCCGGGCCGCCTGGCGCAGCACGAAGCAGATGGCCACCGTGATGGCCAGGCCGACGATCGGGTCGGCGATCGGGTACCCCAGCGCCGCGCCGCCCGCGCTCAGCAGCACGGCCAGTGAGGTGAAGCCGTCGGTGCGGGCGTGCAGCCCGTCGGCGACCAGAGCGGCCGAGCCGATCTCCCTGCCGACTCTGATCCGGTAACGGGCCACCCACTCGTTGCCGAGGAACCCGATCAGCCCGGCACCGGCCACCCAGCCCAGTGCCTGCACCTGCTGGGGAGCGATCAAGCGCTGCAAGGCCTCATACCCGGCGAACGCGGCGGAGGCGGCGATGATCATCACGATGGCGATGCCCGCCAGGTCCTCGGCCCTGCCGTACCCGTAGGTGAAACGGCGGGTGGCCGCCCGGCGCCCGAGGGAGAACGCGATCGCCAGCGGGATCGCGGTCAGCGCGTCGGCGACGTTGTGCAGGGTGTCGCCCAGCAGGGCGACCGACCCGGAGAAGGCCACGACGACCATCTGGACGACGGCGGTCACCATGAGGGCGGCGAAAGAGATCGCCACCACCCGCATCCCCTGGTCGCTGGACTCCAGCGCCGCGTCGCTCTTGTCGGCGCTGTCATGGCTGTGCGGGGTGAAAGCGTGGCCGACGCGCCCGATCAGGCGCCCGAGTCGGCCGCGCGCGGATTTTCCTTGGCGCCCGTGCCCATGCCCGTGGCCGTGCCCGTGGTCGCGTCCGTGGCCGTGCCCGTGGTCGCGTCCGTGGTCGTGGTCGTGCTGGTGGTCGTGGTCGTCAGGCTCCTGGGAGGACAAAGAACCGTCCTTGGGCTGTTCAGACATCGCTACCTCACTTGCGAACGACGGCCATGTCACACAGCATATGTATCCATGTGCGCACGCGACAACGTCTCAGATACCAACCCTTCGCAGGAGCAACCCACCGGCGCCCAGGTGGAGGCCGCCGTCGGGGCCTTCCGGATGCTCAGCGACGCCACCCGGCTGCGCCTGATGTGGCTGCTGGCCTCCGGGGAGTACGACGTCGGCTCCCTGGCCGAGGCCGTCGCGGTCGCGCGCCCCTCGGTCTCCCAGCATCTGGCCAAACTGCGCCTGGCCGGTCTGGTCAGCACTCGCCGGGACGGCCGCCGCGTGCTGTATCGGGCCCGCGACGTCCATGTCCGCACCCTCATCGGCGAGGCTCTCTTCCACGCCGATCACGAGGTCTCCGGCATCCCTCGCCACCCCGACTGACCACAGCGCGTAGATCTCGCTGCGGCCACCCCGGTCCAGGGCCGCGGGTGGCGGTGACTCCGGTGCCGGTCCGCGCCGGGTCAGGTCACCGTGCCGATCCCGACCAGCGACGTGACGTCGACCGAGTCGACCCCCTGTTCGGCCAGCAGAGCGGGCACGACCGCAATGCTCTCACCGCGGCCGTCCTTGTCGGTTTTGGAGATGCGAACGGTGGCCTCAGAACGGGAAGGCCATTCCATCCAGCCGGCACCCACGCCACTCCCGAGCCTCAGTTCGTCGGCCCCGGCCTCGTGAACGACCCACACCGCTCACCCAGAAGAACCCCCGGCGGAATTAACCGGGCGCACCTTCCGGAACGGTGTCCGCGGACATCGCCCCTTCTCCTGGAGCACTCGTCAGGTAGACATGTTGGTGGCCGTTGCCGGCGCTGACATTGATCTGGTCGAGTTGTGTCGCCGCGACAGACCACGTCGCGACAGCGGCGGACCGTTGGCGGGCCGCCAGATCGAGGAAGTCCCGGCGAAGATCTACGGGAAGCCGCTGTCCGGCCGCGTACGCATCGACCGCGATCGCCACGGCGTTCACCGCGTTACGAAACCCCATGCGAGCCACGTTGGTCGCGGTCGTCCCGGAGGGAGTCTCCGCATGCCTGTCGACAGCCTGCCGCAGAACACGCTGCCACCCATCGATCTCCGCCGGCTGCGCCGGTTGCGCGGTGAGGGTTCTGTCCTGAGGAAGCGCCTTGGTGAGGCCGGACAGCACCCCGTTCAGATCAACGGCGGTCACACGCGCCGTGGTGGTCAACTCGCTGATTTGCCGGACATCCCGTTTCGCCTCCGCCTCCCGCATGTCGGCGATGGCGGCCTGGCCGGCATCGGGGAGAGCGAAAAGGTAACCCAGTGATCCGGCTATCGCGACGGCGACGAGGATGGTCACGATGTGGCGCACCCTGCCGGACGAACGAGTGCTCGGCCGAGCCAGGGGGGATGGCCTGGCCGTTTTCGAGGACATCCAGCGGCTCCCGTTCACCCTTACAACCCCGAGTGCGGTCGTGTGACCGACGTTACCGCTTTCAACGATCTACGTCCACGCGCTCCGTTTCGGCTCGGCTCATCCTTTCGTTCTCCTGCGTTGCCTTTAGTCGTTTCTCGCCTTGGTCGATTTTCAATCATTGATCACCTCGAAAATGTCGATTCATGAAATTCCTACCGGTCTCCTGCGACGAGCCGGGGTCCGCTGTCGCATGCCCGCCGGTCCTTTCGCGCCGGACCTGAGCGCCGGGCCACGATCCTGAGTAACGGCCACCGCGGCGAGCCACGCCACCCACTCACCCGCTGACGGGCTCGACGTGACCCTCGTCGGACCGGCCCTCATTTTCCTCATGGCTTCACTTGACGCTACGCTCGACACCGAATGGAAATAGGAACCATTATCAAACTCAGTGAGGACGTGTGCGCGTGACTGATCCGTACGAGTGGTCGGCCGAGTTCGTCGACGCCATGATGGCCCCCCACTGGGACGTCTTGGGCCCCGTGCTCACGAAGGCGCTGCAGCAGGGCCGCCCGGGCCCTGTCGTCGACCTGGGCGCGGGCGGCGGGCTGGGCACCCTGGTGATCGCCGAGGCGCTGCCGGACGCCGAGATCATCGCCATCGAACCCTCCCTCGCGCTGCGGTCGGTGCTGACGGCCCGCGTGTTCGAACGCCCCGGCCTGCGTGACCGGGTGACCGTGCTGCCCGACGGGCTGCTGCAGGCCACGCTCCCCTCCGACCTGGGTACGGTGGTCGCGATGAACGTCATCGGCCACCTCACCCCCGCCGAACGGCACGGGCTGTGGGATCTGCTGGTGCCCGGCGGCAGGGCGGTGCTGAACCTGCAACCCCCCGCCGAACCGGTCGCGATGCCGCTGACCCGCTTCACCGACCTGCGGCTGGGACGCCTCCGCTACGAAGGGTGGGGCAGGGCCGAACCCGCGGGACCCGACAGCGTCACCTGGCACATGTCCTACCGGGTCTACGAGGGAGAGCGGCTCGTCCGTGAGGTCGAGACCGGCTACCCCTGGCGGGTGCTGCAGGAGCGGACGCTGCGCGAGGAACTCGCCGGGCACGGACTGGGCCTGACCGCCGCCGGGCCGAGCGACCTCGGGATGTACGTCATCGAGGAGGGCACGCACGTGTGAGGTGATCCGCTCCCTTCCGGGCCGAGGCGGCCCGGAAGGGAGCGGATCACCGATGTCGGGCAGGTCACGTGAGCGAGCAGCGTTGCCCGACCCGTTCACCGGACATCGGTGACCTTCCTCCGATCATCGATCATGGAGTGGTCGATCCGCAGGACGCGGTCGGCCCGGGCCGCCACCGTCGCGTCATGGGTGACCGCCAGGACGGCCAGGGCCGTGTCCTGGCCGCCCTGGCCGCCCCGGCCGTCCTGGCGCAGCCTGTCGAGCAGGTCGAGCACCCGCTCGGCGGTCTCGGTGTCGAGGGCGGCGGTGATCTCGTCGGCCAGCAGCAGTGCCGGGCCGGCCGCCAGCGCTCTGGCCAGGGCGACCCGCTGCCGCTGTCCGCCGGACAGGGCCGCGGGGTAGCGGTGCGCCGTGCCGGCGGGCAGTCCCACTGCGGCGAGCAGGCGCTCCGCCTCGATGGTGGCCGCCGCGCGGCCGAGCCCTCCGAGCAGGCGCAGGGGACGCCGCAGCGCGGCCGCGACCGGCCGCGCCGGGTTGAGCGCGGCCAGCGGGTCCTGCCCGACCAGGGCCAGGGCGCGCAGGGCGCGGACGTTCCTGTCGCGTACCGGCCAGGGCAGTGGTTCACCCAGCAGCGTGGCGCTGCCCGCCCGGACCGGATGGAGCCCGGCCAGGGCCCGCAGAAGCGTGCTCTTGCCGCACCCGGAGGGGCCGAGCACGGCGACGAACTCCCCCGGTGCGATCGTCACCTCGACCCCGCCGAGCAGGGGGGTGCCGTCCGGCCGGTCGAGGCTCAGGCCGTCCACCGCGAGCACCGCGCCGGCCGCCCGCGTCCCGGCCCTGCCACCGGCGCTCCCGGGGGACCTCGGCGCGGGGAGCGCGCCCAGCCGTACGACCCGGTCGGCCAGCCCGGTCACCACGGCGTCGTCGTGCGAGACGATCAGCGTCACCGAACGGCCTTCGGCCCGGCGGCGGCGTATCAGGGCGACGGCGGTCTCCAGTGCCTGCGGGTCGAGCGCGCTGGTGGGTTCGTCGAGGACGAGCAGGTCGGGATCGGTGACGAGCGCCCTGGCCAGGGCGACCCGTTGCGCCTGCCCGCCGGAGAGCTGGTGCGGCAGACGCTCGGCGAACTCCGCCGGATCCAGCCCGACCTCGGCGAGCATCCGCTCGGCACGCGCCTGCCGTCCGGCGCGGGGCCACCCGATCGCCCGCAGGGGTTCGAGCACCGCGGCCCGCGCGCTCAGCAGCGGATGCAGGGCGGAGGCGGGGTCCTGTCCGAGGTAGCCGACGTGCCGGCGACGCCAGCGCCGGGTGGCGTGCAGGGGCGCGCGATCCCATTCGACGCGACCCGCGACCCGGGTCAGGCCGGGCGGCAGCTCTCCCAGGACGGCACGCAGGACCGTAGTCTTGCCCGCGCCGGAAGGGCCCGTCAGGGCGAGCACCTCGCCACGCGCGGCGCTTAGGGCGACATCGTCGGCGACGAGGACCCCGGCGGGACCGACGACGGTCAGCCCGCTCACGACCAGCCCGCTCACGAGCGTCCCGCCAGGACGTGCGAGAGCCCTGCCACGGTGGCGGCCAGCAGGGCCAGCGCCACGGCGGGAGCGAGCAGCGCGGCCGGGTTGAGACCGATTCCCGGCAGGTTCTCCCGGAGCATCGCCGCCCAGTCGGGAGCCGGTGGAGCCGGCCCGAAACCGAGGACGTTCAGCGCGGCGGCCAGCTGCACCGCGAGCACCGTCCGCTGGCCGAGATCGGCGCCGATCAGCCCGGCGTGCGCGGGCAGCACCTCCCTGCACAGGACCGACAGGCCGCGCTCCCCCCTGGACAACGCGGCTTCGACATACCCGGCGTGCCGGGCCTGCGCGGTGGCGTCGGCCACCACCCGCACGGTGAGCGGGGCTCCGCCGAGCACCGTCCCGGCGACGACCGCCGCCGGGCCGGGCAGCACCACCACCGCCAGCATCGCCACCAGGAGCAGGGGAAGCACCAGCAGCAGATCCGACAGGGCCGCGACCACGCGGGTGGCACGGCTTCGGCTCCACCCCGCCCACAGCCCGCCCGCCACTCCCAGGGCGCAGGCGGCGGCGGCCGCGGCCAGCGCGACCAGGGTCAGTTCGCGGCCACCGGCCAGCACCCGGGAGAGGACGTCACGGCCCAGGGTGTCGGCGCCCAGTGGCAGGCCCGGCCCCGGGGCCGCCCACGGCACGGCCACGGTGCGGATCGGGTCCTGGCCGGCCAGCGCCTCTCCCCCCAGGGCGACCACCAGCACGCAGCCGGCGGCGACCGCGGCCACGGCCGTACGTGCGCGGACGGCTCTCACCGGACCGCTCCGCCCCGGGGGTCCACGGCCCACGCGACGGTGTCGGCGGCCGTCAGGCCGGCCCCGACCACCACGCCGGCGAGCATGGCCGTGGCCTGTACCACGGGCAGGTCCCGGCCGCCGATCGCCGAGACCAGCAGCTCCCCCAGCCCCGCCAGGCCGAACAGCGTCTCCACCACGGCCGTCCCGGCGACCAGCCCGCCCCCGACCACGGCGAGCAGCCGGGCGACGGCGGGCGCGACGACGGGGAGCACGTACCGGAGCGCGACGGCCGCCGTGGACATCCCCCGCAGCTCGGCGTCGCGCACGAAGGGCCGGGCGACGGCGTCGGCGATCGCACCGCGCAGCAGGGCGGCACCGTAGGCGGCGGCCGGCAGGGCGAGGGTCAGCACCGGCAGCACCAGCAGCTCGGGACGGCTCCACGCGGGCTCGCCGACGGGAAGCAACGAGACGGGCGGCACGAGCCTCCAGCCCGCCGACAGTGCCGCCACCAGCAACGCCGCCACGGCGACCTGGGGCAGCGCCGCTCCGCCCACGACGAGCCCCGTGATCACCGGCCGCAACGGCTTCGGCCCCCGTACGGCCGACCAGGCCAGGGCCGCCATGAGCGGTACGGTGAGCGCCAGCGCTGCCACGGCCAGGGTGAGGGTCACCGGGATGCGCGGGCCGATCAGCTCGGCGACCGGCCGGCCGGTGAGAAGGGAGTGTCCCGGCTCGCCGGACAGCATCCCGGCGAGCCAGCTCACGTAGCGTTCGGCGAGGGGCCGGTCCAGCCCGGCGGCGGCGCGCAACCGCGCCAGCTGCTCGGCGTCGGCCCGTCCGCCGCCCAGCACGACGGCGGCGTCTCCCGGAAGCGCCTCGGTGAGCAGGAAGATCGCCATGGAGGCGCAGGTCAGCAGTGCCCCGGCTCGGACGATCAGCCGCAGGACGCCGCCGAGCCGCGCCCGGTCAGCCGCCAAGAGCCACCTGGTCGATGAAGCCCGCCGAGAAACCGATCCCCTCGGGGACTCCCGTCAGGCCGGGCCTGGCCAGGTCGAGCCTGTCGCTGAGCGCCCACACGGCGTACCCGCCCTCGTCGCGCAGCCGGGACTGCAGCTCGCCCAGGCGGGTACGGCGCTCAGGTTCGTCCGCCTCGGCCAGGGCCGCTTCCAGGCCGGCGTGCCAGGTCTCATCCTCCCAGGCCGTCTCGTTGGTGGGAGAGCCCGGCTTCAGCGCGACCCGGACCACGTCGAGGAAGGGGATGCCTCCCAGGTAGCCGACGTAGAAGGGCTCCTTGCCCCATACCGTCGAGAAGTAGGTGTCGGCGGGGGCGAGTTTGACCTTCGCCCGGATTCCGACCTCCGCCAGCTGCTGGGCGATCAGCGTCGCGGCGGAGTCCATTCCCGGGTAGGCGGTGGTGCTGTGAAGGGTGAGGTCGACGCCGTCGGCGTATCCGGCCTCGGTCATCAGCCTCCTGGCGCGTTCGACGTCGCGGGTGCGCTGCGCCAGCCCGCCGGGGCTGGTGGGGTCCTTGGGGGTGAGCAGGTCGTTGCCCACCTCGCCGAACCCGAGGAAGGCGACCTGCAGCAGCTGCTCGCGGTCGAGCGTCAGCCGTACGGCCTCGCGCACGCGCCGGTCGTCGAAGGGCTTGGTGTCGGTGCGCATGACCAGCGGGTAGAGGGTCGCCCCGGGCCTGCGGACCAGCTTCACCGCGGGGTTGCCGGCGTGCTGCTTCACCAGCGCGGCCGGTACCGCCGCGGCCAGGTCCACCTGGCCCGACAGCAGCGCCTCACCGCGCGCCTGGGGGTCGGGAACCGCGCGGACCTCGATGCGGCGGCTCGGCGGCTTCGGCCCCCACCAGTCGTCGTTGCGCTCGAACGTCGTGGCCTGCGCGTCACCACCGGCGGGGCGGAACGGCCCGGAACCGGGGACGGGCCTGGTGAAGTCGGTGCTGCCGGCGGGAACGACGAACGTCGCGCCCTCCAGGGCCTTGCCGACCTCGGCGTAGGGCTTCTTGGTGACCAGTTCGAAGGTGGTGTCATCGAGCACCTTGGAGGCGCCCAGGTCGAACATCTCCATCCGGCCGAAGTTCTCGGCCGTCTTCTCCCCCATCCGCCGCAGGGAGAACAGCGCGTCCGCCGCCGTGACGGCCCGTCCGTCGGGGAACGCCGCATCACCGCGGATCGTGATCTTCCAGCGGGTGAGGGACGTGTCGGGCTTCCAGGCGGTCGCGAGCCTGGGCAGCGTGCGCCCGTCGGGCCCGGGCAGGGTCAGCACGTCGTAGGTCAAGGCCATCCGCACCAGATCGCTCTCCCCCGGCAGCAGGCCGTGCGGGTCGCCTGTGGCGTTGGACGGGGAACCGGGGGCGGCGTAGCGGACCGTGTCCGATGCCGCGCCGGACGCGGTGCCGGACCCGGCGGGCGAGGATGCGGCCGGTGATGCGGCCGTGCCCGTACCGCCGGAAGAACAACCGGTCAGCAGCGTCGCGGCCGCGGCCGCCACGGTGATCCGGCGGGAGAGTCGGGGGAACATCATGACCTTTCTCAGGGGAGCACTCGGTCGAGCTCGTCGTGGGCCGGTCGGGCGGGCCGATGATCGATGGGTGGAGACCGGCCGTCGCCCGGCGCCGAGTCCCTCCAACCGAGAAAACGGTTTTCATTTTTGCAGTAAGTTTCGGACATGTCCAATCGCTGAAAATGATCACGTTGTTCCCGTCCGGCCCGACGACGGCCGCCGCCCTCGGTAGCGGGTGCCGGGCGCCGGAACGCGCGCCGGCGCCGGCGCCGGGGGCGGCGACGACGGCGTTTCAGACGGCCGGGTCGGGCAGCGCCTGCGACGGACGCCGGTGGCGGGCCCGGCGCCGCGGGATCCCGCGGCCATCGCCGGAACCACCGCCGTGATCACTGCCGCGGTCGTGGTCGCGGTCGTGGTCGGGCCCGGTACGGCGGGTGACGGCCAGTGCGGCCAGCGCGGTCGTGATCGGCACGGCCGCGATCAGTCCCAGGGTGCCCACCACGCTTCGGACGATCTCCTGGGCGAGCACCGGGTTGGTCACCGTGTCCCCCAGGGGCTGCTCCCCCACACTGATCAGCAACAGCAGCGGCAGCGACGCGCCGGCATAGGCCAGCACGATCGTGTTGATCACCGAGGCGATGTGGGAGCGCCCGACCCGGGCCGCGGCCCGGTACAGCCGGCCGAACCCGTAGCCGGGATTGGCGCGGGCCAGCTCGCCGACGGTGGCGGCCTGGGTGACGGTGACGTCGTCCAGCACACCCAGGGACCCGATGATGATGCTGGCCAGCAGCAGCCCCTGGGTGTTGATGCGATGGCTGGTGTCGAGGTAGAAGGAGCTCTCGTCGGTGATGCCGTTCAGCCGCACCAGGTCGATCGCGGCGTAGGCCAGCGCGCCGGTCAGGCTCAGGCTGGCCACGGTGCCCACGATCGCCACCGAGGTGGTGAGGGTGAATCCGTGGGTGAGATACAGCACGGTCAGCATGATCGCCGCGGCGCCGACGACGGCCACCGGCAGCGGCGGGCTCCCGGCCAGGATCGCCGGGATGACGAAGGTCAGCAGCAGCACGAAGGTGATGCCCAGGCCGATCAAGGCCATCAGCCCGCGCCAGCGGCCGAAGGCGATCACCGCCAGCGCGAAGGCGGCACCGGCCAGCGACAACGGTGAGGACCGGTCGTGATCGGAGATCTGGTACGGCGCCACCTCCGGCTCACCGCCGGGGGAATGGATGAGCACCACGTCGTCGCCCGTGGTGAAGCGCTGCGCACCCGGGCCGCTGGGCAGCGCGGAGGTGACGTGCCGGCCGGCCTGCGGGCCGCCGGTCAGCTGGATGCGGGCGTCACCGCAGGTGGCCGGGTCCGGTGGCGGCGGGGCCGCCTGCGCCTCCCCTTCGAGCGGGGGTTCCTTCGGGCAGGGGGTGAGGGTGATGGCGGTGATGGTCCCGTTCACCCGCTGCAGTGCCCCCTGCTGGGCGGTGGAGACCGGTTCTCCCGGCCACAGATGGACCAGTGCCGCCACGGTGACGACCGCCAGCGGGACGATCACGGCCAGGATGGCCCACAGCGCCGCTCGCGAGCCGGCCGGGGCGGGAGCGTGCGGGCCGTGGGAATGGTTGGCGCCCATGGGCGGGACTCTCCTGAGGCACGTGCGGACGGGACGAGGTGCCACGCGGTGACGCGGGCCGGGCAGGCGGTCGTGGCCACCGGCCGCCGGAGGCGAGGGCCCGGCGGCGCCGAGCCGGTCGAACCCTCACCCGGCCTCCTTCCGCGGGCCGCACGAGGAGCCGGGCATCAGGAGGCGATCCTTGCGGGGGCGGAGGTTCAGGAGGTGCGGTGGACCGGCCGGGTGCCGTTCGCGTGGCCGGGGGCGGCGGGCGCGTCCTCCCGGTCGAGGTGGTCGGCGTGGTAGAGGCCCTGGGTGAGCAGTCGGCGCACGTGCTCGTCGGCGGCGCTGTAGTAGACGAAGGTGCCCTCGCGGCGGCCCTTGACCAGCCCCGCGAGGCGGAGCTTGGCCAGGTGCTGGCTGACCGCGGCGGGGGCGGCGTCGGCGAGCTCGGCCAGGCAGGCCACGGACGACTCTCCCTGCAGCAACGCCCAGAGGATCTTGATGCGGGTGGGGTCGCACAGCAGCCGAAACGACTCGGCGGCCAGGTGCACCTGCTCCTCGGTGGGCATCTCGAAGTCGGGCAGCGAGCTGTGCATGGCGCCAGCATAACCTTCACCCCACCTACTTGCTTACTTGCGTGAATGCGCATATACGATACTTCGGTGACCGAGCTGAGAACCTCCACCTCTCCCGCCGCCGAGACCACCGCCACCGCGACGACGCCGGGGGCGGCCTCCTGGCGATCGGACATCTGGTCGCTGCCCGAGGTGCGCTGGGCGGTGGCCGCCACCGCGCTGTTCGCCGCCGGTGGCCTGTGCCAGCTGGCCGGGACTCCACCGTGGCTGTGGTGGGGCCTGTACCTGGCCTGCTACGCCGCCGGTGGCTGGGAACCGGGCCTGGCCGGAGTGCGGGCGCTGCGCGAGCGCACGCTGGACGTGGACCTGCTGATGGTCGCCGCCGCGATCGGCGCCGCCGCGATCGGGCAGGTCCTCGACGGCGCCTTGCTGATCGTCATCTTCGCCACCTCCGGCGCGCTGGAGGCGGTGGCCACCAAACGCACCGCCGACTCGGTACGCGGCCTGCTGCACCTGGCCCCCGAGCGGGCCACCCGGCTCACCGTCGATGGCGGCCGCAACAGGGAGGAGGTGGTGGAGGCGTCCGCCCTGCGGGCCGGCGAGGTGATCCTGGTACGGCCGGGTGAGCGGATCGGCGCCGACGGCCGCGTCGTCGCCGGGCACAGCGACGTCGACCAGGCGAGCATCACCGGCGAGGGCCTGCCGGTCGACAAGCAGGCCGGCGACGAGGTGTTCGCCGGAACCCTGAACGGCACCGGCGTACTGCGCGTGCAGGTGACGCGTCCGGCCGCCGAGAGCGTGATCGCCCGGATCGTGGCCCTGGTGGAGCAGGCCAGCGCCACCAAGGCGCGCACCCAGCTGTTCATCGAGAAGGTCGAGCAGCGCTACTCCGTCGTCATGGTCGCCGCCACGGTGGCGCTGTTCACGCTGCCGCTGCTGTGGGGCACGGACGTGCAGGACAGCCTGCTGCGCGCGATGACCTTCATGATCGTCGCTTCGCCGTGCGCGGTGGTCCTGGCCACCATGCCGCCGCTGCTGGCCGCGATCGCCACCGCCGGCCGTCACGGGGTGCTGGTCAAGTCCGCGGTGGTGATGGAGCGCCTCGGCACCGCCACCCGGGTGGCCTTCGACAAGACCGGCACGCTGACCGAGGGCCGTCCCTACCTGGCCGAGGTCCGCCTGCTGCCCGGCGGCCTCAGGGATCCGGCCGCGGATCCGGGCAGGGATCCGGGCAGGGAGCGGCTGCTGGCACTGGCGGCCGCCGCCGAGCAGTCCTCGGAGCATCCCCTGGGCCGCGCCGTGGTGCGGGCCGCCCGCACGGCCGGTCTGGTGATCGCACCGGCGGACGAGTTCGCCTCCGAGCCCGGCCGGGGCGTGCGCGCCCGCGTCGAGGGCATGCTCGTCGAGGTCGCAGGTCCCGCCTGCCTGCTGCCCGGCGACCGCGATCGGGCCGCCCGCCGGGCGGTCGCCGACCTGCAGGACGGCGGCCACACCGCCGTCGTGGTCCGCATCGACGGCACGGCGGTCGGCGTGCTGGCGCTGGCCGACCGGATCCGCCCCGGCGCCGCCGACGCCGTCGCCCATCTGACCACCCTGACCGGTGCCGCGCCGGTGCTGCTGACCGGCGACAACGCACCGGCCGCCACCCGGCTGGCCGGCCAGGCCGGTATCGCCGACGTGCGCGCCGGGCTGCTGCCCGAGGACAAGGTGAGCGCCGTGGCCGAACTGCAGCGCCGCGGTGCCCGGGTGGCGCTGGTCGGCGACGGCGTCAACGACGCCCCCGCGCTGGCGTCCGCCCACGTCGGTATCGCGATGGGCCGCGCCGGGTCCGACCTCGCCCTGGACACCGCTGACGCGGTCATCACCCGCGACGAGTTGGCCACCGTTCCCGCCGTCATCGCGCTGGCCCGGCGCGCCCGCCGCATCATGATCGCCAATCTCGTCATCGCCGCCACCTTCATCGCCGTCCTGGTCGCCTGGGACCTGTTCGGCGACCTGCCGCTGCCGCTCGGCGTGGCCGGTCACGAAGGCTCCACCGTCATCGTCGCCCTCAACGGGCTGCGCCTGCTTCGCGATGCCGCCTGGCGCCGCGCCGCCGACCCCACCCGCGTTCAGAAGTGAACGCCCCCGGAGCCGTCGGGTACCGTCTCCCGTCACCTGCCCGCCCATGGCGCTGCTGGCGGTGCTGCTGTCGATCTGCTCGGAGGCCGACGCGTTCGTGGCGGCCTCGATGACCGCGTTCTCCCCGACCGCGAAGCCGGCCTTCCTGGTGGTCGGCCCGATGGTCGACCTCAAACTGATCGCGCTGCAGACCGGCACGTTCGGCCGGGCCTTCGCGCTCAGGTTCGTCCCGCTCACCTTCGTCCTGTGTTCCTACGGTCCCTGCCGGGAGCGGGTTGAGGATCGACGCTGCGCGTGGTGCCGGTGCCCCGCCGGCTCGTTCTCGTCGTCAGTGGCGACCGTCATCGCGAGATCGACGACGGCCCCTCCCCCGGGATCGTCCGCTCCCGCTCGTAGCCGGTCCGCAGGGCGAACGGGTGGTAGGTGGCGCGACGGGGACGCCGGGTGCGGGCCCGGAGACGTTGACGATGACGCGTGGCCGGTCCAGGCCGTGGCTGAGGACGAACCGGCTCAGGTACTCCAGCGCGAAGACGCCCTCGACGCCCTCGGTGGTGACGAACCGGCTCGACCGGAAGTAGCGGGCGCACAGCACCAGCGCGTCCACGGCGGGGTGGCGGGCGTTGATCTCCCTGAGAACTCTTCTGTTCTCGCCGACCAGGCTCAGGTCCGCGGGGATGAAGTGGGCCCCGGGCAGCGTGGCCGCTTTGGCGGCATCACGGCCGATGATCACCACGGTGTCACCCCGGCCCAGGTAGGTCGAGGCCAGGGCCCGGCCCATGCCGTCGGTGCCGCCGCTGATCACGATGGTCTTCGCGGTACCGGTCATCAGGACTCCTTTGCTCCGGTGGTGGCGGGTTCGGGGTGGGTGGACGGCGCGTGGGTGCGGCCGGGCAGCAGCGGGATCGCGGCGAGCACGGCCACGATGAGCACGGTGACGAGCCAGAAGACACCGTGGAGGCCGGTGATCACGTCTGCGGAGGTCTGCAGGATGAGGGTGACCAGGGCGATGCCGAGTGCGGCGCCGAGCTGGTTGAGCATGTAGAGGACCGAACTTCCCTGCGCGACCAGCGGGCCGGGCAGGCTCCGGTAGAGCGAGCCCATCGTCGGCGCGCTGAAACAGCCCATGCCCAAGCCGATGGTCAGCGCCGCCAGTACCGGCCACCCCTGGCCGGTGTCGGCGGTGATCCGGGTGAAGGCCAGGGCGCTGAGCCCGGCCACGAGCGCGCCCCCGGCGGCCAGGCCGCGGGTGCCGATCCTGTCGGACAGCCGTCCGGCCAGCGGCATGGCGACGGCGCTGCCCAGACCCGCCGGAGCCATCAGCAGCCCGGCGGCGAGCACTCCGTGGCCGTGTGCCTGCTGGTGGTACAGCGGAAGCGTGAACAGGGTCGCGAAGGTGGCCAGCCCGCCCAGGCCCATGATGGTGACGCCGGCGGCGAACCCCCGGTCGGCGAACAGCCGCACGTCGATCAGCGGTGGCGTGCGGCGGGAGCCGAGCGCACGCAGGACGTAGCCGGTGATCAGCACGATGCCCGCGGCCAGCGGCAGCAGCGCCTGCCAGACGGTGAACGCTCCGTGCTCGGCCGTCTGCGACAGGGCCAGGACCATCGCGGAGAACCCCGGCCCGAGCAGGGCCAGTCCCAGGACGTCGAGCCGGACCGCCGACCGTCGTACGGCCGGGGGGTCCGTGGGCAGCACGCGTACGGCCAGCAGGTACGCGATCAGGCCGACGGGCACGCTGAGCAGGAACATCCATCGCCACGACAGGCCGCCCAGCACCGCGCCGCCCACGATCGGGCCCAGGACCGGGCCGAGGGACAGCACCACGCCCATCAGGCCCATGACGCGGCCCGCGCGCGCCGGTCCGGCCGCGCGGGCCAGCAGGATCAGCACGAGCGGGTCGAGTACCCCGGCGCCGAAGCCCTGCAGGGTACGGAAGGCGATCAGGCTGCCGGCGTTCCAGGCCAGCCCGGCGGCCAGCGATCCTGCGACGAACACCGCCAGGCCGGCCAGCCACAGCCGTCGGCCACCGTACCTGTCGACGGCCCAGGTGGTGAAGGGGATGGTGGTGGTGACGGCGAGCAGGAAGCCGGTGGAGGCCCAGCCGACCGTGCTGAGCGAGGCGTCCAGGGCGCCCACCAGTGTCGTGGTGGCGACCGCGGCCATCGTGCTGTTGAGGATGCCCAGCAGGCCGCCGAGCAGGACGACGCCGATCAAGGTCAGCAGTGGCCGGTCGAGACGGCCGTCCGGAGGAATTGAACTCATGGGTTCAAAGTAATTATCTGAGTAATCCAATGCAACCGATTCGTTCACTCGGTTGAACCAGCCAGTACAATGAAGCCATGGCCACCGCACGCGGACGCATCGACAAACGGCAGGCGATCCTGGACGGCGCCTTCGCCGTGTTCGCCCGTCAGGGCTACGCCCAGGCCTGCGTGCAGGAGATCGCCGACGAGGCCGGCGTGGCCAAACCGACGGTCTACAACCACCTCACCGACAAGGCGACCCTCTTCCGGCACGCGATCCAGGCCGCGGCCCGGAGCGTGCTGGACCAGCGGCTCACCGCGCTGCAACCGCTCACCGAGCCCGGCACCGACCTCCGGACCACCCTGGAGGAGGTCGGCCACCACTTGGTGCGGCTGCACGCCGACGACCGCTCCTGCGCACTGCGGCGCCTGCTCTACGCGGAACTCACCCACTTCCCCGACATCCTCGACATCGCCGTCGAGAGCGGTCCGCACCGTCTCAACCAGGCGCTGGCCGACCGGCTGGCGCGGCTCGTCCTCACCGGACGTCTCCGCGCCGCCGACCCCGACCAGGCCGCCGAACACCTCCTGTCCCTGCTCGTCGGCCCCCTGGAGTCACGCTCCCAGATGGGCACCCGCCGGCTCGACGACACCGAACTGCAGGAGATCGCCCGCGCCGCCGTCCACACCTTCCTCCAGGCCTTCGGCCCCGAGAACGCGGACGCGCGGCAGCCCGCGACGTGATCGCCGCCGGACGCGGTCCCGTCCATGGCGCGAGACGGGTCTTCCATCCCGCGTCCACGTGAGGGAACGTTCAGTCCACCAGGCCGGCGCGGTAGGCGGCGATGGCCACCTGTACCCGGTTGGTCACGGCGAGCTTGTCGAACAGGTGGGACACGTGACTTTTGACCGTTGCCTCGCTCATGTGCAGGCCGGCCGCGATCTCGGTGTTGGAGCGGCCGAGTCCCACCTCGACGAGCACCTCGCGCTCGCGGCCGGTGAGGGTCTCCAGCCGGGCGAGCGCGTCACGGCGGCGCCGGACGGGCACGTCGGTGGTGACCCGGTGGATCAGCCGCCGGGTCACCTGCGGGGACAGTATCGCGTCACCGCTGTGCGCGAGGCGTACGGCACGGATCAGGTCGTGCGGCGAGGTGTCCTTGAGGAGGAATCCGCAGGCCCCGGCCTCCAGGGCGGTGAAGACGTGCTCGTCGGTGTCGAACGTGGTGAGGATCACGACCGCGGGCGCACGGGGAAGCCCGCGGACGGCCTCGGTGGCGGCCAGGCCGTCGGTCCGCGGCATCCTGATGTCCATCAGGACGACGTCCGGCTTCAGGCGGCGCACGGCGTCGACCGCCTCGCCCCCGTCCGCGGCCTCTCCTGCGACCTCCACGTCGGGCGCGGATTCGAGGATGAACCGCAGCCCGGCGCGGATCAGCAGTTCGTCGTCAACCAGCAGCGTCCTGATCATGTATGCCCCTCGCGGACGCGTCCCACGGCAACCGGCCCTCGAGACGCCAGCCTCCCGCATCGCCGGGCATGCCGCGCACCGTTCCGCCGATCAACCGGAAACGTTCTTCCAGGCCCACGAGACCCGCCCGGGCGCCGGAAGGGCCCGCGGCGGGCCGGGGCGACCGCTCGTTGACGACCGTGATCGTGACGCCGTCCTCCGGGCTCCCGGTCACGCGGACGGTGACCGGTGCTCCGGCGGCGTGCCTGTGCGCGTTGGTCAGCCCTTCCTGCACGAGCCGATAGGCGGCCCGGGCGGTCGCCACCGGCAACGTGCCGAGGTCGCCGTGCAGCGTGACGGCGTTGCCGGCCGATGTCCAGGACTCCACCAGTCGCCGCAGGTCGGGAAAGGCGTCGTCATGTCCGGCCCGCAGCACGCCCACGATCGTCCGCAGCTCTTCGAGGGCCTCCTGCGCGGTGACCCGGATCAGCGCCGCCTCCCGCTCGACGCGTGCCGGTCCCGCGCCGGGGTTGACCTCCAGCCCGCCGGCGTGCAGCGAGATGAGGGTGACCTTGTGCGCGAGCACGTCGTGCATCTCCCGTGCGATCCGGCCGCGTTCGGCGGCCTTCGCCTGTTCGTCGCGCAGGTGCCGTTCGGTCTCGGCGCGCTCCGCGCGTTCCCGCAGTGACCTGGTCAGCTCGCGGCGGGTGGCGGTGTACCCGCCGGCCACCAGCACGGCGGCGGTGGCGGCCGTCGCGGAGAGCAGCGCGTCCGTGCCGGACCCGCCGCCGTCGACCCACTGCTGCGCCAGGAATCCCGCCACGCCGATCGCCGCCAGCGCCGCGAACCGCGGGCCCGGCCGCACACCCGCACCGCAGAACAGGCCGATCAGCAGCGGCCCGGGGTTGCCCGACAGCGCGTACGCGCCCGCCCCGGCGGCGGTGACCGCGATCGGCCACCGATCGCGGAACCACACCGCACCCGTGGCGACCAGCCCGGCGGCCGCGATGACCACGCGCGGCAGCGGCGCCCACGGCACCTTGACCGCCACGACGGTCAGCACCAGGCAGAACACCACGGAGGCCGCGCTCACCGCGTGCGGGCCGAGCGTGACGACCCACCGCGACGTGTTCCGGTACGTCACCATCGGCCCAGCGTAACCAGGACGGCGGCGCGTCACCTCCTACGAACGTCGATGCCGTCCGCCCGAGAATCTCCGGCTTAAGTGTGATGCGGCCATGACCGCGACGGCGATGCGGCCCCGCCCTCACCGGCGGCACCGTTGATGACCCCGACCACGTCAGGAGTCACGCCATGTGGCCAGCCCCCCTTCCACGCCTGCTGCTCATCATCGCCCTGTCCCTGGGGGCCCTCTGGCCGCCCTCCGCGGCCGCGGCCTCGGCGGCCGTTCCCGACACCCGCCGGCTGGCGGACTTCTTCGACGCCACCATGCCGGCGGCGCTGGAGGCCGACCACGTGCCGGGCGCGGTGGTCTCGGTGGTGGGCGCCGGGAAGACCCTCTTCAGCAAGGGGTACGGCCTGGCCGACCGCGAGAACGGGACGCCGTTCGACCCCGCCACCTCGCTGGTGCGGATCGCCTCCATCACCAAACTGTTCACCTGGACCGCGGTGATGCAACAGGTGCAGCGGGGCAGGCTCGACCTGAACGCGGACGTGAACCGCTACCTCACCACGTTCCGCATCCCCGCGACGTACCCCCGGCCGATCACGCCGGCGCATCTGATGGACCACACCGCCGGGTTCGAGGACAGCGCCATCGGCGTGGGCGCGCGGCGCAAGGCCGACGTGCCGCCCCTGGGCACGTATCTCGCCGAGCACGTGCCGGCGCGGATACGCCCGCCCGGAGAGGTGTCGGCCTACTCGAACTACGGCGCGGCGCTGGCCGGGCACATCGTGTCGCAGGTGAGCGGGAAGCCCTACGACCGGTACGTCCAGGACCACATCCTGGACCCGCTCGGCATGCGGCACAGCACGGCCTCCGAGCCCGTCCCCGCCCGTCTGGCCGCGGGCCAGGCACGCAGCTATGACCACGAGGACGGGACCTACCGGCGCAAGCCCTTCGTCTTCGACAACCTCCCGCCCGACGGGTCGATCAGCGCCACCGCGGACGACATGGCCCGCTTCATGATCGCCCACCTGGGGAACGGGCCCATCCTCGACGAGCCCACCGCCCGCCTCATGCACCGGCGCTCCTTCGCCGCCGACCCCCGCATCGACGGGTACGCCCACGGGTTCAAGGAGCAGACCGTCAACGGGCATCGCGTGATCATGCACGACGGCAGCTGGGAGGGCTTCCAGAGCGCGCTGCTGCTGGTGCCCGGCGCCGGCGTCGGCCTGTTCGTCTCCACCAACGGCACGGGCGGCATCGACACCGTCTCCAAGCTCGTACCCGCCTTCTTCGACCGTTTCCTCCCCGGCGACCGCGCCGCGCCCTCCGCCCCGCCCGGCAGGACGGCCACGCCCGTGGCGGGCTTCTACAAGCCGGCCCGCACCGTCGAGTCGACCATCGAGAAGGTGCTCACCCTCACCGGCTCCTTTCGGCTGCGGGTCACCGACGACGGAAGACTCGCCTTCAAGGGCATGACCTGGAGCCCGCTGGCGCCGGGGCTCTATGAGCAGGACGGCGGCTCTCAGCGGCTGGCGTTCGTCACGAACAGCGCCGGCGTCACGTACGCGGCCACCGACGGGCCCACCTACGAGCTCATCCCCTGGTGGGAGACGCCTCCGGTCAACCTCGTCGTCGTCTCGGTGTTCGCCGTCACCGCCCTGACGGCCGTGCTCGGCCTGCCGTCGGCCGCCGCGCTCCGGCGACTGCGCGGACGTCCCGCTCCAGCGCCTCGCGCCTGGCGCGCCGCCCGTCTCCTCTCCGGCCTGGCCGGCGCCGTCGGGCTGGCGTTCGTCGTCATGTTCGCGCTGATGCTGACCGGTGACACGAGCATCCTGTACGGCGTGCCGGTGAGCCTCCGCATGCTGCTGCTTCTCCCCCCGCTGTTCCTCGCCCTCACCGTCGCCGCGACCGCGACCACCGTGATCGGCTGGAGACACCGGCCCATCGGCGTCCTGGCCCGCGGTCACCAGGTGACCGTACTGGCCGGGATGTCGGCCCTCGTCTGGTTCTGCCTGCACTGGAACCTGCTCGGCTGGCGGTTCGGCTGACCGCCGCCGCAGACGATCCACCTCCGTGATCTCACCCCGCCACCACACCGGCCGTCCCACCTGCGAGAACAGGCTGAAGTCTCCTCATCGTCCCGGTAGGGGCGTCCGAACGGGCGTACGTCGCCAGCGCCTCGAGCGCCTCCTCCTCGGACCGGCCGATCCGGCACCACCCCGGCCACTCCACCGAGCAGGCGAAGACCTTCTTCGGGCCGATCTCCAGATAAACGCGCGTCATGGGCGACAGCATGGCACCCGTACCTGACAACCCATGGCAGGAATGTGTCGAGTTGCCAGAGCCTGGATGCCACACCGCGGCGACGACGGCGGCGCTCGGGTCGCCGGGGGCGTGACCGGTGTCGGCGCGGAACCGCTCGTACAGCCCCGCAGCACCGGCTCCACCTCCACCGGACGGCCCCCGGCCAAGGCGAACATGATCGGAAGATTGCGCCGTCCGACCGCCACGCTCCCCGGGACGCCCCAGAAGGCGCGACAGGCGTCGTTGCAGTCCAGGACGTCGAAACGCTCGTCCACGACCCGCGCTCGTCGACGCCGGGGCGCTGCCCCTGCCCCGCGGCCACCCGGTGGGTGGAGGGGTGGATCAGGCCTCCTCGTCCTCGGGCGTGGGAGCCGGCCGCTAGGGTTCATGGATGCTGCTGACGGTCCTCGGCGGATGCGGTGCGTGGCCGGGAGCGGGTCAGGCCTGCAGTGGTTACCTCGTGGAGCACGACGGGTTCAGGCTACTGGTCGATCCCGGGTACGCGACGGTGCCGCGGCTACTGCAACGGGTCGGCGCCGATCAGGTCGACGCGGTGTTCGTCAGCCACGGACATCCCGATCACTGCGCCGATCTGAACCCGCTGTTGCGGGCGCGTGCGTTCCGTGACGACCCGCCCACCCCCCTGCCGGTGTACTCACTGCCCGGCGCCCTGGATGCGGTGCTCGCGCTGGACGGCCCGGGAATGCTGACCGATGCCCATGTCCTGCGCGAGTTCACCGCCGGCGACCGGATCGACATCGGCCCGTTCCGTGCGCAGACCCGTCTGCTGCCGCACTCGGCGCCCAATGCCGGCGTACGGCTGACGGCGGGCGAGCGGGTGCTCGCGTACACCGGCGACAGCGCCCCGAGCCCCGAGGTGGTGGAGCTGGCACGCGACGCCGACCTGTTCCTGGCCGAGGCCACCTATGCCGACCGGGTTCCGGAGGTCTCGCGGCACAGCCTCTCGAGCGCCCGCCAGGCAGGCCGGCAGGCCAAGGAGGCCGGCGTCCGGCACCTGTTGCTGACCCACCTGCAACCGGGTACGGACGCCACCGCCGCGCGAACCGCCGCCGGGGCCGAACACGACGGCGAGATCGCCATCGCCACTCCCGGCCTCGCCGTCGATCTCTCCTGAACAAGGCCTCAAGGCCTCCTCGGATCTCGAAGGCCCGGCGTCGTTCTCCGGCTTCCGGCATGCGGCGCACCTCGACGGCAGCGGCCGGCTCTCGCGTCCCCCGGTGCCCGGAAGGCACCGGGCACCGCTCGGCGCCGGCGGAGGTGGGTGCGAGAGCCGTGGCCCTTGCCGGTGATCTCGTCACAGGTGTCGCCCTGATCAGCACTCGCACCCTGCTCGTACGGTCCCACCGGAAGCGTGAGGGCCGTACCGCGGACCCGCGGTCACGTCGAGAGGATCGTCAGACGGCCGTGCGCGACCACTGCTGGTTGGTACCGGTGTTGCACGGATACTGCTTGAGGACCACCCCGTCCGCGGTCGACGCGGACGGCACGTCCACGCACTTGCCGCTGTGCCGTGCCCGGAGCTGGAAGTGGCCACCGCCGGCGACCATCTGGAACTGCTGGTTGGTGCCGGTGCCGCAGGTGTACTGGACGAGCTCGGCGCCGTCCGCGGTCGAGGCGCTCACCACGTCGAGGCACTTCCCGCTGTGGCGGCTGACGATGCGCCAGTAGCCGCCGCCGGCGTCCTGGAACCGCCACTGCTGCCACGCGTTGCCGCCGTAGGTGTACTGGCCGACGCGCGCACCGTTGTCGGTGTTCGGCTGCTGGACGTCCATGGCCTTGCCGCTGTGGCGCGCGTCGACCCTGTAGAACGTCACCGGCGGAGGGGTGGGGTTGCCGACGGTGTCGCCCCAGGCGTACCGGATCCGGTCGGCGCCGGAGGCGTTGCGGACGGTCAGGTTGAGGTCGGTGCCGCTGCCGCTCAGGGCGTACATCGAGTACCAGTCGTAGCCGATGGTGCCCGGCTTGCCGCCGAGGGCGGGCCAGTAGGTGCCGCCCATCTGGTTGTCACGCATGACCTGGGCCATGGCGCGGATGTGGCGCACGAAGTTGTCGGTGCTGTTCGCGTCGCCGTAGTCGAGGCCGGTGGACATCGGCGCGCCGAACTCGGTCGCGACCGCGCGGGAGGCGCAGTTGCCCAGGCGCGTCTGGATGTGGCTCCGGAAGGCGTCGTAGGTCATGGCGCCGTAGAAGAAGGCGTAGTGGTGGAAGGAGAGCAGCGTCGCGTTGAAGCGGCCGTCGTTGCAGACGTCCCGCAGGTCCTGGCTGTAGCCGGTGCCGCCGATGAGCACCCGGCCGGGCACCGCGGAGGTGTGGTAGCCGAGCCAGTTCGCCGCGACGTTGCGCCATTCCGCCGACGTGTAGCCGTGCGGCTCGTTCATCGGCTCGAAGTAGACGTTGCCGTTCGAGCCGTACGTGTTGGTCACGCTGGACCACATCGTGTTCCACGCGGCGAGGTTCGTGATCCTGCCGCCGGAGGCGGCGCCGTCCTCCCAGTAGGCCAGGATGACCTTGAATCCGCGGGCGGTGGCGGCGTCGATGGCGCCGCGGTAGGCGTTCCACCAGGTCGTGTCGGCCACGGTGTGGGTGTTGATGGGCAGCCGGACGGTGTTGACCCCCAGGGTGGAGGCCATGTCGTCGTAGAGGGCGTTGGCCTTGGCCCGTACCGTCGCGTTGCTGTCGGACCGGCTCAGGCCCTGCACGACGAGCGTGCCGGTGCTGAAGTTGTCGCCCAGCACGGCCCAGTTCATGCCCCGGAACTGGCTGGTGGCGGCATCGGCCGGCGGCGCGGAGACGACGAGGCTCGTCACCGCGACGAGCGCGGTCACCACAAGGGCGATCAGCGACCGGCGCGACGACCGGGTGCTCCGCGACGATCCTGATGAGTGACCATCAGACGCCATGATCAGTGCCATGAAGTGTCCAATCACTAGATCTGAATTCCCGGGTCGAATCCTCGGTCGGCGTGACGACCGGGTCGTTCTGGTTCAGGGGCGTCAGGTCGAGACCGTCGGGGCTCACCGCCAGGTGGAGGGCGTGGTCGTCACCGGACCGGTTCGGCGGCTCCTCTGACGCAGGGACACCGCGGGCGTCCTTTCCGGGAATCGGCGGAAAGACGGCGAGGGGTGACATCACGGCTGCGCGCTCACGGCGGGGCCTCGGGAGAAACGAGATGCATCGACGGGCACGCGAGGAATTGTTAACGTTAACATCTCTGCGCACATCTTTTTCCTGCGAGCTCGGCAATGGGGCCATCGGTTCCCGTTCAAGGGTCGGCGATCAGGTCACATCCGTGTTTCTGCTGCATTTCCGCAAAGTGTTTAGGGTTCACGGGCGGGATGTCAACATCCCCTCACAAGAAATTCATCTCCGCGCAGTCAACATCCCGCGGTGGCGGCGATGGTGTGCGGTCCGTCCCCGGCCGCGGAAGCTCGTATCGCCTGTTCAACCCTCCGCGATGCCCGGTGGCCGGCGGCGCGGGTCTTCGGGGCATGCCGGTGAGCCCGGGGGCCATGCCGCATGCCCGGGTGATCTCGCCCATGCCCCGGGTCGGCGCGACCCCCCGCCGGGGACGCGGGGAAGCGGTCGCGCCGAGATTCTGCGGACCGGGCGGAAACTTTCGTGAAAGTTACAGAAGCATTCGGCGGGAACGGCGCCGTGAGCTGCACGAAACACTTTCCTCGACAGCGGTGGCTATCCCTTCCCGGCCTGCGCTTCCAAGATGTGAAGCCCGCACAGCACAGGTCGAGAGGACTCCGTGTGAACATGTCAGGCCGGATGCGGCTATCGGCGGCGGCGCTGGCCGCCGCCCTGGCCGCGGCGTCGATCACCGCGGTCACCGCCGCAGGAACCGCCCACGCCGTCGTACGACCGGCGCTCGGCCAGAGCATCAAGGTCAACCAGGTCGCCTACGCGCCCGACGCGGCCAAGCAGGCGACCGTGATCAGCAGCTCCGCATCACCGCTGGCCTGGAGCCTGCTGGACGGTTCCGACCAGGTGGTGGCCGGCGGCACCACGACCGTCTTCGGTGCCGACTCCCGCTCCGGCGACTCCGTCCACAAGATCGACTTCTCGTCCTACACCGGGACCGGCACCAACTACGTGCTCACCGTGAACAACGAGTCCAGCCACCCCTTCGACATCGGCACCGCCGCCTGGAAGAAGCTGCCCTACGACGCGCTGGCGTTCTTCTACCACCAGCGCAGCGGCATCGCGATCACCTCCCAGTACGCCGGCGGCGACCGGTACGCCCGAGCCGCCGGCCACCTGAACGTCTCCCCCAACCAGGGCGACGACAACGTGCCGTGCCGCAGCGACTGCGGCTACCGGCTGGACGTGCGCGGCGGCTGGTACGACGCCGGCGACCACGGCAAGTACGTGGTCAACGGCGGCATGTCCGTCTGGCAGCTGGTCAACGCCTACGAGCGGGCCAGGAACGTCCCCGGTGCCGACACCGGCGCCTTCGCCGACGGCACCATGTCCATCCCCGAGCGCGGCAACGGCGTGCCCGACATCCTGGACGAGGCCCGCTGGGAGATCGACTTCCTGCTGAAGATGCAGGTTCCCGACGGCCGCCCGCTGGCCGGCATGGCCCACCACAAGATCCACGACGCCAACTGGACCGGGCTGCCGCTGCTGCCCGCCCAGGACCCCCAGGCCCGGGTGCTGTCGGCGCCCAGCACCGCCGCCACCCTGAACCTGGCCGCCGCGGCCGCCCAGTGCGCCCGGGTGTGGGCGTCCGTCGACTCCGCGTTCTCCGCCCGCTGCCTGACCGCGGCCGAGAAGGCCTACGCCGCGGCCAAGGCCAACCCCTCGCGGCTCGCCCCGGCCTCCGACGGCACCGGCGGCGGCTCCTACGCCGACGGCAAGGTGACCGACGAGTTCTACTGGGCCGCCGCCGAGCTGTACGCCACCACCGGCAAGCAGGCCTACCGCACCGACCTGACCTCCTCCTCGCTGTACTACGGGCGCAGTTTCACGAACGAGGGCGCCCAGTGGGGAGAGGTCGGCAGCCTGGGCGACATCACGCTGGCGCTGGTGCCCAACGGCCTGACCTCCTCCATCGGCCAGCAGCTGCGGGCCTCCTTCGTCTCTGCCGCCGACGGCCTGCTGAACGTGATGCGCGGCCAGGGCTACCCGGTGCCCTTCCAGCCGTCCGGCGGCTACATCTGGGGGTCCAACAACCTGATCCTCAACAACACCGTCCTGCTGGCCCTGGCCCACGACTTCACCGGCGCCGAACGGTTCCGCACCGGGGTGTTCGAGACCATGGCGTACCAGCTCGGCCGCAACCCGACGGGCTACTCCTACGTCACCGGCTACGGCGACAAGCCCTCCCGCAACGTCCACCACCGGTTCTGGGCCAACCAGATCGACCCCTCCCTGCCCATCGCACCGCCCGGCGCCCTGGCCGGCGGACCGAACAGCGGCCTGGAGGACCCGGTCGCCCAGCAGCGCCTCAGCGGCTGCCGGCCGCAGAAGTGCTACCTGGACGACATCGAGGCCTGGTCGGTGAACGAGGTCGCCATCAACTGGAACGCGGTGCTGGCCTGGGTCGGCGCCTGGACCGCGGAGAAGGCCGGCGGCACCGGCCCCAGCCCGTCTCCGACCCCGACTCCCACCCCGACCCCGACCCCGACTCCCACTCCGACCCCGATCGGTAAGGCTTGCGCCGCGACCTACACCGTCACCAACCAGTGGAACGGCGGCTTCGGAGCCAACGTCGCGGTGAAGAACACCGGCACCACCGCGCTCACCGGCTGGACCGTCGCGTGGACCTTCCCCGGCGGCCAGACCATCACCCAGCTGTGGAGCGGCTCGCACACCGTGAACGGCCCGGCCGTCACCGTGGCCAACCTGGCCTGGAACGGCGCGCTGTCCTCGGGCGGCACCACCTCCTTCGGCTTCAACGGCGCCGGGTCCGGAGCCGACGCCACCCCTGCCGCGGTGACCTGCACCGCCCGGTGACCCGAACGGCGGGAGACGCGCCGGTGCGCGACGGAGCAGAGTCCGCTCCGCACCGGCGCGGCCCCGTCTCGTGAGGCCGTCACGGGCTCGATCCTCGCTGCCGAAGGGTCGCGCGACGGCCGTCACCGTTTCACGGCGCCACGCCCGTCACCGGGCCGGACGCACACCATCCGCGTGGGACGGCCGTCCTTCGTGCTCCGTCCTGATCGGCTGACCGACAAGGGTTCGTTCAGAACGGCTTCGGCCGACCGGGACCGAATGGCCGCACAGCAGGAATTGAACTGCTGAAATAGCCCACAGTGATAGTTCTGCTACAAGATTACATGTCTCGACGTCGAATTCGTCCTGTTCGGTAAACGTGAGATTTCACTCACACACGCCGGACGGGACCGCAATACGTGGCCGGACGAGATCGCTTCGGCCCGATACCGGGCGCACGGAGAATGCGAGCGATGATCCACGCCTCAAATGCAAATTTTGACAAGCCTGAAAAGTCCTATTTTGGTTGAGAATACCCATAGAAGTGACGAAATTGTTCCAGGAGAGGGTACTTCACAGTCATCATGCGACACCTATGGTTGTTCCGGACGCGATGACATCAAGGATTCCGGGCGAAAGCAGCGGCAGTACGCTTTGCGCACCGCTGCCCGAGCGGAAATCCGGCACACGGATCCTGTCGTTACGCGGTGCCCGCCGATCTCCTGTCGGAATACCGGTCGATCCCGGCCTTCGACAGCACCGATCACCGTTTTCGCTTTTTCCAGACCGGCCAAGGAGCACGCCTGACGTGAAACTTCACCGTGACGAACTGACCCCGCAGATGCAGGAGTACACGCGGTTCGACGACCGTGGCGAGACCCGCTACCTGCCGTACCTCATGTATTTCCACCGGGCCGACTACAGGTCCTCCGTCATCAACACCGACCGTGCGGGATTTCGTGTCTCACACGGTCCGGGCGGAGAGACCGCCTCGGCCGCCGGGACCATGCCCGCAGGTCCGGTACGTCTGATCTCCGGCAGCTCCACCGTGCTCGGGATCGGGGCCACCAGTGACGCGACCACCCTCGCCTCCCAGTTGTGGCGCAAGCACGCCCCCTCCGCCCCGTGGCTCAATTTCGGCGGGCGCTGCTACAACTCGACGCAGGAGCTGCTGCTCTTCACTCTCTATCGCCATCTGCTGCCCGAGATCGACGAGATCGTCGTCTTCTCGGGGCTCAACGACCTGACCGTCGGACGGCTTCCCGAATGGCAGCAGGGCGACCACGGCGCTTTCTGGTTCTGCGGTGAGTACTTCGAGAAGATGGAGGAACTTCGCGAGAGCAACCGCAAGAGCTCCGGCCGGATTCTCGGCCGCCGCTCCGAACGCCGCCGCACCATCTCCACGCACGACGACGTACGCCGGGACATCTCCGCCGTCATCGACTCCGCGGCCGGCCTGACGCTCCGTCACCTCGACAGCTGGCAGCGGCTGGCCGGTCCGACGACGCGGCTGATGTACGTGCTCCAGCCGATGGCGCTGTGGATGCGCGACCGGCATGCCCCGCAGGAGCAGCTGCTCTTCGACGAGATCGACCAGATCTCCAAGCTGGGCACCTGGGAAGCGCTGTACGGCGACATCTCCAGGAAGGAGGTCGCCCAGGCCTTCTCCGAGAAGCTGCGCGCCGGTTGCGAGAAGATCGGTGTCGGTTACGTCGACCTCAACCCGATCGTCGCCGAGGCCGTCACCGAGAAAGACTGGGTCTTCGTGGATCGGGCGCACTACACCGACCACGGCTACGACCTCGTCGCCCGCATCATGGCCGAGACCCTCGATCTCACCTGATCTTCCGGCCCCTCCCTTTCCCGCTTCCTCCCGAATCCCGAGATCAGGTCGTCTCATCATGGCTTTTCTGCGCAAGCTCGTGACCAAGGTGTTCCGGCGCCCGAAGCGCACCGGCCGCAAGAACGACGCGTCCATCTACCCCATGTTCTGAACCGCTCCCCCGGGGAGAAGCCGGCCACGAGAACAAGCCCGGGCGTTCGCCGCGCCGACGTGCTCGGATCTCCGACGCGTCGGCGACCGCCGGCCGTAGAGGCGGCCGGACGGCTCGTGCGGAGACCGTGAGATCCGTGGTCCCGTGCCGCGGACCTGGGAGGGAGACGGTGCGGTATCGAGCACGAACGGCGATGCCGGTGACCACCGTGTCGGCGTGCCCTCCGATCATGACGCACCCGTGCACCGCTGTCGTGATCGGCGCGAGCATCGGCGGCCTGCTGGCCGCCCGGGCCCTGACCGAACGGTACGCGAAGGTCGTTCTCGTCGATCGCGACCCGCTGCCGGACGAGGTCGCCGCCCGCCGCGGTGTGCCGCAGGGACGGCAGCTGCACATCCTGCTGGCCCGCGGCAGGCAGGCGTTCGAGGAGCTGCTGCCGGGCCTGTCGGACGAGCTGACCCGCCTCGGGGTCCCGCTGATCGATCTTCACGACGAGGTCCACTGGTACCTGATGCGCCGGGCGCCGTCGGAGCTGAGAGCCTTCGGGATCAGCCGGCCGCTGCTGGAGCACGCGGTCCGGAACCGGGTCGCGGCACTGCCCGGGGTGAGCATCCTGTCGGGGTACGAGGCGGTCGGCCTCACCGTGGCGCACGGCTCACGACGGGTCGACGGGGTGCGGGTCCGGCCCCGCACCACCGGGACGAGCGAGCGGGTCACAGAACCGGACAGCGAGCCGGTCGGTGAGTCGGTCATCGGCGCCGACCTGGTCGTGGACGCCGCCGGACGGGCCTCGCGGACGCCGGTGTGGCTGCGCGAGCTGGGATACGAGTGCGCCCCGGAGGAGCAGGTACGCGTCGACATCACCTACGTCACCCGCAACTACCGGCGCGAGTCCCACCACCTCGACGGGCCGTCGGGGGTCCTGACCAACGCCGTCCCGGCCCTGCCGCGCACCGGGATCGTGGCCGCCCAGGAGGAGGGCCGCTTCGCCGTGGTCCTGGCCGGCATGCTGGGCGAGGAGCCGCCCACCGACGACGAAGGGCTGGCGCGCTACGCCACCGGCCTGGCCGCGCCGCAGGTCGGCGAGGTCGTGCGGTCGGCGGTGCCGCTGGACGCGCCGGTGAAGATGCGCTTCCCGGCCAGCACACGACGCCGCTACGAGCGGCTGCGGAGCTTTCCCGGCGGCTACCTCGTGACGGGCGACGCCTTGTGCAGCTTCAACCCCCTCTACGGCCAGGGCATGACGGTCGCCGCGCTGGAGGCGCTGCTGCTGGCCGACCTGCTCCCCCGCGGCACGCGAGACCGGCACCGGCGACCGGGACGTGCGCCCCCCGGCCGGGTGACCGGCCTTCTCAGCGCGGTCGTGCCAGCGTCGCGGGGCGGACGGCGTCCGCGCCGAAGCGGGCGCGTGCCCGGTCCGCGGCCTGCTCGATGCGGCGCCGCCTGTCGTCGCCCGGATCCAGGACGAGCTGCCGTACGGCGTGCTCCTCGTCCATGAGCCGCTCGGCGCGCACGGCGACGGCGCGGACACGGGCACGCTGGAGCCCGAGCCGGGCGTGCAGGTCGTAGGCGCAGGCGGCGAGGGCGGGCGTGTGCGCGGTGGGCTCGTCCAGGGTGCGCGAGCGATGGGTGCTCGTGCCGTCGGCGTAGGTGACGCTCAGCGCGAGCCGCGTGGCGACCTGCCGGGTCGTGCGCAGCCGCAGGCCGAGCCGTTCGGCGAGGTCCAGCAGGGCTCGCCGGTGCGCGCCCGGATCGAGCTCGTCACGGGGGAAGCCGTGCGCGCAGCCCGTCGACGCGGGCGGGGCCGCGGGACGAACGGGCCGGGGGTCATGGCCCCGGGCGCGCTCGGACAGCGTCAGCGCGGCGGCACTGCCGAGGATGCGCTGCAGGGTGTGCGGGGGCACCCGGAGGAGGTCGCCGACGCAGCGGATGCCGTAGCCCGCCAGGGTGCCGGCCGTCGCGGGGCCCACGCCGGGCAGGTCGGCCACCGGCCGTGGGCCGAGGAAGGCGGCGACGGCCTCGGGCTCGGGCGCGATGACGGTGACGTCGCCGGGGGCGGTGGCGGCGGCCGCCATGGCGGCGATCATGGGGGTGCATCCCGCGCCTATCGTGGCCCGCAGGCCGACATGGGCGGCCAGGCGCAGGCGTACCAGGTGGGCCAGGTCCTGACGTCCGGCCTCGGCGTCGAAGTACCTGTGGGCGCCCGTGACGTCGAGGTCGGCGGCATCGGGCGGCAGGGCCTGGACGAGCGGGGTCACGTCGCCGAGCAGCGTGAGCGCCGTCTCGTAGAGGTGCCGGTCACCGGGGCCGATGCCGTGCAGGTGGACGCGAAGGATGCTCCGGGGCGCGGGCACGTCGCTCACCCCGCGGACCCGGGACCGCGGTGCGCGAGGCGCCGCAGGTCCGCCGAGCGGCTCCCCGCGACCTGCAGATCGCTCCACGGGTGAAGGCGGGCACCGGCCGTCCCGTCGGGCAGGGTCCGCCCGGCGGGTGCCGCGGTGCCGTCGTGCGCGGGGGTGGGCGCGGGCTCGGTGCGGCCGAGGAGTTCCAGGGCGGCCTGCGGGCCCGCGTCCCGGCGGGCCGCCGCCACTTCCTCGAGGTCCCAGGCCGCCTGGCCGACCACCGTGCGGCGGTCGCCGCGGCGCGCGACCGTGCCGCGGACCAGCAACAGCCCGGAATGGAAGATCGTCCTTGCGCATGCCGGGTGGCCGTGGTCGAAGAAGACCAGGTCGACCATGCCCGAGTCGTCCTCCAGCGTCACGAAGATCACGCGTTTTCCCGACGGGACGGGCGGGGTCTGGGTGGCGGCGCGCACGCCGGCGACGAGCACCGGCCGTCCGGCGTGCATCGCCTGCAGGTGCCGGGCGTCGGTGGCGCCGAGCTCGGCGAGCAGGCGGTGATGGTGGGTGAGCAGATGACGGCTGACGTCGGCGGACAACACGTCCAGTTCGGCGCCCAGGCTCTCGCGGGCGGTCATCTCCGCCAGCCCGCTCGCCCGGGCACCGTCGAGCTCGTCGCCGAGCGGCAACTGACCGTCGGTGCTCGTGCCGGTGCTCGTGCCGGTACCGTGGCGGCGGTGGCGGTGCAGTTCGGCGGCCTGGAGCAGCAGGTCGCGTCTGCTCGCCTCGCCGCGCAGGGCGTCGAGGGCGCCGATCCGGATGAGGCGCCGGGCCAGCGGCAGGGACGGGCGGGCCCGCAGCCACAGGTCCCGCAGCGAGACGAAGGGCCGCCCTCCGGCGATGCGGGCGCTCTCGGGAGCGGTGATGCCGCGCACCATGGACAGGGCCAGCCGTACGCCCCAGCCGTCGCCCGTCCTCTCCACGCCGTGGAACGGGAGGGAGGCGTTGACGTCGACCGGCAGAATCGGGACGCCGTGGCGCCGGGCGTCGTGGACCAGGACGCGAGGCGCCCACATCCCGGGGTCGTGCTCGAACAGGCCCGCGTAGAAGGCCGCCGGGTGGTGGGCCTTGAGCCAGGCCGACTGCACCGCGGGCACCGCGAACGCGACCGCGTGCGCCCGGCAGAAGCCGTAGGAGCCGAACTCACGGACGATCGCCCAGACCTCCTCGGTGACGGCCCGGCCGTAGCCGCGCTCGGCCGCGCGGGTGCGGAACCAGGTCTCGACCCTGGCGAGACGCCCGGGGTCGGCGAGGGCACGGCGGGCGACGTCGGCGGCCGCGCGGTCGCAGCCGGTCATCACGGCCAGGATCGCGATGATCTGCTCGTGCCAGATGACCACCCCGTAGGTGTCGTCCACGATCGGCTTCAGGTCGGGGTGGGGGCAGTGCGGCGGCTCATGACCGTGGCGTGCGGCGATGAACCGGGCGGGCATCCCACCGGCGACCGGGCCCGGCCGGAACAGCGAGATGTCGGCGATGACGTCCCGCATGGTCCGCGGCTGCAGCCGGGCGATCAGATCCCGCTGCCCCGGGCTCTCGAGCTGGAAGCAGCCCAGCACCGATCCTCGGCGGATCAGCTCGAAGGTCGCCTCGTCGCCGAGGTCGACGTGGCCGGGGTCGTCCAGGTCGATGTGCCGGCCGGTGGTACGGCGGATCTCGGCGACGGCGTGCGCCATGGCCGACTGCATCCGCACCCCCAGGACGTCCAGCTTCAGCAGGCCCAGGTCCTCGACGTCGTGCTTGTCGGCCTGGACGGTCGGGTACGCGCCGCCCGGGGCGGGCTGCACCGCCAGCCGGTCCAGCAGGCCGGCGCTGGAGAGGATCACCCCGCACGGGTGCATGGCGAACCCGCGCGGCAGCGCGTCCAGGCCCTCCGCGAGCCTCCACAGCGGCCCGAACCGGGCCGCCTCGGCGGCGAGGTGGCGCAGCTCGGGCAGCTCGGCGAGGCAGGCGCGGATGTCACCGGCGCGGATGCGGGGGAACGACGCGGCGATCCGGTCGATCGTCCGGGGGCCGATCCCGAGGGCCAGGCCGGCATCGCGCAGGGCGTGGCGGGCCCGGTAGGTCTCGACCGTCCCGGTGACCGCCACCCGCTCGGGCCCGAACCGCTCGAAGATCTTGTCGTAGACGTCCAGGCGGCGCGCGGACTCCACGTCGAGGTCGATGTCCGGCAGCGTGGTGCGCCGCTCGGACAGGAACCTCTCGAACAACAGCCCGTGCTCGAGCGGGTTGGCGGTCGCGACGAACAGCGCGTGGTTGACCATGGATCCGGCCCCTGAGCCGCGGGCCGCGACCCGCACGCCGAGGGCTCGCGTGTCGGCCACCACCTGCGCGACCGCCAGGAAGTACGCCTCGTGGCGCAGCGTGGCGATGACGCCCAGCTCGTACTCCAGCCGCTTCACGGCCCGCGGGTTGCCGTCGAGGCCGCGGGCGGTCATGCCCGCCGCGCACCGCTGCCGCAGCAGCCGCATCCCGTCCCCCGCGCCGGTGCCGGCGCCCACGACGTAAGGCTCGGGAAGGTGCGGGCGTCCGAGGCCGAGATCGCGTACCGGGTCCACGGCGCACTGCCGGGCGGCCCGCGCCGTCTCCTCGATCAGCCGGCGTCCCCGGCCTGCGGCGGCGCTCGCGCACGCGGCCACCCGCTCGGCGACCTCGGCCATCTCGGCGCCGGACTTCAGGTACCGCTCCCCCGGATCCAGCCGGCCCGCCCGGAACGGGATGGGCCGCAGCAGCCGGGCGGCGTCCAGCACGTCGGCGAGCCGGTGCTGTTCGCGCCGCTCGTAGCGGACCGCGTTCGTCGCCACGACCGGTATGCCGAGCCGGTCGCCGAGCGTGAGCGTGTGCGCCGCCAGTCGCAACGAGCCCGCTCCCAGACCCGGCAGCCCGTACGTGACCACCTCCAGCCACAGGCCCTCGCCGGCGACCTCCCGCCACGGCGCCAGGAGCCTCTCGGCGATGTCGGGCCGTCCCGCCGTGAGCGCGCGCACGGGCTCCGAGGCCGGGCGAGCAGCACCGACAGGTCCCGGCCCACGTGCTCGCGCAGAGCGTCCCAGGAGGCGAGGGGGAAGCCGCCGGCCGGGCTCGCGTGCGCGGCGGAGACCAGGCGGCACAGCCGCCCCCACCCGGCGGCGGAGCGGGCCAGCAGGGTGATCCGCAACGGCGGTTCCGTCACCCGGGCGCCACCGCGGACCGGTGTACGGGCCCGGCGTGCCGTCGCGGGCGCGGGGATCTGCGCGGCGACGGCGAGGTCCACGCCGAAGATCGGGCGCACCCCGGCCCTCATGCACGCCTTCGCGTGGCGGACGGCGCCGGTCACCGTGTCCCGGTCGGTCAGCGCGAGCGCCTCCATGCCGAGATCCGCCGCGGCGCGTACCAGGTCCTGCGGGTGGGAGGCCCCGTAGCGGGCGGAGAACCCGGACGCGACGTGGAGATGCACGAACCCGTTCCCCGGCATGAGTCCTCCCGGTGTGACGGCGGGCCCGGGGAGCACATCCCGCATCGAATACGTGTTCGATCAGTATGTGCCGCCCGTCACCGGAACACGCCGTCCGACACGCCGCGAAAGTCCGGATTTCCGGTACACGTCCGTCGTGGGTCCGGGCCGGGACCCGTCACCGGGGCCGACGCCTCCCGGGGACCCTGCCGTTCGCCCGCTTCACGCGACGGGGCCGGCGCGAGAGGAGGCCGGCGGCCGTTCCGCGGCCGATGTCCCACGCTCACGGGAGGTGACGCCCGGTGTGGCCCCGCCGCGCCGGGCACGGGACGGGTACGAGGAGCGCTCGAAACCATACATTCACCTCACTGACACACATCATTGACATCACTGACAGCGAGTTCTAGGCTGCGGTCGAATCGATTCGACCCGACGTCGGACATCCTGGTTTTCACGCCGTTCGCGCCACCAGCACCCCCACGAAGCCGTTCCACTCACCGTGCACGCAGCACCCATGAGTGAGGAGAGTCCACGATGAACATCGCCGACATCGTCCGCCGGATCCGGCCGCGACGTCCCACGACACCACCCCCGGCCCGTCCGCCCCGCCCCCGCGCGCCCGAGGAGCCGGGTGCGGACGTCACGTCCGGCAGGCGGCACGGGGGCCGCCGCGCGATCGCCGCCTTTCTCGCCGTCGGCGCCCTCGTCGCGGGCCCCGTCGTGACGTCCGCGACCCCGGCCCAGGCCGCCGACCAGTCCATCGCCGTCGACTTCTCCGCCGGTGGCGGCACTCCCACCTACCGGGCCTCCGGCTGGATCTACGGCATGACCGAGAACGCGTCGGGCCCGCCCGACCGGTTCTTCACCGACGTGAAGTTCCGGTACATGCGGGCCGGTGGGGCACAGCTCGACGGCCCGGGGGGCTGGGTGTCGGGCAAGTACGACCGCCGGTGGAACGCCACCCGCGCCCAGCTGCTGCGCACCCGGTCACTGGGCGGGGAGTTCATCCTGCTCGTCCACGACCTGTG
This sequence comes from Streptosporangium sp. NPDC050855, assembly GCF_044456585.1. Lineage (NCBI taxonomy): Bacteria > Bacillati > Actinomycetota > Actinomycetes > Streptosporangiales > Streptosporangiaceae > Streptosporangium > Streptosporangium sp. NPDC050855. Next base: position 185,993 of record NZ_JBITFY010000011.1, read on the forward strand.
GGGCGCCGACGGCCACCCGATCTCGCGCTTCCCCGGCGACAACGGCAACTGGACGGACTACGACGCCTTCCTCACCCGCCTGATCGGCGACGTGCGGGCCACCGGCGTCCCGGTGCAGTGGGACCTGTGGAACGAGCCCAACATCACGCTGTTCTGGAACCGTCCCCAGTCCCAGTACCTCGAACTGTGGCGGCGCACCTACCAGCGAATCCGGGCCGCGTTCCCGGCGCATCTCATCGTCGGACCGAGCTGCGCGTGCGTGCCGTCCACCGGCCACGCCTTCTGGAACCAGTACCTGGACTACGTCAAGGCCAACAACGTGGTGCCCGACATCATCAGCTGGCATTCGCTGCCGGGCGACCCGGTGGCCAACGTGGCGGCGGCCGACACCACGCTGAACTCCCGCGGCATCGCGCACCCGCGGCCCTACCAGATCAACGAGTACGGGGCGCCCGACGAGCAGAACCCCGCCGACGGGGCCTGGTACATCGCCCGCCTGGAGCGGGCCGGCGCCGACGGCCTGCGCGCCAACTGGGCGGGAGGGGGCAACCTGCACAACGACCTCGGCAACCTGCTCGTGCGCGACTCCGCGGGCCGGTACCAGCCGAAGGGCGAATGGTGGGCCTACCGCTTCTACGGCTCGCAGACCGGGCAGATCGTGTCCGTCACCCCCAGCGCCTCGTACGACGCGTTCGCCACCAAGGCCGCCGGGACGGCCAAGATCCTGGTCGGCGGCGGCTCCACGACCGGCAACATCGCCGTCGGCCTGCGGCGCCTGGACGCCACGAGCGGCATCGTGGAGAACAACCGGGTGCGGGTCGTCGCCGAGCGCATCCCCTACAACGGCGGCGGCGCCGTCACGGCTCCGGTCACCGTCCAGAACTCCGTGGTGACCCTGTCCGGCAACGGCACGACGGTCAACCTGCCGCACACCGCCGTCGACGACTCCTACACCATCACGCTGCTGCCCCCCTCCTCCGACCCCGGCGGCGGGCCGACGTCGGTGCTGCGCAACGTCAACGCCGGCCGGTGCCTGGACGTGCCCGGCGCGACCACCGCCAACGGCACCCAGCTCCAGCTGTGGGACTGCGGAGGCGCCACCAACCAGCAGTGGACCCTGACCCCGGCCAAGCAGCTGCAGGTGTACGGCGGCAAGTGCCTGGACGCCTACGGCCAGGGCACCGCCAACGGCACCCGGGTGATCATCTGGGACTGCAACGGCGGCGCCAACCAGCAGTGGAACGTCAACGCCGACGGCACGATCACCGGGGTGCAGTCCGGCCTGTGCCTGGAGGCGAGCAACTTCGGGACCGCCAACGGCACCAAGGCACAACTGTGGTCCTGCACCGGCACGAGCAGCCAGAGATGGACCAGGAGCTGACCCGACGTACGCGGGGACGGCGCAGTGCTCGGGGTCAGGCGGGGCCGACGCGGGGACGCGCCGGCCCCGTCGACTCGCGCAGCGAGATCGGCGGGGCGGTGAGCAGCTGGCGGTGCGGCAGGCCGGGGTCGGCGATGCGCTGGATGAGCAGGTCGACGGCCTGCGCGCCCAGCTCGTCGGCCAGGATGTCGGCCGCGGTGAGCGGTGGGTGCAGGTTCTCCGCCCAGTGCCGGGCGGCGACCCCGGTGAGCGAGAAGTCGCCGGGCACCGCGAGACGGGCGTGCGCCAGCGCGCGGTGCATGCCGGGCAGGGCGGCCTCGTTGATGGTGGCGATGGCGGTCAGCTCGGGGTGGGTGACCAGGAGCTTCTCGACGCAGGCCCGTCCCGCCTGGGCGTCGTCGGCGCAGCAGACCTGCACGCCCTCCAGGCCGCGCTCGGCGACGGCGCGGCTGAAGCCGAGCTGCGCCCGGTGACCGGGGCCGTACCCGGCGGCGACCAGCTCGGCCGAGCGGTTGACCAGGGCGATGTGACGATGGCCCAGGTCCGCCAGATGGCCTGCACAGCGGGCTATCAGCGTCTCGTAGTCGATGTCCACCCAGGTCATCTCGTCGGGCCGGCTGGTGTGGCCGATGCCGACGAACGGCAGCCCGACCTCCGTCAGGCGGGTGACCCGGTCGTCCTCCAGCCGGATCTCCATGAGGACGACCCCGTCGACGCGGGCTCCGGTGACCACGCGCTCGAACGAGCGGTCGTGCTCCCCCCCGGAGGGCGAGAGCAGCACGTCGAGGTCGGCGCGTGCGGCGGCGTCGACCACGCTGGCCACGAAGCCCAGCTGGACGTCGGTGAGGCGCTGGCTGGCCGGGGGGATGACCAGCCCGATGGTGCGTGTCCTGCCCTCCTTGAGCGCTCTGGCCGCGGCGTTGGGGCGGTAGCCGAGCTCGTCGATGACCGTCTGGATCCGCCGCCGGGTCGCCTCCGCCACCGGCCGTTTGCCGCTCAACGCGTACGACACCGTGCTGCGGGACACACCCGACCGCCTGGCGATCTCTCCGATGTTCACCGGCACTCCTCAGCGGACGTGGCTACGACGCTCTCCCATGGTAGAGGGAACCGGTTCGCCCGGAGCATCAGGATCCGGCCTGAAGAACGACCCCGCGGGCGAGGAGATCCCGGATGACCCATTGACGCGCCAGCGACATCGCCTTAGGTTCAGTCGAACCGATTCGATAAACGGATCCGGCACCTAGCGGAAACAGGCGCGTGACACCGGCCGACGAAGGCCGGCACGGCGCGAACGACGAACGCCCCCATCCCCCGCCCCCGAAAGGACGGCCGGAGCCATGTCAGCATCGAAATCAGCGGGATCGAGCAGGCGCACCCTCGGCGCGGGTCTGGCCCTTCTGGCCGCCGGCTGCCTGGCCGGCTGTTCGACCACCTCCCCCACCTCCGGCGCCACGGGAGACCCCGGCCGGGCGGGCGGCGGGACGTACACCGTCTGGGACCCCTATCCGCAGTACGACGGGACCTCCGACTGGGTGAGGCTGCTGGACACCTGCGGCACCCAGGCCGGTGTGACGATCGAACGCACGGGCTACGACACCACCGACCTGACCAACAAGGCGCTGCTCGCCGCGCAGCAGGGCACCGCCCCCGACGTGCTCGTCGTCGACAACCCGGTGGTGTCGACGCTCGCCGAGGCCGGCGTGCTCACCACCACCGCGGAGAACAAGATCGACATCTCGGCGATCTCGCCCAACCTCCTCGCGGCCGGGCAGAGCGGCGGCGACACCTACGGCGTCCCGATCGGCGCCAACACCCTGGCGCTGTACTACAACAAGGCGGTGCTCGACAGGGCGGGGGTGGACATCGCCTCCGTCACGGACTGGGCCTCGCTGACCGCGGCCCTGGAGAAGGTCAAGGCGGCGGGCAGGAAGGGCATCACGTTCTCCGCCATCGGCACCGAAGAGGGCAGCTTCCAGTTCCTGCCCTGGTTCTGGGGCTCGGGCGCGCAGCTCACCGAACTCGACTCGCCGCAGGGCGTGTCGGCGGTGGCGCTGTGGACCGGCTGGCTGAAGAAGGGGCTCGCCCCGAACTCGGTCATCAACAACACGCAGACCACCAGCTGGCAGGAGTTCGCCACCGGCGAGTACGCCTTCGCCGAGAACGGCACCTGGCAACTGGCCGGCGCCAAGGAGACCGGCTTCGCGTACGGCGTCATCCCGGTGCCGGCCAAGGACGGCGGGACCGCGGCGGCGCCCACGGGCGGTGAGTTCGTCAGCGTCCCCGTCCAGCAGGACACGGCGCGCTACGCCACCTCGCAGAAGCTGGTGACGTGCCTGACCGGCACCGACAACTCCTTCGCCACGGCGACGGCGCTGTCGTACATCGCCCCCACCGAGCAGGTCCAGACCCGGCAGAGCAGCGAGAACCCCGAGCTCGCGGTGTGGGTCAAGGCCGTCAAGGCGGCCAAGGGCCGTACCGGCGACGACCTCGGCACTAGGTATCCGAAGATCTCCGAACCGCTGTGGGGCGCGGTGCAGGCGGCGCTGAGCGGGGCCAAGACCCCCGAGCGGGCGATGGCCGACGCGCAGGCCGCGGCGGCGGCCGCGATCCGGTAAGGCCCGCGCCATGAGCCGAATCGCGCAGGCCCCCACCCCGGCCCCTGCCGGCGCCGGTCCCGCACCGGACGGGCCGGGCCGCCGGAGAGCGGCCCCGCGGAGGCCGGACCGGTGGGCGGCACGGGCCTTCCTGGTACCGATCGTCGCCTACCTGCTGCTGTTCTACGCCTATCCCCTGTTCCGCAACGTGGAGCTGAGCCTGCGCGACTACACGGTGCGCTCGTTCGTCCGGGGTGACGCGCCCTTCACCGGGTTCGCCAACTACCTCGAAGTGATCGGGGACGCCACGTTCGGGCCCGCGCTGTGGCAGACCGTGGTGTTCACCGTGGTGTCACTGGCCTTCCAGTTCACCGTCGGTCTCGCCCTGGCCCTGTTCTTCGTCACGCACTTCCCGTTGTCGGCCACGTTGCGCGCCCTGTTCCTGGTGCCGTGGCTGCTCCCGCTGATCGTGTCGTCCTCGACCTGGGCCTGGATGCTCAACAGCGACTCCGGCGTGGTCAACGCGGTGCTCGGCGCGTTCGGTGCCGGCCCGGTCAACTGGCTGACCTCACCGGACTGGTCGCTGTGGTCGGTGATCGCCGCCAACATCTGGATCGGTGTCCCGTTCAACCTGGTGATCCTCTACTCCGGGCTCCAGTCGATCAGCCCCTCCGTCCACGAGGCCGCCGCCCTGGACGGCGCGTCGGGCCCGCAGCGGTTCTGGAACGTGACCCTCCCCCTGCTGCGGCCGGTCTCGGCGATCACTCTGCTGCTCGGGCTGGTCTACACGCTGAAGGTGTTCGACATCATCTGGATCATGACCAAGGGCGGGCCGAGCGGCTCCTCCACGACCCTGTCCACCTGGTCCTACCGGCTGGGTTTCGGGAACCAGGTGCCGGCCTTCGGCCCGGGAGCCGCGGTCGGCAACATCCTGATCGCGACGGCGCTGGTCTTCGGGTTGCTCTACATCCGCCTCCAGCGAAGGCAGGACCCCTCATGAGATCCCCGCGCCGCTGGTGGAAGACCGCGACCGGGCTCGCGCTGACCGGCGTGATGCTGTTCCCGGTCTACTGGATGATCAACGTGTCGCTCACCCGGGACCGCGACATGCGCAGGAGCCCGCCGTCGTGGTTCCCCGTGGACGCCACCCTGGACGGCTACCGCGCGGTCCTCGACCAGCAGCTTCCCTACCTGGGCGTCAGCCTGGTCGTCGGGCTGGGGACGGTGCTGCTGACCCTGGCGGTCGCGGCCCCGGCGGCGTACTCGCTGGCCAAGCTGCGCCCGCGCGGCGGTGGCGCGCTGAGCTTCGCGCTGCTGATCGCCCAGATGATCCCCGGGATCGTCATGGCGATGGGCTTCTACGCCATGTACCTCAACCTCGGCGTGCTCGACACGCTCCCCGGGCTGATCGTGGCCGACTCCACCCTCGCGGTCCCCTTCGCCGTCCTCGTCCTCACCACGTTCATGTCCGGCATCCCGCACGAACTCCTCCAGGCCGCCCGGGTCGACGGCGCCGGAGCCGCGCGCACCTTCTGGTCGATCGTCCTGCCGGTCAGCCGCAACGCGATCATCACGGTGTCGCTGTTCGCGTTCCTGTGGGCGTGGTCGGACTTCGTCTTCGCCGGCACGCTGGACAGCGGAGGAGACCACCAGCCGATCACCCTGGGCATCTACCGCTACATCGGCAACAACAACCAGCAGTGGAACGCGATCATGGCCACCGCCGTCGTCGCGTCGATACCCGCGGTCGCACTCCTCGTCGTCGCACAGCGCTACGTCACCGCCGGCGTGACCGCGGGCGCCGTCAAGAACTGACCGGGCTCCACCGCACGAAAGGACCATCCCTTCATGACCGCCGCCGTCACCGGCCCGGTGTTCTCCCTGCGGGAGATCCCGTTCAGCTTCCGCGGCTCCTGGTTCGGCTTCTCGCCGGTCGTCGGCGAGAACACCTACGCCCGGGACGTCCACCTGGTCTCCCACCAGACCGGCATGCACCCCGTCCTGCGGCTGGTCCCCAGCGCCGACGGCATCGTCACCGCCACCCCGCACCGGCTCACCTGGGACTGCGCCCCGGGGCGGATCGACCTCGCCTACGAGGACACCGACACCGTGCGGGTGCGCGGGCACGGGGTCGACCTGCGGCTGCTGGCCGCCGACCCGGTCCTGACGCCGTTCAGCGGCCCCTACTTCTTCCGCGACCCCCGGGACGGGTCCGCGGTCTTCACCGTCTACCAGACCGGGCGCCGCTACCGCGTCACGCTCCTGGCCGGGCGGATCACCGAACACCTGGGCGCGCAGGAACTCGGCACCGTCGAGCGGGGCGTCGTGGTCACCGGGGACCGGGACGTGTGGGAGATCGCCATCGAGGAGTTCGAGACCGCCCGCGCCCCGTACACCGGCGGGCGCGACTTCGAGCAGGTGGCCGGCGCGGCCCGGCGCGACTACGAGGACTACCTCGGCGCCGTGGCCCCCTGGCGCGACGACCGCACCCCCGCCGCCGAACTCGCCGCCTACGTGCTGTGGTCGGCCACCGTACGCCCGGCGGGGTTCGTCACCCGCACCGCGGTGCTGATGTCCAAGCACTGGATGGACAAGGTGTGGAGCTGGGACCACTGCTTCAACGCCATCGCCCTCGCCGAGGGCCTGCCCGCGCTGGCCTGGGACCAGTTCCACCTGCCCTTCGACCACCAGGAGGCCACCGGCGCGCTGCCCGACTCGATCACCCACTCGGAGGTCCTGTACAACTTCGTCAAGCCCCCCATCCACGGCTGGGTCCTGCGCCACCTCCCGCCGCTGCCGGCACCGGAACGAGCCGGCGTCTACCGCCTGCTCGAACGGTGGACCACCTTCTGGCTCACCGCCCGGCGCGTGCCCGGCCACGAACTGGCCCACTACCAGCACGGCAACGACAGCGGATGGGACAACGCGACCACGTTCGCGCCCGAACGCGTCGTCGAGACGGCCGACCTGGCGTCGTTCCTGATCCTCCAGATGCGCACGCTCGCCCGCCTGGCGGGCGACCTCTCCCTGCCCGGTGAGGCGGTCCGCTGGTCGCGGGCGGCCGACCGGATGGGCGGGGCCATGCTCGACCGGCTGTGGCGCGGCGACCGCTTCGTCACCCGGAGCGCGAGTTCGCAGGAGACCTGGACCAGCAGCAGCCTGCTCGACCTGATGCCGATCGTGCTGGGCGAGGAGCTGCCCCGGCACGTCCGAACGGTCCTGGCCGCCAGGATCACGACCCATCTGACCGAGTACGGGCTCGCCACCGAACTGCCGGCCTCACCGCACTACCGGGACGACGGCTACTGGCGAGGCCCGATCTGGGCCCCCTCGACGGTCCTGATCGAGGACGGCCTGCGCCGGGCCGGTCAGACCGTCCTCGCCGACGAGATCAGCGCCCGGTTCCGCGCCCTGTGCGAGAAGTCGGGATTCGCGGAGAACTTCGACGCCCGCATCGGGACGGGCCTGCGCGACCGCGCCTACACCTGGACGGCCAGCGCGTATCTCATCCTGGCCGCCGCCCACCTGCGCCGCACGCCGTAGACCGGCCCGGCGCGGTCTCCCGGGCGGCGTCCATCGACTGCCCGCCCCTGAGCGAGCACCTGTCCCGCATCACCGTGACGTTCGCGACGCACACGACGAGTTCCGCGCGGCCACCGGGAATCCCGACGCGGTACGGGCCATGCTGGAGGACTACCGGGCCGGCCTCACCGTCGACCTGCGCCACGAGGAGGCCGACCGGGCCGGGCTCGATCCCCCGTCCGGCGCCTCCTTGATCGTCGGATCCGCCGTGCACCAGGCACTTCCGCTCGCGTAGGATGCGTTGTCCATGACCTCCTCGGGGACGCGCAGGCTTCGGAAGGACGCGGCGGAGAACGCCGAGCGGCTGATCGCCGCGGCCGTGCGTGCGGGGCTGGCCGAGGGCAGGTTCGTCCCGCTGGAGCAGATCGCGGCCGAGGCGGGAGTCGGGATCGGGACGCTCTACCGCCGCTACCCGAACCGGGAGGCGCTGCTGGAGGCGATGGCGGTCCGCGCCTACCGCCTGATCCTGGCCGAGGCCGAGGACGCGCTGAGCTCCGGCGGCACCGGCCACGACTCGATCAGCCGGTTCCTCCATCGGACCTTCGCCCATCGCGACGAACTGGTGCTCCCGCTCCACGGAGCGCCCATGACCGAGGGCACCGAGTCCGCCGAGCTGCGCGCGCGCATGCAGCAGACCATGGGCGCCATCCTCGAGCGCGGCCATCGGGACGGCTCGGTCCGCACGGACGTGACCGCGGGCACCGTGGTGCGCTTCGGGGCGATGCTCGCCCAGCCGATGTCGAACGTGCCCGGCTGGGCCGAGGCCGCCGCCGAGCTGCGCGCGGTGTTCCTGCGCGGCATCGCGCCCGATCGCGTCTAGCCCGGCGCGTCAGCTCCGGCGCGCGGGCCCCTGGCCGGACACCCATGCCGCGACGTCGCGCACGTCGGGGACGAGATGGCGCGTGAGGTCGAAGTCGGCCCGGTAGGCGGGGACGGTGGCGAACCACCGGAACATCGCCCGCATGTCCTCGTCGTCACCGAGCACGTCGATCGGCAGCCCTTCGTACCGCGCCGGCCGGCCGAGCCCGGACGCGACCCGCTCGGCCACCTGATCCATGGTGAGCTCGTCGCCGGCGAGTTCGACCGCCTCACCGTCGATCGCATCGGGGGCGATCAGCAGCCGCGCGGCGGCGCCGATGTCGCGAAGCCGCGGGCTCGCAGGGCACGTGCGCGCGTGCCCTCGGCGTCGCGGACCAGGGCTCGGACCGCCTGCTCCTGCGCGAGCAGGGCGTCCACCACGCCGCCGCCCTGCTGTCCGGTCGCACCGATCACGGCGACGGGCTGCTGAAGATCAGTCATGGGTCGTCCAATCCGAGAAGATGACAGCTTAACCGGAGGAAATCCTCCGTTATTCCCCTATGCTGGGCCCATGCCCGTCGACGCGGACTCGGACGGCCGCACCGCCGCCCTCGGGCCCGCCCGGATGATCCCACCCCGCACAGGCCGCCGACCTGGATCAACGCGCGTTACACACCGAGTCCGGGGGTCGAAGTGAGGGGGACGCCTTCCGGTCCCGTCGTACCCGCGTTTGCTTCGAGTTCGAAGCAGTGCTAGCTTCATCTCACCAAAGTGCTTCGAATCCGAAGCATAACTGCTCCGTCGAAGAAAGAAGCCCGCCATGAAGGCAGTGCGATTCCACGAGTACGGCGATGCCGGCGTCCTGCGCTACGAGGACGTGCCGCTCCCCGTCCCCGGCACCGGCGAGGTTCGCATCCGGGTCGCGGCCACGTCGTTCAACCCGGTCGACGCCGGCATCCGCGGCGGCGGCCTCCAGGGCCCCTTCCCGGTGACGCTTCCCCACACACCCGGCATCGACGTCGCCGGAACGGTCGACGCCCTCGGTGACGGCGTCGACACGGTGGCCGTCGGCGACCCGGTCGTCGGATTCCTCCCGATGATCGGCGACGGCGCGGCCGCCGAGTACGTCGTCGCACCCGCCGGGATCCTGGCGGCCGCGCCCTCGAACGTGCCGCTCGCCGACGCGGCCGCCCTGCCGCTGGTGGGCCTGACCGCATGGCAGGCACTGTTCGAGCTCGGCCGGCTCACCACCGGGCAACGCGTCCTCGTCACCGGCGCCGGAGGCGCCGTCGGCGCCTACGCGGTACAGCTGGCGAAGAACGCCGGCGCGTACGTCATCGCCACGGCCAGCCCGCGCAGCGCGGACCGGGTCCGGGCCGCGGGCGCCGACGAGATCCTCGACCACACCGCGACCGACGTGACGGACGCGGTGACCCTGCCGGTCGACCTCCTGCTCAACCTCGCACCGATCGAGCCCTCACAGCTCGCCGACCAGGTCGCCCTCGTACGGTCCGGCGGGACGGTGGTCAACACCACGGTGTGGATGCAGGCCCCGAGCGACGAGGCACGCCAGGTACGCGGGCTCAACCTCTACGTCCGCAGCGACGCGGAGCAGCTCGCCGGCCTCGTGGCGGCGGTCGACCGGGGCGAGCTTCACATCGACGTCAGCCGCCGCGTCCGGCTCGAGGACCTCCCGGCCTTCCACGCGGAAGCCGCGGCCGGCGCCGTGTCCGGCAAGGTCGTCGTCCTCGCGCCGGCCGCCTGACCCCCTCACGTCCCCATGCAGCGAAGCGCCCGGAAGGCGAAGCCGGAGCCGCCGGCGGACAGGACGTTCGGCTCCGGCCCGGTCATCCCGCCGTAGGTGCCGGTGGGGCGGGCAGCCGGACGACGACGCGGAGCCCGCCCGCGGGGCGCGGGACGACGGTGAGGGTTCCGTCGTGCACGTGCGCGACGCTCCTGACGATCGCCAGGCCGAGGCCGACGCCCGCGTGGTCGTCGCGGACCCGTCCGGTGCCGCGCTGGAACGGTTCGGTGAACGTCGCGACCGACCGCGGGGCGAGTCTCTCGCCGGTGTTCTCGACGGTGAGCACCACGGCCCCGGGACGGACGCCGGTCGTGACCCACGCGGTGCCCTGTCCGGCCAGGTTGTGCACGACGGCGTTGTGCACCAGGTTCGTCGTCATCTGCAGCAGCAGCGCCCGCGACCCGGCGGCCGGGGCGGTGTCACCGGAGACGTGGAGGGTGACGCCGCGTCTCCCGGCGAGCGGGAGCAGCGTCTCGGTGGCCTCCTCCGCGAGGAGGGACAGGTCGACGGGCTCCGGGGTGAAGGACCCCTGCTCGGCGCGGCTGAGCAGGAGCAGTGCCTCGGTGAGGTCGATCGCCCGGGCGTTGACGGCGTGAAGGCGGCCGACGAGTTCGCCGTGGTCCCGCGCCGGATCGTCGCGCGCCACGTCGAGAAGGGCCTGTGTGATCGCCAGCGGGGTGCGCAGTTCGTGGGAGGCGTTGGCCGCGAACCTCCGTTGTTCGGCGAGGTGCGCCTCGAGCCGTGCGAGCATGGCGTCGAAGGCGTCGGCGAGCTCGCGGAACTCGTCCCTCCGGCCTTCCAGGCGGATCCGGTGGGAGAGCGATCCGCTCGTGGCCACGCGGGTGGCCTCGGTGATGCGGGTCAGGGGCGCGAGCATGCGGCCGGCGAGGATCCACCCTCCCGCGAGACCGCACACCAGCAGGAACGCCAGCACGACGGCCGCGACCGAGGCGAACGAGCCCAGCAGGAGGGGGCGGTCGATCAGGAAGCTGCCGTTGGCGTGGATCGCGCGGCCGGGCAGGCCCTGCAGGACGTAGACCAGCGCGGTGGCGAGCGGCAGGGTGCCCGCGAGCATGAGGAACCCGGCGTAGCTGAGGGTGAGCCTGAGGCGGACGCTCGGCCCGGGCGCCCTATCCACGCTCCCCCGCCTCCCGCCCGGTGCCGGGTGCCGTGTCGATGCGGTAGCCGACACCGGCCACGGTGGCGATGATGCCGGGTTCGCCGAGCCGTTTGCGCAGTGCCGAGACCGTGATGCGCACGGCGTTGGTGAACGGGTCGGCGTTCTCGTCCCATGCCCGCGCCAGGAGTTCCTCGGCGCTGACGACACCGCCCTCGGCGGCGACGAGGACCTCGAGCACGGCGAACTGTTTCCTGGTGAGCGCGACGTAGCGGCCGTCGCGGTGGACCTCGCGGCGGAACGGGTCCAGCCGCAGGCCCGCGATCTCCCGTACGGGTGGTCTGTGGTGGGCGCGCCTGCGGTCGAGCGCTCTGAGACGGAGCACGAGCTCTCGCAGCGCGAACGGCTTGGTCAGGTAGTCGTCGGCGCCGAGCTCGAACCCGGAGGCCTTGTCGTCGAGCAGGTCGGCGGCGGTGAGCATGAGGATCGGCATGCCGCTGCCGGAGGCGACGATGCGCGCGGCGACCTCGTCGCCGGAGGGGCCGGGGATGTCGCGGTCGAGGACGGCGATGTCGTAGGCGTTGACGCTCAGCAGCTCCAGGGCGCTGTCACCGTCACCGGCGATGTCGGCGGCGATCGCCTCCAGGCGCAGGCCGTCGCGGACGGCCTCCGCCAGATAGGGCTCGTCCTCGACGATCAGCACCCGCATGCTCCCGACGTTACCGGCCGGACCGTATCGCCGGCATATCGAAAACCGCATACGCGCCGGCAACACCGCGCCGTCTTGGCTGGAGGCATGAACCGCAGCGAACCAGCGCGAACGACGACCGGCCGGATCCTCTGCCGTGTCCATGGACGACATGGATGACATGGACGACACCGCCTCACGTCCGCGTCTGCGTGCCGCGCTCGCCGTTCTGCTGAGCGCCTGCGCCCTGACGGTCGCCACGAGCCCCCCGGCCGGGGCCGACCCGGGCGACGGCGGCGACGTGCACGTCGCCCAGACGCTCGGGGACCGGGAGCTGACCGTCGTCCTGCGACGGGTCACCGGGGTGCCCGGCCCCCTCCACGTGGACGTGATCACGCATACGGGCACGCCCGCAGGCACCCTGGACCTCGCGGTGACGCCCACCGGGGTCTCCGCGTCCGCCTCCGCCGCCTCGGCCTCGGGCACGGTCGCGGACACCGCCGTGGTGACCCTGGGCGACCGGCCGCGGACCCACTCCGCCGTGCTGGACGTCACCCGGGCCGGTCCGTGGGAGCTGTCGCTCGGCGACGGGCACAGGGTCGCGACGATCCCCTTCGTCGTCCCGAAGCAGGCCACCTCTCCGGCGGAGACCGCCGCCTACCTGGGCTTCTCCGGCGCCGGAGCCCTCATCCTGGTCACCGTCCTGGTCGCCGTACGCGCGCGCCGCGGCCGGTGGACCCTGGTGCCGGCCTGCGGGCTCGTGGCCTGCCTGACCGTGGCGGTCACCGGCGCGCTCCTGTCGCCTCGGCTGCCGCCGCCGCCGTCCCAGGGCGGCCAGGTGGACGCCACCATCGACGGCGTCGACGATCCCTACGCCGCCGCAGCCGGGCGGCCGGCCGGCGACCACTCGCGCCCGCCCGCCACGCTGCTGCTGTCGTCCTCCACGGACCGAGCCGGCGAGGTCGCCGAGCTGCGGCTGACCCTGTCGGACGCCGCCACCGGCCTGCCCGCGGACGACGTCGTCGTCCACGACGGGGCGCTGATGCACCTGCTGGTCATCGGCCCCTCGGGACGGTTGTGGCACCTGCATCCCGTACGGACCGGGCCGGGCGTGTTCGAGGTCTCCCTGTCGCTGTCCGAGGCGGGCCACTACGCGGTCTCCGCCGAGTTCGCCCGCCGTGGCGGCGGCGTCCAGCAGCTGCGCTCCGCCACCGGCATCGACGCGGTGCCCGGTCCCGGCGCCGGCGCACCGGCCACGGCCGGTGACGCCCCGGTGCGGGCGGGGACCGGCGTGCGGACCGTGGCCGGGGTCGAGGTGCGGCTGACCGTGTCGCCGCCGGTGGCGGGCGAGGCCACCGTCCTGACCGCCCGCGTGGGGGACACGGCGACCCTGCAGCCCTGGCTCGGCATGCTCGGCCACCTGGTGGTCGTCGGCCCGCTCTCCCCCTCGGCGGCGGCGGTGGGGACGGTGGGGGAACAGACGCAGAAGGCCCAGCTGTGGGCCCATTCCCACTCCATGGGCGCGCTGCCGGCCGGTGCCCGCGACGCGAGCGGGACGCCGGGGACACCGCACGCGGGGGCACACGCGGGGGCGCACGCGCCGCCGGGACCGTCCTCCGTCTCCTCCCCGCAGAAGCACCTGATGAGCGGCCCGGCCTCCGCCGACGGCGTCGCCGACGAGACCGTCGCCGCCTACGGCCCCGACATCACCTTCGTCCACACCTTCCCGGCCGCCGGCCACTACCGGGTGTGGATCCAGGCCCAGCGTGACGACACGATCCTGACCGTCCCCTACCTGCTCCACGTCGCCGGTGCGGAGCAGGCCCCGTGAGCCTCTCCGGCCTGCGGATCCTGGTGGCCGCGACGATCGTGGCGGCGATCCTGCTCACCGCGCTGTCGGTTCACGCCCTGCGGGAGCCGTGGCCGGGCGGGACGCGGCCCGCGTCCGGCTCCGCCCCGCGGGGCGCGGTGACCCTCACGGGCGGCACGGCCCGGCACGTGGTGACCCTGACGGTCTCCGCTCCGTCACCGGGGTCACCGCGGTCGACGTCCGGCTCGAACCGCGCGACGCGGCCGTGCGGCCGCCACCGGCCGTCACGGTCTCCGCGGTGCTGCCCACGGCGGGCCACGCGGTACCCGGACTTCCCGCCGTACGCGTCTCCGGCGACGTCCACCACGTGGACGGCCTTCCGCTGATGATGCCCGGCCGGTGGGAGTTCCTGGTCACCGTGGACGGCGACGGCCCTCGTGAGCGGCTCGTCTTCCCGCTCACGGTCTCCCCCTGACCCACCCCTTCGCGAGAGAGGCATGTCCGATGGATCCTGTTCCCGTGTCCGTGCCGGCCGGTCCGGGCGGGCCCTCCCCGTCCGGCCGGCCACCGTCCGGTACGGCCGGCGTGGCCGGCGTGGCCGGCGTGGCCGATGTGGCCGGCGCGTACACCGTGCTGGCCGGAACGCTGTTGTCGACGGCCGGCCTCGGCTGGGACGTGCAGTGGCACATCGAGGTCGGCCCGGACACCTTCTTCACCCTGCCCCACCTGATCCTGTACTCCGGCAGCGCCGTCGCCGGCATCGCCGGCCTGGTGATGGTGCTGCGCGCCACCTTCGCCCAGCGGGCCGGGCGCCCCGCCGACCCGGCCGCGGGCGGCGGCCCGGTCCGGGTTCTCGGCGGCACGTTCACCGCGCCCCTGGGATACCTCGTCGCCGGGACGGGCGCCGCGTCGTTCCTGCTCTACGGCCTGTTCGACCTGTGGTGGCACTCCCTGTACGGTTTCGACGCCGTACTGGACTCCCCACCGCACGTCGCCCTGTTCGTCTCCATCAGCCTGACCATGGTCGGCGGCGTCATCGTCTTCTCCGCCGCCCGAGCACGGCTCTGGGGGCGGATCGGCCTCGTCGCCGGCATCGCCGTGCTGATGACGTTCACCCCGATCATCACGTCCGCCTTCCGGAGGCTGCCCCTTCCCGTCGACCCCGGCCTCGCGGGCACCGTCTTCTTCGCCGTCTGCTTCGTGCTCCTGGGAGCGATCACCCTGCGTCGCCCGCGCGTGGCCCTGTCCATCGCGGTCGTCCTCGGCGTCCTGCAGCTGTTCCTCTGGTCGTTCTCGCCGTGGGCCACGAGGGTCTACGCGGACCACGTCGGCCTGCCGCTGCGGGACAACCTCCCGGACATGGCGCCCCAGCTCCCGGCCGGCATCCCGATGTTCATGCTCGCCGCGGCCCTGGTGATCGAGGGGTTGCTCCGGCTGGGGCGCGGGCGGGGCTGGTCGGCCCGTCGGCTGCCGCAGCTGGCCGGCGCCGCCGGCGGCGTGGTGGTGAGCCTGTCCATGCTCGTCCAGGCGTCGATGCTCCGCCCCGGGGCCGGTGGAGGGCCGATGGGCCGGGCCACCACGTCGGCGACCGCGGTGCCGGCCGCGGTGCCGGCCGCGGTGCTCCTCGGGCTGGTGTGCGGTGCCCTGGCCGGTTACCTCGCGGCCCGCTTCGCCGTACTGCTGCGTCTCAACGCCCCCGCCGCCGACCAGGAAGGCCGCTGACCCGTGAACGTCCGCACGTATCCGCGGCCCCGGCCGGTCCGCTCCGCGCGTTCCGCGCCGAGGCGCCGCGTCCGCGCCCTGCTCGTCGCCGTGTGCGTCCTGGGAGCCGTGATCTGGGCCCCGTCCGCCCTGGCGCACGCGCGGGCGGAGCCCGAGCAGGTGTACGCGCCGGTCGAGGTCGTGCACACCGAGCGGGTGCAGGCCGGCCCGTACCGGCTGACCGTGGGGTTCTCCACGTGGCCGCTGCGCGCCATGCGGTCGCTGGACTTCACCTTCGCCCCCGAGGGGGGACTGGCCGGCAAGTCCGGCACCCTCGCCATGACCGGTCCCGGCATGGAAGGGACGATGCGCGGGGCGGCTCCGCTCTCTCGCCATCCCCGCAAACGGGACGTGTGGGGCCTGGACATCCAGTCACTGCCCACGGCCGGGACGTGGAGCCTCACCTTCACCGTCGACGGCCCCCGGGGACGGGGAACGGGCACCCTGGACGACATCACGGTCCTCGACCAGCCCGGCCCGCCGCCGGCGCTGAGCTGGGCCGTCTGCGCCCTGCCCGTCGTCGTCCCGGCCGCCTTCCTGGTCGTCGCCTGGCGCCGTCACCGCCCTTCCCGCCGCCTGGAGGCGATGGGCGTCTGACGGGCGCTCGCCGTACGCGGCCGCACGACTCCCGGCCCGGGCCGGGACGGCACCGGGCCGGGCTACCGGACCAGTGCCAGGGCGAAGCCGTCCCACCCCTTCGACCCGACGGTCTGCAGGGCCGTGGCGTCCAGCCGCGGGTCGGCGGCGACCTGTTCGAGGAAGCGGCGCACCCCCCGGACACGCTCGTCGGTGCTGCCGGGATCGGTGACCGCTCCGTCGCGGACGACGTTGTCCGCGACGATCACGCTGCCGGAACGGGTCAGGCGCAACGAGGCCTCGAGGTAGCGCGGGTTGTTCGGCTTGTCGGCGTCGATGAACACCAGGTCGTACGGTTCGGCCCGGCGGGCGATGAGCTCGTCGAGGCCGTCCGCCGCCGCGCCGACGATCACGTCCACCCGATCGGCGACGCCGGCGTGTTCGAGGTTGCGCCGGGCGAGCCGCGCGTACTCGGCGTCGGCCTCCAGCGTGGTCACGTGCTCGGCGGCACGAGCGAGCCAGATGGTCGAGTAACCGCCCAGGGTACCGATCTCCAGGACGCGGCGTGCCCGGCACATGCGGGCCAGCAGCGACAGCAGGGCGCCCTGGTTGGGTGCCACCTCGTGGTCGGGCAGACCGGCGTCACGGCTGGACCGCCGCGCCTGTGCCAGAGCGGCGTCCTCGCCGACCAGCGTGGCGACGAAGTAGTCGTCGACCGCTCGCCACTGCTCCGTTGACTCGTACATCGCCTGACGTCTCCCCGGGTCGGTCCTGGCGCCGACCTTACACAACGGGGCCGGGGTACGGACGGCTCGGGAGCACGCACGTGGGCTCCCTCCCGGGGCGGCCGGACCGCCTGCTGCCGGGCGCCTCGGCGATCTCTTCCGTCTCAGTCCAGGTCGGACATGTCAAGCACGAAGCGGTAGCGGACGTCGTTGCGCCCGAGGCGGTCGAGTGTCGTGTGCACCTGCGAGGAGGGGAACACCTCGACGTCGGTGGCGATGCCGTTGTCGGCCCAGACCGCCGGGCCCGGCCACGGCGACGCGGCTGCCGGGACCCACGCCGAGGGAGCGCAGGGGTTCCCACACGGTGACGCCGGCGCACAGCAGCGGGGCGGCCGCGGCCGGGTCGAGGCCGGAGGGTAGCGGGTAGGCGAACGCCTCGCGCACGACGTACTCGCGGGAGTAGCCGCCCAGGGTGGTCGACCCGTCCTCACGGTCGGTGCCGCCGTAGGTCAGGGTCGGGAAGGAGTGGCAGAAGTTCTCCTGCCCGGCCTGGTCCCCGGTCAGCAACGTGTACGCGGCCGACGACCGGGAACCCGAGGACGTGCACGACCGGCGCCGCGCCCTGCTCCGCGACTGCGTCCGCAGGGCCGTCACGACCGGCGGCGACACCTCCCCCTCCTGACCGCCGCGGATGCCCCCGGCGACCGGCCCCACCCCGGCCGGCCGGGGTGGGGCACGGGCCCGGTCAGCGCAGGGACAACCCGAGCAGCAGGTCCTTGACCTCGGTGGCGGCGATCCGATCCCTGGCCGCGGACGGGTCGGAGCAGAGCAGCACCGGCCCGTCGAGGGGGCCGTCGGGCAGGCGGCCGTGCGAGCCCCGCACGGCGCGGGCGCCCGCGTCGAGGCCGACGACGTTCATCGTGTAGCGCATGCCGGTCTTCTTGCGCAGCAGCGCCAGGGCGGCGCGGCGCTTGGCGGCTCCGGGGGCCGCGGGGTCGAAGAACAGCTCGGCGGGGTCGTAGCCGGGCTTGCGGTGGATCTCGACCAGGTTGGCGAAGTCGGGGGCGCGGGTGTCGTCGAGCCAGTAGTAGTAGGTGAACCAGGCGTCGGGCTCGGAGACGAGGACCAGCTCTCCGGCGCGGGGGTGCGCGAGGCCGCTTCCGGCCTTGCCCTCCTCGTCGAGCACCTCGGCGACCCCGGGCAGGCCGGCGCAGAGCTTGGCGACGGCCGGGACGTCGGCCGGGTCGGCGACGTAGACGTGGGCCACCTGGTGGTCGGCGACGGCGAACGCGCGCGAGGTCCAGGGGTCGAGGTACTCCATGCCGTCCTGGGTGTAGACCTTCAGCAGTCCCTCGGTGCGCAGCAGCCGGTTGACGTCGACCGGGCGGGAGACGTCGGTGATGCCGTACTCCGACAGGGCCACCACGGTGGTCCCGCGCGCGGCGGCGGCGTCCAGCAGGGGGGCCAGCACGGTGTCGAGCTCGGAGGCCGCGGCGGCCGAGCGCGGGTCGGACGGGCCGAACCGCTGCAGGTCGTAGTCCAGGTGCGGCACGTACGCCAGGGTCAGGTCGGGGTCGTGGTCCCTCATGATCTGCTCGGTGGCGCGGCAGATCCAGGTGGACGAGGCGATGCCCGCCCCCGGGCCCCAGTAGGTGAACAGGGGGAAGGGGCCCAGCGTGGCGGTGAGCTCCTCGTGCAGGCCGGGCGGGTAGGTGTAGCAGTCGGGGTCCTTGCGCCCGTCGGCGCGGTAGATGGGCCGGGGGGTGACCGTCCAGTCGACGTCGGCGCCCATGGCGTACCACCAGCAGACGTTGGCCACGGTGAAACCGGGCCGCTCGCGGCGGGCGGCGTGCCACAGCTTGTCCCCGCCGACCAGCGCGTTGTGCTGGCGCCACAGGAGGACCTCGCCGAGCTCGCGGAAGTACCAGCCGTTGCCGACGACGCCGTGCCCGGAGGGCTCGACGCCGGTGAGGAAGGTCGACTGGACCGAGCAGGTGACGGCGGGCAGCACGGTGCCGAGCTCGGCCTGGAAGCCGCCGTCGGCGACGGCGCGCAGTCTCGGCATGTGCGCCAGCAGCCTCGGGGTCAGGCCCACCACGTCCAGGACCAGCAACGATGTCATGCTCTCACTCCCAGGTCGCGCATCTCGGCACGGGCGAAGTCCAGCTCGTCGGCGATGCCCGCGGCGAGCCGGCCGGGCGTCTGCGGGCGCAGCGCCGGTGGCAGCACGCCCCAGGTGTAGGTCTCCACGTCGAAGTGGTCGCAGAGCGGCTCGGGGCCGCCGACCAGCTCCGCGAGGGCCTCGCGCAGCACCGGCACGGTGGTGGCGAGCGGCGCCTGCGGTGCGACGTGCAGCGGTACGTGGTAGTGGACCCGCCAGGGTCCGGGCAGTCCCCGCTCGAACGCCTCGTCGAGGTCGTCGGCGTCGTCACCGGCCGCGTTGCGGGTCTGGTGCAGGAAGCGCGGCTCGGCGTACTCGCGCAGGGCCTCGGGGTCGTCGCTCTCCAGGGCGGCGGAGACCTGCACCTTGACGACGGGCAGGCCCGCCTCGGCGTACCGGCGCAGCGCGTCGGCGGGCTTCTCCCAGGCGCACGCCAGGTGGGCGAGGTCCAGGCAGACGCCGAGCCGCCCGGTGTCGGCGCCGGACAGGGCGCGCACGGCCTGGTCGGTGGTCTCCACCACGCAGCCGGGCTCGGGTTCGAACGCCACCCGGATCAGGCGGCCGGTGTCGGACTCGACGGCGGCCAGCCCGGTGGCGAGCTCGTCGAGCCTGCGCCCGGCGAGGCCGGCCATGTCCCGGTCCCAGGGGGTGCGCCAGGCGAGCGGGAGCGTGGAGATCGATCCCCTGGCGGCGTCGTCGGGCAGCAGGGCGGCCAGGACGCGCGCCAGGTCGAGGGTGTAGGCGAGCCGTTCGGGGGTCGTCCAGTCGGGGTGGTAGACCGCGTGCTTGACCACCGGGTCCTGGAAGGCGCGGTAGGGGAAGCCGTTGAGCGTCACGACCTCCAGCTCCCGCGCGTCCAGCTCGCGGCGGAACCCGGCCAGCAGCGCGGGGTCGGCGGCGAGCGCGGCGGCGACGGGCGCGGCCAGCCAGAGCCCCAGCCCCAGCGTCTCGGCGCCGAGGCGGGCGCGGATCGGCACCGCGTACGTGTCGAGCTGCCCGACGATGCCGCCGAGGTCCTCGGCCGGGTGCACGTTGGTGCAGTAGCTCAGGTGCAGCGTCCGCCCGCCGGGGTGACGCAGCCGCATCACGACCCTCCGCGCTTGATGGAGCTGCCCTCGAACGTGGGCTCCCCCGCCCCGGCGACCTCGGACAGGTCCAGGCGCCCGGACTGGCCGTAGAACTCCACGGGGTTGCGCCACAGCACCCGGTCGACGTCGTCCTCGCCGAACCCGGCCTCCAGCATCGCCCTGCCGGTCTCCAGGGTGAGCAGCGGGTCGGACACGCCCCAGTCGGCCGCGGAGTTGACCAGCACCCGCTCCAGGCCGTGCTCGCGCAGGATCTCCACCATGCGGGGCGGCGACATCTTGGTCTCGGGGTAGATGGAGAAGCCCATCCAGCAGCCCGAGTCGTGCACGATCCCGGCGGTGACCTCGTTGAGGTGGTCGACGGCGACCCGTCCGGGGTCGATGCCGGACGCGGCGACGACGTCGAGGGTGCGCCGGGTGCCGGCGGCCTTGTCGCGGTGCGGGGTGTGCACGAGCGCGGGCAGCCCGTGGTCGACGGCCATCGCGAGCTGGCGCTCGAAGGCGTCGTCCTCCTCGGGGGTCATCGAGTCGTAGCCGATCTCGCCGACCGCGACGACCCGGTCCTTGTCCAGGTAGCGGGGCAGCAGGTCGAGCACGGGCCGGCAGCGCGGGTCCCCGGCCTCCTTGGGGTTGAGCGCGATGGTGGCGTGGTGCAGGATGCCGAACTGGCCGGCGCGGTAGGGCTCCCAGCCGATCAGCGAGTCGAAGTAGTCGGTGAACGAACCGGGGTTGGTGCGCGGCTGGCCCAGCCAGAAGGCGGGTTCCACGACGGCGAGCACCCCGGCGGCGGCCATCCTGGCGTAGTCGTCGGTGGTGCGCGACGTCATGTGGATGTGCGGGTCGAAGATCCGCATCAGGCCTCCTTCTTCTCGCCGGCCGGGTCACCGGTCGGGTCACCGGCCGGATCGCCGGTCGGGTCACCGGCCGGATCACCGGTCGGGGGGTCGGCCGGATCACCGGTCGGGGGGTCGGGCGTCCCGCCGGTCAGGTGGTCGAGCAGTGCGGCCGCGTCGTCGGGGGTGTGCCGGCCGGCCGCGGCGCGTTCCTCGGCGAACGCGGCCAGCATCCCGGCCAGCTCGGCGTCGGCGCGCTCCTCCAGCCGGTCCACGGCGGCCAGCGGCACGCCCATGAACACGCACTTGAGCACCGCCTGCCGCCAGGCGGCCTGGTCGAGGTGACGGGCGTACGGGCCGAGCGCCGCGGCCACCAGGCGGGGGTCGTTGGTGCGGATCGCGTCGTGCAGGAGCGGCACCGCCTCGGCGCCGACGGGCAGCAGCGGCAGTGCCTTGAGCACGGCGCGCTTCTCGTCGGCGTCGCCGTACCGGTACAGGTCGGCGACCTGCCCGGCCGCCGCGTCCGGCGGGAGCGCGGCGAGCAGGACGGCCCTGGCGGCCTCGTCGGCCCTCCAGCCGGGCACGCCCGGCAGCGGCGCCCGTCCGGCGCGGCGCCCGGCGGAGGCGAAGTGCCGCGCGAGGGTCCCGGGCTCGGCGGCGACGCCGCGCCGGGCCTCGGCCAGCCATTCCTGGCCGAGCGCCGCCAGCAGGTCGTCCGTCCCGGGGGCGGGTCGCGGGGTCATGCGTTCGTCCCTTCGGCGGCGCGCAGGAAGTCCAGGGACCGGGCGGCCACCTGCGGCGCGGCGTGCGAGTGGCGGGGCAGTTCGACCGCGACCAGGCCCCGGTAGCCGCATCCGGCCAGGGCGCGCAGCACGGGAGGGAAGTCGATCTCCCCCTCGCCGAACTCCAGGTGCTCGTGCACGCCGCGGCGCATGTCGTCGATCTGCACGTTGACCAGGTGGGGGGCGACGGCCCTGACGCAGTCGGGGACCGGGTCGGGTTCGAGGCAGCGGCAGTGGCCGATGTCCAGCGTGATGCCGAACCCGGCCGGTTCGCCGAGGTCGGCGTGGAGCCTGCGCCAGTCGGCGATCGTCTCGACGAGCATGCCGGGCTCGGGCTCGAAACCCAGCGGCACGCCGGCGGCGGCGGCCTTCTCGGTGACGCGGGCGCAGCCGTCGACGAGCCTGGCCCAGGCCGTGGCCTCGCCGACCGTCTCCGGGCGGACGCCCGCCCAGAACGACACCGCCTCGGCTCCCAGGTCGGCGCCCACGGCCACCGCCCGGCTCAGGAAGTCCAGGCGCGCCTCCCGCTCGTCGTGCAGCAGCGTGGGGGCGTGTTTGTGCCACGGATCCAGCAGGTAGCGGGCGCCGGTCTCGACGACCACGCCGAGGCCGAGGTCGCGCAGCAGGTCGGAGACGGCCGCGACCCTGCGGGCCAGCCCCTCCCGGTACGGGTCCAGGTGGTCGTGGTCGAGGGTGAGGGCGACCCCCTGGTAGCCGAGGTCGGCGATGACCCGCAGCGCGTCGGCCAGCCGGTGGTTGGCGAACCCGTTGGTGCCGTAGCCGAACCTCGTCCCCCCGCCGGTCCCGCCCGGGTCCCCGCCCGGACCCCCGTCCGGGCTCGCGTCCGGGCTCGCGCTCGTGCCGCCGGGGCTCACGTGGGTGACACCTTCCTGGCCAGGGCCCGGCCCAGCGGGACGGCCGCCGCGACCGCGAGGCCCTCGCGGGTGGCGCCGCCGCGGGCGACGAGCGCGCCCTGCAGGGCGGGCAGCGCGACGATGCCGGTGCCGACGGCGGTCCTCAGCCGGGAGGCCGACGGCTCGGCGACCGCCCGGGCCTGGGACAGGCCGAACCCGGCGGCGTACCAGCCGGTGAGCCCGGCCCGCACGGCCCGCACCACCCGCGCGGCCCGCGGCCCGTGCGCGGCCTCGCCCCGTCCCAGGGCGGTGGCCACGGCGAGCGCGGCGGTGCCGGCGAGGGTCGCCGCGGGCAGGCCGCGGCCGGAGCCGGAGACCTCGGCGCGCGACAGCGCGGTGAGCAGATAGGTGTGGGCGGCGACGGTGAGGGCCGGGGGCAGCGCCTTGGCGAGGCTCCGCCCCGGGGTGGCGCCCAGCAGCACGTCGAGGCCGCGGCAGAGCGCCATCGCGGGCGGTCCCGCCGCCGTGTTCTTGGCCATCAGGTCGTAGGACCAGACGGCGGCGGCGAGCGGGACGGCGACCGCCAGGGCCCGGCGACCGCCGGAGAGCCCGGCCACCGCCAGACCGGCGGCGGTGAGTCCCGCGGCGATCCCGAGCGCGGTGCCGGGCGACACGCGGCCGGAGGGGATGGGCCGCTCCGGGCGTTCCACCGCGTCCAGGTGGCGGTCGGCCCAGTCGTTGGCGGCCATTCCCGCCCAGTACAGGCAGACCGAGGAGCAGGCCAGGCCGAGGGTGCGTCCGCCGAGCACCTGCCCCGCGGCGGCCCCGGCGGCGACGTCACCGGGTACCGACAGGGCGGCCGGGGCGCGCACGAGTTCCGCGAGGTCGCGCACCGACGTCATCAGGCCGGTTCCCGTCCGCCGAGGGTGGCGGCGAACGCGCGGAGCGTCCCCCACTGGTCGGCCAGCGCGTGCGGCACCTGCCCGAGCGGGTCCTTGAAGAAGAAGGCCAGCTCGCCCAGCGGCCCGGTGCGGCCGTGGCGGTGCGCCGCCGCCGTGAGCCTGGCCAGGTCCAGCACCAGGGGCGCGGCCAGGGCGGAGTCGCAGCCGTGCCAGGTGAACTCCATGCGCATGGGCGTGCCCAGGAAGCCCTCGAAGGTGACGAGGTCCCAGGCGGTCTTGAAGTCGCCGATGTCCTCCACGTACTCGATGCGGGTCTCGCCCTGCGGGGTGTAGCCGAGCGTCTCGCCCAGCACCCGCTGCTTGCTGGCGGCCTTGGCGGCGTTGGCGGCGGGGTCGGCGAGGCTGGCGCCGTCTCCCCCGCCCAGGAGGTTCATCCCCGACCAGGTGCGGACCCGCAGGTTGCGCTGGGCGAACATCGGGGCGAGCACCGACTTGACGAGCGTCTCGCCGGTCTTGCCGTCGTGGCCCGCGTACGGCAGCCCCAGCAGGCCGGCGAGCCGGTCCAGGGCGGGCAGCCTGGCGCCCGTCGAGGGGGTGAAGTCCACGTACGGGCAGCCCGCGCGGAAGGCGGCGTACGCGGTCAGGGCGCTGGGCGGCAGCAGGTCCCGCGAGCTCGCCAGCCCGGCCTCCAGCAGCTCCAGGTCGGCGTGGGCCGGGTGGGGCGCGGGGGCCGGCTCGGTGGTCGAGACGTTGACGACGACGACCCGCTCCAGGCCGTGCCGCAGCCGGAACTCGGTGATGTCGGCGCCGATCAGCTCCGCGGCCGCGGCCTGGTTCCCGGCGTTCGCGGTGAGCGGCACCTGCCGGAGGTCCTCCTCGACCCGCGCGAGCTCGTCGTGCAGCGCCTGCACCAGCCTGACCGGTACGATCCCGGCCCCGGCCAGCGCGGCGGCCTTCTTCTCCAGCGGGGTCGCGACGATGTCGTGCCCGCCGAAGACCAGGTCTCCCAGACCCGGCAGCCCGGCGTCGCGGAACTCGGGGAGTTCCGTGACGCAACCCGTCGGCGGGGCGAGACCGGCGCGTACCGCGAGCGCTCCGATCACGCTCGTGACGGCGACGGAGCCTCGGGCTCCTACCAGCCACACTCCCGTGCGCATCTGACCTCCTGTGGTGAGTCGGCTCCTGGGGATGACGGTTCTCGTCCGCCCGGCCGGGGCCGGGCGGTGCCGTCGACATCACCGTTCCGGCCGTCCGGCCCGGGGGATGTCACGGCGGGCATACGTGGTCGCTGGGCGGAGGAGACGACTCCGCGGCGGGCCGGGCCGGGAGGCTCGACCCGCCTGTGCAATGAATCGTACTTTGCGTGGATATTACGGATATATGTTTCAGGAACATATTTTTCAGTCAGGGCGGTGCGGCGTAAGGAGGCCCGGTCAGGAGGCCTGGCCAGAAACCCCGTCCCGGCCCGGGTGATCCGGGTGATCCGGTCCTCGCGCCCGCCCGGGGCTCGTCGCAGGAGCGGGGTGAGGGTCCGTCCGCCACCCGCTGCGGGCGGCGGACGGGCCCTCATGTTTCAGACACGGCTCCCGCGACGCGCGGCCCCGCTCCCCTACGGCGCGCGGACGAGGGTGAAGTCGTCCACGTCGAAGTCCGCCCCGGTGAAGACCAGGTAGAGCCGGGCGGTGCCGGAGGGGACCCCGCTGAGCGCGGTGGAGACGTCGGTGTAGGTCTCCCACCCGGCGGTCGCCGGCACGGTGACGCTGCCGAGCAGCGGACCGGTGGGCGAGCCGGTACGGATCTGGAAACCGCCGGTCGGGGTGGGTGAGGCGACCCTGGCCCGGAAGCCGGTGACGCCGGTCAGGTTCACCCCGTCGTAGGCGGCCCAGTCGCCGGGGTTGACGTAGCCGAGCACGGTGCCGCCGTGCGCGGGGGTGTGCGGATAGGTCTGCACGCCGCTGGCCTGCGACCAGTTCTCCGCCTGGACGGTCGTGTCACCCCCGGCCGAACCGAGCTCCTTGATCCTGATGTTGCGGAAGGAGACGTCGTCCCCGGCGCCGTGGTTCTGGATGCCCACGTGCCCCTGCCGGAGCGAGCGGGCCGGATCGGTGTTGGTGAAGTCGTTGATCTTCACGCCGTTGAGGAAGACCTGCAGCCTCTCCCCCTCGACCAGCAGCTCGTAGGTGTTCCACCGTCCCGGCGGGTTGAGCGCGGCGTCCCTGGCCGCCACGTCGGCGGACTTGAAGCCGTAGACCGAACCGGTGGTCCTGTCGGCGGTGTCGGTGGCGTCGATCTGGATCTCATAGCCGTTCGCGACCGCCGAGTTGGGGTCGGTGGAGGCGGGGAAGCCGATGAAGACGCCGGAGTTGTCGTCCCCGGCCATCCTCCAGTCCAGCTTCAGCGAGTAGGAGCGGTACTCCTTCGCCCTGTACCAGAACAGGCCCATGCCGCCCTGCGAGGTCAGGGTGGCGTCGGCGTTGGCGAAGCTTCCCGGCCCGGCCTGCTCCCAGCCGGTGACCGAACCGTCGTAGATCGGCGTGTAGCCGTTCTCCGCGCGGCAGTCGGCCTTGGCCTTGCCGGTGGCGTACTCGATCCCGCCCAGCAGGTGCTGCCGGAACGCGGGCTCGGCGAAGGAGGCGGCGGTGTGCCCGCCGCCGGTGTAGAAGGACCGTCCTCCGTCGAACGCCTTGCACCAGGCGATGGGGTGGTCGGCGCCCATGCCGCCGCCCGAGTAGGTGGACTCGTCCAGGGTCGCCAGCACGCGGGCTCCGGTGCGGGCGTTGGTGCGGTAGTCGTACCACTCGTCGGTACGGGTCCAGGTGGGGCCGAGGTGGGCGGTGGACGGGTGGGCCCGGTCCTGCACCTTGACGGTGGCCTGCTGGACCGCGGGGTGGGAGGCGAACCAGGCGCCGACCAGGTTGCCGTACCAGGGCCAGTCGTACTCGGTGTCGGAGGCCGCGTGGATGCCGGCGTAGCCGCCGCCGGCCCTGATGTAGGACTCGAAGGCGGCCTGCTGGGCGGCGTTGAGCACGTCCCCGGTGGTGCTGAGGAAGACGACGGCCTTGTACTTCGCCAGATTGGCCGTGGTGAAGGCCGTCGGGTCCTCGGTGGCGGTGACGGTGAAGCCCAGATCCCTGATGGCCTGGATGCCCGCGGGGATCGAGTCGTGCCTGAAGCCCACCGTACGGGAGAAGACGAGGACGTCCCCGCTGCCCGTCCCGGGGCCGGGATCCGGGCCGGGGCCGGGGCCGGGGCCCGTCCCGCCGGGCAGCGTCCAGTTCTGCGCGGCGCTTCCGTTGCAGGCCCTGATGACGAGCTGCGCGGCGTCGGTGCCGTCGAGGCACTTGCCGAGCGCCCTGAGGGTGGAGCCCTCCCTGGCCCAGTTCTGCGCGCCCGTGCCGTTGCAGGTGTAGATCTGCACCCTGGTGCCGTCGGTGGCGACGCCGCCCGCGACGTCCATGCACTTGCCGAGCGCCCTGAGGGTGGAGCCCTCCCTGGCCCAGTTCTGCGCACCGGTGTCGTTGCAGGTGTACAGCTGCACCTTGGTGCCGTCGGTGCTCAGGCCGCCCGCGACGTCGACGCACCTGCCGTCGGCGCCGGTGATCCGCCCTGCGGCCGGTCCGGTGGTGCCCCCTCCGGTGAGGGTGAAGTCGTCCACGTCGAACAGCGCTCCCGCGCCGCCGGTGAAGACCAGCGTGAGGTCGGTCGGCCCGGCCGGTGCCCCGGCCAGCGGTGCCGAGACGTTCACGAAGGTCTCCCAGCCGCCGGTCGGCGCCACGGTCGCCGTACCCAGGAGGGTGCCGGTCGCCGAGCCCGCGCGGACCTGGATGGAGCCTCCGGCGCCCGCCGAGGAGACCCTCGCGTCGATCCTCGTGGTCCCGGCCAGGTCGTAGCCCTTGAAGGAGATCCAGTCGCCGTTGTGGACGTCGCCCACGGTCCTGCCGCCGTGCGCGGCCGTCTTGGTGATGGGCGAGACGCCGGACATGGTCGCGTAGTGCTCGGCCTGGCGCTTCCTGGGCTGCAGGACGTGCTGGGTGTGGGTGGTCAGGCCGCCCCGGTCGGTGTACTCGGCGTCGAAGACCGCGAAGATGTTGGCCGCGTCGTCGTGCTCCCCGTCGGCCGGGATGGTCAGCTCGCCCGAGCAGCCGTTCTTGGAGGTGATCTGGTGGCCGTGGGTGTCGTGGCCCAGCACGTAGGTCATCTTGACCTTCGCGCAGTCGACGGTGCCGTCCTCGGGGTCGGTCACCTTGACGGTGAACGGCACGGTGTCGCCCCACTGGAACAGCTGGCCCCGGCGTGGCCTCTCGATGACGACGGTGGGCGCGGTGTTGCCGACCGTGATGGGCACGCTCGCGGTGCCGGTGGCGCCCTGGGGGTCGCGCACGGTGAGCGTGGCGGTGTAGTCACCGTCGGCCGTGTACGTCTTGACGGGGTTGGCGGCGGTGGAGGTGGTGCCGTCGCCGAAGGCCCAGGAGTAGGTGATGGCCTGCCCGTCGGGGTCGGCGGAACCGGCCGAGGAGAAGGTGACGGTCAGCGGGCTCCTGCCCGAGCTCCTGTCGGCCTTGGCCACCGCGACGGGTGCGCGGTTCACGCCCTTGATGTACTCGACGCGGTAGAGCGCGGAGTTGGCGTCGCCGCCGAAGTAGCCCGAGCCGTAGTCGAGCACGTAGAGCGCGCCGTCGGGGCCGAAGGCCAGGTCCATCACCTGGGTGCCGGTCCACGGGAAGCCCGCGATGGCGCCGCGTGAGCCGTCGGCGCCCACCTCGATCGCCTTGATCCACCTGCGGCCGAACTCACCGGCGAAGAAGTGGCCGTCGAGCTCCCGGGGGAACTTGACGGTGGAGTTCAGCGCGGCGTCGTAGCGGTAGACGGGCCCGCCCATGGGCGACTCGGAGCCGCCGCCGAACTCCGGCGGGGAACCGGCGTCGCCGCCGTACCTGATCCAGGCGGGCTTGGCGGGCGGCAGCTTCGACAGGCCGGTGTTGCGGAAGGAGTTGTTGACCGGGCCACCGGCGGCACAGTCGTACTTCGCACCCGCGGGGCCCGAGGGGAAGGTGTACTCGCCGTAGGTCTCGGCCAGGGTGTTGGTCCCGGTGCAGTACGGCCACCCGTAGTTGCCCGGCCCGGTCACCCGGTTGAACTCGACCTGACCGCTGGGCCCGCGGGCGGCGTCGGTGCTGCCCGCGTCGGGGCCGTAGTCGCCGACGTAGACGACGCCGGTGGCCTTGTCGACGCTGAGCCGGAACGGGTTGCGGAAGCCCATCGCGTAGATCTCGGGCCGGGTGCCCGCCGTGCCGGGCGCGAACAGGTTGCCCGAGGGGACGGTGTAGGCGCCGGTGGCCGGGTTCACCTTGATGCGCAGGATCTTGCCGCGCAGGTCGTTGGTGTTGGCGGAGGTGCGCTGGGCGTCGTAGACGGGGTTGCGGGCGGTGCGCTCGTCGATGGGCGCGTACCCGGCCGAGTCGAAGGGGTTGGTGTCGTCGCCGGTGGACAGGTAGAGGTTGCCCTGGGCGTCGAAGTCCATGTCGCCGCCGACGTGGCAGCACATGCCGCGGTCGGCCGCCACCTCCAGCACCGTTCTCTCGCTCGCGACATCGAGCGTCCAGTCGGCCTTGACGGTGAAGCGCGACAGCCGGTTGACGCCCTTCCACGCCGTCCAGTCGGTGCCGGTGGCCGGGGCGTCACCCGCCGGGGTGCTCAGCTTCGGCGCGTAGTACAGGTAGATCGTCCTGTTCGTGGCGAACCCGGGGTCGGCGGCGACGCCCTGCAGACCCTCCTCGTCGTGGGTGTAGACGGGCAGCGTGCCGACGACGGTCGTCGCTCCGGTCGCGCTGGTACGGCGCAGGTTGCCGTCACGCGCCGTGTGCAGCACCGAGCGGTCGGGCAGCACGGCCATGGTCATGGGCTCGCCCATCTCGGCGGCGCCCTTGGCCAGTTCCACCCGCTGGTAGTCGGCCGGGTCGATCACCGCGACCGCCTGCGCGGGCAGGGGCGCGCTGAGCACGGCCGCTCCGGTGAAGGCCAGGATCACGGCGCAGAGCTGCGCGATCCTCCGGCGAGGGTGGGTTGATCTCCGCCTGGGGGGCATGGCGGGTATCCCTTCGGTTGGTGGAGCAACACGTCCCGGCACGGAACGGGACGTATGTCACGTATGTTTCGCGACGGTAGATCGGACTTATGTCGACTGTCAATAAAAGTCCGGTCATCAAATACATAGCTAGCCAGACAGAAACCATCACATGTCATGCAAAGCAAAGAAACCGCCTGACAGGGGGCGTAATGACCCGACCGGCTCGCCGTCCCGGTCGTCGCCGAGGGGCGTGACGCGTTCTGAAAAAGGGACAGGCGACGGAAGGCCGCCAAGACACGTAAAAGCCGTCGAATGGGACGAATGATGATAAACCGGCGAATTGGCGCGTCGAGTGGCTTCCTCGTGCGGGGCACCGGCGTCGGCGGCTCCGATGGAAACGAGCGGCCGGTCGGACGGGATATGTTTCTCACTCGTCGAACACGAAGAGGACGACGATGAAGTTCGCGCTGCTGCTGTTCGATCCCGGGAACCACTGGGACTCGATCTCGCAGGAAGAGACGGGAGCGGCACTGGCCGAGCATGAGGCATTCGCCCGGTACCTGCGGGAACGGGGCACCGCGTTCTCAGGAGAGGCCCTTGAACCGGCGAAGGAGGCCAGGTCGCTCCGCCCGTCGGGGCGGAAACCGGTCGTGGCCGACGGGCCGTTCGTGCCCCTGAGACAGGAGCCGGCGGGTCACCACCTCATAGGATGCGCGGACCTGGACGAGGCCGAGGAGATCGCACGTCACTGCCCCTTGGGAGCGGGCATCGAGATCCGCCCCGTCCGGGAGTCACCCTCCTGACCCGGCCGGGGCCGGCCGGAGCCCTCGGATTCCGGGACGCTTGAATCTCCCGGACCGGGACGCCTCACCCTTCCGCATGACGATGGGAGTGAGTCGACGGTCAGGCGGGTTCGCTGCTCAGGTGGCGCCGTCCGGGGTCGTCCCGGGTTTCGCGTGGAGGATCTCGCGGGCCTGGTCCGCGGCGCGGGCGATGCTCTCGGAGACGAAGTCGACGAAGCGGGCGATGTTCTCCAGGCGGGCGGCGGCCGGGGTGCCGGGACCGAGGATGCCGACGCCCTGCCGGGCGACCTCGCCGAGGTGGGCGGTGGCGCGGGCACTGGCCATCGTCGACTGGTACAGGACGTCGTCGTCGACGATGTAGCGCTCGCGGCGGCGTTCGTCGCGTTCCCGGCGGATGAGGCCCTGGCTCTCGAGGAACGTGATCGCCTTGGAGACGGACGCCAGGCTGATCTGGAGGCGCCCGGCGAGCTCGGAGGCGGTGAGGCTGCCGGTGTCGGTGGCGTAGAGGCTGCTCAGCACCCGGGCCGTCATCTTGGGCAGGCCCGACTGCATGAAGACGGTGGCGAACACCTCCTCGTACTCCCGCACGGCCTCGTTGTCGCGTCCGTGGCCTTCCGGGGACGCGCCCGGGTCCCGGGGGGCGGTGCGCCTGCGGCGGTGGCTGCGGTGTTCGGTGGCGCGGTGGGCCAGGTCGGCACGGTAGGCGGTGGGGCCGCCGTTGCGCATCACCTCACGCGTGATCGTCGAGGTCGGACGGTCGAGACCTCTGGCGATCTCCGCGTAGGCCAGACCGTCGGCCAGTCCCAGCGCGATCTGCTGGCGGTCCTGCTGGGTGAGTCTGCCTCCCGGCATCGCGGTCTCCTTCGTGGTCCGTGGTGTCCCCACCATAGCGTTCATCCTTCCCCTATTGCAACGAACAGGATGACGGCTATTGCATTAGATGCATACCCATTGCAACATTTTCACGTTGTTGAACTGCGGTTATACCTCTCATACGCAACTCGTATGTTGCCGTATCCAGAAATGCAACGTAGTGTTTCCCTCATCAGAAACAACGAACCGAAGGACGACACCATGCAGAAGTTCGACACCCCCACCCCCGTGACCGCCGTCCTGGACGTCCCCGCCGGCCGCATCCACCTCATCGCCGCCGACCGCACCGACACCGCCGTCGAGGTCCGGCCCGCCAACACCACCAAGAACCGCGACGTCAAGGCGGCCCAGCAGACCGAGATCACCTACAACGACGGCGTCCTGCACATCACCGCACCGCAGGCCAAGAACCAGCTCCTCGGCGCCTCCGGAGCCGTCGAGGTCACCGTCCAGCTGCCCGCCGGCTCCCACATCAAGGCCACGGCCGCCAGCGCCGAACTGCGAGGCGTCGGACGACTCGGCGAGGTCACCTTCGACAGCGCCCACGGCTCGGCCAAACTCGACGAGACCGCCGCCGCCCGCCTCACCCTGCAGTCCGGCGACCTCACCGTCGGCCGCCTGAACGGCCCCGCCCACATCAGCACCCACAAGGGCGACCTGCACATCACCGAGGCCACCCGCGGCACCCTCACCCTGCGCACCGACTCCGGCGACATCCACATCGGCGCCACCCGCGGGGCCTCCGCCACCCTCGACGCCGGCACCACCTACGGCCGCATCCACAACGCCCTCACCAACACCGGCACCAACGGCGCCGACCTGACCATCCACGCCACCACCTCCCACGGCGACATCACCGCCCGCAGCCTGTGAGACCCCGGGTGCGACGCCCCGGCCCGTTCACCCGGGCCGAGACGACCCGGGCGAGGCCCTCCGGAAGACGACCCGAGGACTCGTCGAACCGGCCGCGCGGCTCACGAGGCGCCGGGCACGCCGGGAAGGGCGCCGGTGAGGGCCCACCGGCTCCCGGCGCCGGGACCCCGTGCCGGGACCGCGTCGGAACCGCGCCGGGTTCCGGCTCGCACGTCCGCCGGGCCCGTCGTGAGGGCCGTCCGGGTCAGGCCGGGTGCGGTGACCGGTGACGGCGGGCCGTGACGATCCAGGCACGCGAGTCGAAGTACACACCGTTGCCGGTGTCGTGGGCGGCGAGGGTGGCGCGCAGCCGCGTGCGCGCCTGCTCGGCCGTCGCGGTGTCGAGGCCGGCGAGCAGGTCCCCGTACTCCCTGAGGCGGAGCACGTTGTCGAAGGCGGTGGCGGTGTCCGGGCCGTAGAAGACGGGCTCGTGCACGTCGGTGAAGCCGATCCGCGTGAAGCCCGCCGCCGTCAGGACGCCTCGCGTGACGGCCGGATCGGCGAGCGAGAACGGGCCCGGCCCCCCGGTGGGCGGGGCGGGTGCGGCCGTCGCCGCGGTGAGGCTCCGCCGGATCGCGGAGGCCCATTCGTTGCGGTCGCGCCCCTGCCAGACCAGCAGCACGAGGCGCGCCCCGGGGCGCAGGGCCCGGCCGATGTTGGTGTACGCGGCGATCGGGTCGGTGAAGAACATCGCCCCGAACCTGCTGATGCACAGGTCGAAGTGCGCCGGTGGGAAGCGGTGGACCTGGGCGTCCGCCCGCCGGTACGTGATGTTGGTCAGTCCCTCGTCGTCACTGAGCCGGCGGGCCCGTTCGAGCATCGGTGCGGAGAGGTCGACGCCCACCACGCTTCCGGTGGCGGCGGCGCGGGCGGCCTCGCGGGTGGACTGCCCCGTACCACAGCCGATGTCGAGCACACGGTCGCGCGGGCCGACACGGGCGGCGGCGCGGAAGAGCTCGTTGTGCAGGCGCAGCTCGGCGTCGTAGTCGAACAGGCCGGCCTGCCCGGTGAGGGGGCGGGGGCTTCGGGCTCCTGCCGACGCGTCGGCGGTCACTGTCATGCGGGCCACGTTAGGAGCCGTCCTCCATCGTGAAAAGCGATTACTTCCGATCAACTTGATCGCCATGAGAAATGATCGGGAAGAGGAAGGCGGCCGGGGGCATCAGTCGGCCAGCGCGAAGCCGGCCGCCGCCTCCGCGTGCAGCCGGGCGCTCGGCAGCAGCGGGACGGCGGTGTCCTTCTCGGTGATCAGGAGCTCGATCTCCGTGCAGCCGAGGACGACGCCTTCGGCCCCGTCGGCCGCGAGCTCGGCGATGATCCGGGCGTACGCGTCCCTGGAGGACTCCCGGAGCACCCCGCGCACCAGCTCGTCGAAGATCACGCGGTGGACCCGTTCCCGCTGCTCGCGCCGGGGGACGACCACGTCGAAGCCGTGGGCCGCCAGCCGGTCCCGGTAGAAGGACTGCTCCATGGTGAAGCGGGTGCCCAGCAGGCCGACCCTGCGCATCCCCCTGGCGCGGACCTCCGCGCCCACGGCGTCGGCGATGTGCAGCACGGGCACGTTCGCGGCCCGCGCCACGTCGTCGCTCACCCGGCTGAAGGTGTTGCTGCAGACGAGCAGGACCTCGGCGCCGAGATCCTCCAGTTTCCTGCCGGCGTCGGCCAGCAGCGTGCTCACCTCGTCCCAGCGGCCGGCGAAGATGAGGTCCTCGACGGTCGTGTAGTCGACCGACCAGATGAGGCTGTTGGCGGAGTGGCTGCCGCCGAGCCGTTCTCGTACCCGCTGGTTGATGATCTGGTAGTAGACCACCGTCGATTCCCAGCTCAACCCGCCGATGAGACCGATGGTGCGCATGGAACCCCGTTTCGATGACGTGTGCCGGTGACGGTGCCGGTGATGGTGCCGGTGACGGTGCCGCCAGCGGTGCGGCCTGGTACGGCCGGGTGGTGCGCCGGCATGGAAGTGCGGTGCGGCCTGGTGCGGCCTGGTGCGGCCTGGTGCGGCCTGGTGCGGCCTGGGTGCGGCCGGGCGGTGCGCCGGCGTGGACGTGCCCGATCCGCCCGGTCCTTCGGTGACGGGCGCGCCGGCGGTCAGCCGCGGGCCAGCGCGCGGGCGCAGGCGCCGAGCCCGATCTCGCTGGAGGCCTTGACGAACACCACGTCTCCCGGTTCGAGAAGCGCGGTGGCCAGCGCGAGGGCGTCGGCCACGTCCTGGACGGTGTGGACGGCCACGTCCCGGTCCGAGGACCGCGCCGCCTCCGCCGTCGCGAGCGGGTCCCCCGCTCCGACCGCGATCAGCACGTCGAAGCCGAGGTCGGCGACGAGCCGGCCGATCTCCGCGTGCCGGGCGCGGGAGGCCTCCGCCTGCTGCCCCATCGCGCCGAGCACGGCGACGGTACGGCGGGTCCCGGCCAGGGCCTTCACGGCCCGCAGCCCGGCCCGCATGGATTCGGGGCTGGCGTTGTAGGCGTCGTCGACGACCGTGACGCCGTCGGGCCGTTCGACGATCTCCAGGCGGCCGGCGGAGCGGCGCCGTGCCGCGGTCAGCCCGTCGGCGATCTCGGTGACGTCCAGGCCGAGCGCGGTGGCGACGGCGGCCGCGGCCAGGGCGTTGCCCACCTGGTGCTCGCCGATGAGGTCGAGCTCGACCGGGGCGCGGCCGGAGGGCGTCACCAGCTCGAACGCGGGTCGCGCGCGGCCGGTCGTGCGCACGGCCTCGGCCCGCACCTGCGCCCGCGCCGACCGGCCGAACGACAGGATCCGGGCCCCGGTACGGTCGGCCATGCCCATGACGTACGGGTCGTCGGCGTTGAGCAGCGCGAACCCGTCCGCCGGGAGTGCCTCGACCAGCTCGCCCTTGGCCTCGGCCACGTCGGCCGGTCCGGTTCCCATGCGCTCCACGTGGGCGGTGCCGACGTTGAGGACCAGCCCGACCCGGGGCGGTGCGATCCCGGTCAGGTACGTCAGGTCGCCCTTGCGGCCCGCGCCCATCTCCAGCACCAGGTACCGGGTGGCGGCGTCGGCACGCAGCACGGTGAGCGGCAGCCCGAGCTCGTTGTTGAACGACCTGTCGGTGGCGACCGTCGCGGCGTGCCGTTCGAGCACCTGGGCCAGCAGGTCCTTGGTCGTGGTCTTGCCCACGGAGCCGGTCAGGCCGATCACGGTCGGGCCGATGTGCTCCAGCAGGTGCCCGGCCAGCAGGCCGATCGCGAGCCGGACGTCCTCGACCACCAGGGCGGGCACGCCGACGGGCCTCGACGCCAGCACGGCCACGGCGCCGCCCGCGACGGCACCGGCCGCGTGGTCGTGTCCGTCGGCGCGGGCGCCCGCCGTCGCGACGAACAGGCCGCCGGGCACCACCTCGCGGGAGTCGGCCGCCGCGGGCGCCGTCACCTGCGCCCGCGGGTCGGGCACGTCGTGCAGGCGCGCGCCGACGACCCGCGCGATCCTCTCCAGCGTCATGGGGATCATGAGCCGCTCCTGGCGAACGCGAGGTCGACGAGGCGGCGCAGCAGGTCCGGGTACGGAACACCGCTGGCGGCCCACGCCCTGGCGTAGACGGAACGGGAGGTGAAGCCGGGCATGGTGTTGATCTCCAGCACGTACAGGCGCCCCGTGTCCTGCTCGTAGAGGAAGTCGACGCGGGACAGGCCGTAGCCACCGACCGCCCGGAAGGCGCGCAGGGTCAGCTCGCGCACGTCCTCGGCCACCCGTTCCGGCAGCGCCGCGGGGATGGTGGCGATCTCGGCCGGGCTGAGGTACTTGGCCTCGTAGTCGAGCCAGTCGCCGGGCACGATGAGCTCGCCGGGCACCGAGGCGTCCGGGGTGTCATGGTCGCCGAGCACGCCGCAGACGAGCTCGCGCGCGGTCACGCCCTGCTCGACGACGACCATCCGGTCGTAACCCAGTGCCAGCTCCACGCCCGCGCGCAGCTCCTCCATGGAGGTGACACGTGAGATGCCGATGGAGGAGCCCATGCCGGCCGGTTTGACGTACATCGGCCAGTCGAGCGACTTCACCAGCCCCCAGGGGTCGGTGGTGGTGCGCCACTCGTACTCGGTGAACCACACGTGCGGGGTGATCGGGATGTCCTCCGCCAGGAACGCGCGCCGCATCGCGACCTTGTTCATGGCCACGGCGGAGGCCATGACGCCGCAGCCCACGTACGGGATGCCCAGCGTCTCCAGGTGACCCTGGACGACGCCGTCCTCGCCGAACGGCCCGTGCAGCACGGGGAAGACCACGTCCGCCAGATCGCGCCGCAGTTCCACCGGCCACCTGCCCTGCCGGTCGATGATGACGGCGACGGGCTCGTACAGATCCCTGGGCAGGGCGTTGAGCACGGCCTGCGCCGACTGGAGCGACACCTCATGCTCCGCGGACGGCCCGCCCGCCAGCACGGCCACGCGCACGCGTTCGGTCACGATCGATCAGCCTTCCTCGGTGGTACGAGACAGCCGGCCCCCTCCGGGAAGGGGCGCCGGTCGACTCCGTCCACTGTGGGGCGGCCGTGTCCCCGCCTCGTCAGCGCCGTGTCATGGTCGTGTCACGGCCGTACCGGCCGGATCACCGGTGCCGCTCTCCCCTGGTGTCGGCCGGGGGCACCAGCCCGCACTCGTAGCCGAGGATGACCGCCTGAACCCGGTCGCGCAGCTGCAGCTTGGCGAAGATGCGGCCGATGTGGGTCCGTACGGTGCCGGCCGACAGATGCAGCTCCGCCGCGATCTCACCGTTGGTGCGGCCCCGCGCGATGAGGGTCAGCACCTCCCGCTCGCGCCGGGTGAGCACGGCGAGCCGGTCGGGCACGGGAGAGGCCGCGGGCCGCGGCTCCGGCTCGGCGCGGTCGAGATAGTGGGCGATGAGCCGGCGCGTCACGCTGGGAGCGGTGACCGCCTCGCCGGAGGCGACGGCCCGGACGGCGGACAACAGGTCCTCGGCGAGGGCGTCCTTGAGCAGGAAACCGCTGGCACCGGCGTGCAGGGCCTCGTAGACGTACTCGTCGAGGTCGAACGTGGTGAGGATGAGAATCCTCGGCCGGACCGCGGTGGAACGGCCGCCGTCGAGCGCCCGGATGCGCCGGGTGGCCTCGATGCCGTCCGTGCCGGGCATGCGGACGTCCATCAGCACGACGTCGGGGCCGGTGCGTTCCACCACGGCGACACCGCTGTCGCCGTCCGCCGCCTCGCCGACCACGACGATGTCGTCCGCCTGGTCGAGGATCAGCCGGAACGCGGTGCGCAGCAGCGCCTGGTCGTCCACCAGCACCACCCGCACGACGCGCGGGGACGTCCCACCGGCCGCGTCCGTCCCAGGGCCACTCCCCGCGGCGGAACCGGCGGAACCTCCGGACGCCCCGGGACCACCCGTCGCCGTGAAGGCGCCCGTCCGCCCGCGAACGCCCGGGGCCGTCCCCTCGGAGCCGGTCACGCCCGATCTCCCGCCGGCTCCGCCGTCTTCGACGTCTCCACCGTCTCCGCCGTCTCCCCTGTCTCCAGCGGCGTCTTCGCTGTCTGCACCGGGCCGGTCGGGTGGCCGCCGACGGGCAGCCGCGCCCGGACGCGGAACCCGCGCGCGCCGGCCGGCCCGGTCTCCAGGTGCCCGCCGAGGAGGTGGACCCGCTCGGCGATGCCGCGCAGCCCGTTGCCCTCGCCGTCGTCCGTCCCGTCGGCCGGACCGGCTCCGTCGTCGGTGACCTCCACCTCCACGCCGTCGTCGCCGAACCGGACGCGGACCACGGCCCCGGCGCCCGGACCGGCGTGTTTCACGGTGTTGGTCAATGCCTCCTGCACGATGCGGTAGACCGACATGTCCAGCAGCGCCGGCAGCACCCGAGGGGTGCCCGCCATGTCGAACCGCACCGGGATCCCGGCCGTCCGCACGCGGTCGACCAGGGCCGGCAGCTCGCCGATCCCGGGCCGGGGGGCGTGGTCACGCTCCTCCCCGGCGTCGCCGCGCAGCACGCCGAGCAGCTGGCGCAGCTCGGCCAGCGACGCGCGGCCGACGGTCACCACCTCCCGCATCGCCCCGGCACTCAGCTCGGGGTGGCGCTGCTGCACGGCCACCGCGGCCTGGGCCTGCGCCACGATCACCGCGAGGCTGTGCGCGAGGACGTCGTGCATCTCGCGCGCGATCCTGGCACGTTCGGCCGCGGTCGCCAGCGCGACGCGCTGCCGCTGCTCCCGCCGCAGGTCCTCGGCGTGCCTGCCCAGCACCTCCAGCCGCTCCTGCCGGTCGCGCACCCCGATCCCCCACGCGTACGCGAGCGCGAGCACCATCGCCGTCCCGATCGCGTTGGCGGCGGCCACGCCCAGCACGTCGGGGAGACCTGGCCCGGCCGCGGCGCCCCGTACGAGGTCGGCCTTGGTGGCCATCCCGGGGAAGGCCAGCCACCCGCCGCGCACCGGTGGCCGCCACACCGCCCACAGGCTCGCCGCGTACGTGACGACGAGCAGGACGCCGAAGGCCGCCCGCCCGCCGCGACGGCCGCGCGGGCTCGCGACGAGCCCGTACAGGGCCCAGGGCACGACGAGGTCGATCGGCTGCAACGGCACGTACGGATCCAGCTGGTGCGCCACGCCGCCGACGGCGGCCAGCACCACCGCGACGAGCGGGCAGAGGCGCCGGGCCGGCACCGCGGCGACCAGCAGCAGCGTGGCACCCCACCACCACCACACCGACGGCGTGACGGGCTCACCGGTGCCGGGCCACACGGCCGACGCGGCCGACGCGGCCGAGAGCAGGACGAGCGGCAGCACGAGGCCGGCGTCGCGCGCCACCGCCCACCGGCCGGGCGGGACGTGGCCGAGGACACGGGCGGAGCCGGGCATACGCCCATCGTAGGCAGCCGCCCCTCGCCCGGCATCGGACCCGGCTCGTACACCGTCTCCCCCTGCGGTCGTACGGCCGCGACGCCGAGACCGGATCATGCTCCGACGACGTCCCTCCGCCCGGCCGCGACCCTGGACCCATGACAAGACTCCTTCGGATCGTGGCCACCGTCACGCTCCTGATCGGCCCGGCCGCGTGCGGCCCGGGCGGCGGGGAACCCGGCGGGCGGACGAGCGACACGGACCTGCAGGCGCTCGGCAGGGAACTCTCGAAGTGCGTACGGGACAACGGGGTGCCGGAGTTCCCCGACCCGGCCGTCCGCGACGGCGACCTGGTGATGCCCCAGGACCAGCCGGCCGACGCGGTGGACGACGCCATGGCGGCATGCCGGAGCATCGTCGACCGCATCCCCCGGCGGCCGGGCGGGGAGGGATCCGGCGCGCGCGACGTGCCCCGGCTGCGCACGTTCGCGCGGTGCCTGCGCGAGAACGGCGTGCCGGACTGGCCGGACCCCAGGCCCGACGGCAGTTTCCCGGTTCTCGGCACCCCGCTGGACGGCAAGACCCCGGAGCTTCAGCGGGCCCTGGCGGCGTGCCGGAAGCACTGGGAGCGAAGCTGGAGCGTCTCGTGACACAGACGGATCTCCCCCGCCGTTCCGGCCCGTCCAGGCGGGCGGCGATCACGGTGATGGTGGTGGTCGTCGCCGGCGCCGCGACCGTCACCCTCTGGCGCGCCACCGCCCACCGCCCGGCTCCCGGCGACACGTCCCCTCAGGTGCGGACCGCGACGGCGGCCGTCACCCGCGGCACCGTCACCGAGCGGATCCGGATCGGCGGCATCCTGACCTTCGACGGCTCGTACACCGTCGTCCACCAGGGCGCCCCCGGCGTGCTGACCACGCTGCCCGCCCCGGGTGACGTCGTCGCACGCGGCGAACGCCTGTACTCGGTGGACGCGCGACCGGTGCGCCTGCTGTACGGCACGACACCGGCCTACCGGGATCTCGGACCGGCGACCACCGACGGTGCCGACGTCCGGCAGCTCGAACGCAACCTCGTCGCGCTGGGCATGGATCCCGGCCGGGACATCGTCGTCGACGCGCGCTTCACCTGGGCGACGAGCGCGGCGGTGCGGCGCTGGCAGGCGTCCTGGGGGCTGCCCTTCTGGCGTCGCGACGGCCGGCTGGCCATGGGCGAGGTGGTGTTCCTGCCGGGCAGGCTGCGCGTCCGGCAGGTGCGCGCCACGCCGGCGAGCACCGTCAGGCCGGACACGCCCGTGCTGGGGGCGACGTCGACGCGACTGGTGATCACCGCGCGGATCGGCGCCGACCGCCGGCGGCTGGTGCGGGCCCGCGACAGGGTCCACGTCTCCATGACGGGTGCGGAACCGCTGCGGGGAACCGTGCTGCGGATCGGACGGGTCGCCACGGCCGCGCCGCGGAACGACTCCGCGCAGGGCGGTGAGGCACCGGCGACGGTGACCGTCGTCATCGGCGTCAGGCCGCCGCGGGACGGCGCGGCGCTCGACCAGGCTCCGGTACGGCTGGGCATCACCACCGCGACCCGCGAGGACGTGCTGATGGTGCCGGTCACCGCGCTGCTCGCCCGCCCCGGCGGCGGATACCAGGTGCGCCTGGCGGACGGCCGGCTCACCGGGGTGGAGCCGGGACTGTTCGACGACTCCGCCGGCACGGTGGAGGTGACCGGCGCCCTGCGGCCCGGCGACCGGGTCGAGGTGCCGTCGCCATGACCCCCGTCCTCGACCTGCGCGCCGTCCGCAAGGTGTATCCCGGCACGCCGCCGGTGGAGTCGCTGCGCGGCGTCGACCTCACTGTCCACGGCGGCGAGCTGGTGGCCGTCATGGGCCCGTCCGGTTCCGGCAAGACGACCCTGCTGAACCTGGCCTCCGGGCTGGACCGCCCGACCAGCGGGTCGATCCGCATCACCGGCCAGGCGATCGAGCCGATGACCGATCGGCGGCTGTCCGGGCTGCGGGCGCACCGGCTCGGTGTCGTGTTCCAGCAGTTCCACCTGCTCGACCGGCTCACCGCGCTGGACAACGTCGCCACCGGCCTTCTGTACCGGGGCGTACCGGCCGCCCGGCGCCGGGCCGCGGCCGCCGTCTCGCTGGCCCGTGTCGGCATGGCGCACCGGGCACACCACCTCGCCCGGCGGCTCTCCGGCGGCGAGCGGCAGCGGGTGGCCATCGCCCGGGCCCTGGTGGGACGTCCCTGCCTGCTGCTGGCCGACGAGCCCACCGGCAACCTGGACTCCGCCACCGGCGCGCAGATCCTCGCCCTGCTGCGCGAGCTGAACGACGACGGGACCACGATCGTGACCATCACCCACGACCCCGGCGTCGCGGACGCCATGCGCCGGCGTATCGACATGCGCGACGGCCGGATCGTGCGCGACTCCGGGAGCCGTCCGTGATCGGGCCGGACGAGCCCTCCGGGCCCTCCCGGACGCCCGCGGGCGCCGCGCCGCCGTCCCGGCTGCGCGCCGCGGATCTGCTGCCGGTGGCCGCCGTGGGGCTGCGCACGCGGCGCATGCGTGCCGTTCTGTCCACGCTGGGCGTGGCCATCGGCATCGCGGCGGTGGTGTCGGTCCTGGGCATCACCCGGTCGAGCCAGGCCGACCTGCTCGCGCGCATCGACCGGCTGGGAACGAACCTGCTGACGGTGACCGACGGGCGGTCCGCGAACGGCCGCGAGGTGCCGCTGCCGGTGACGGCCGCGGCGACGATCAGGAGGACCGACGGTGTGCGGTCCGCCGCGCCGACCGCCGAACTGCCCGGGGTCCAGGTGTTCCGGTCGGACCGGATCCCGGCCACGCTGACCGGCGGGCTCTCGGTCCGGGTCGCCGATCCCTCGCTGCTGCCCACCTTGAACGCGAGGGTGGCGCACGGCACGTACCTCAGCCGGGCCACGAGCGCCTACCCCACCACGGTGCTGGGCCACGCCACCGCGCAGACGCTGGGGATCCGGGATCTCGCCGGCACCCCGCGGGTGTGGGTCCAGGACCGCTGGTTCACGGTGATCGGCATCCTGGAGCCGCTCGAGCTGGCGCCGGAGATCGACCTGTCGGCACTGATCGGCCCGGAGATCGCGGCGCAGGGTCTCCGGTACGGGGGACGGCCCAGCCGGGTGTACGTGCGGGCCGACGTGACACGGACGACGGAGGTCTCCGGGCTGCTGGGGCGGGCGACGAACCCGGAGAGTCCGAACGAGGTGGACGTCAGCCGGCCGTCCGACGCGCTGTCGGCCCGCCTGGAGGTCGCGGACGCGGGGACCTCGCTGTTCGTCGGACTGGGAGCGGTCGCGCTGCTGGTGGGCGGGATCGGCATCGCGAACGTCATGGTGATCGCCGTGCTGGAGCGGCGTACGGAGATCGGGCTGCGCCGGGCACTGGGCGCCGCGCGCGGCCATGTCGCGGTGCAGTTCCTGGTGGAGTCGCTGATGCTCGCGGTGGCCGGTGGCGTGTGCGGGGTGGTGATCGGGGCCGCGGTGACGTACGCGCTGGCGCTCCAGCGCGGGTGGCAGCCGCTGGTCCCCCCGGCGGCGGTGGGCGCGGCGCTGGTCACCGCGGTCGTCGTGGGCGCCGTGGCGGGACTGTACCCGGCGATGCGGGCGGCCCGCCTGTCCCCCACCGACGCGCTGCGCACGGCCTGACGGCGACGGCCGGTGGATCCCGGCCACGGGAGGACGGCACCGTGAACGGGGCCGTCCGCCGAGAGGACCGGATCGGGCCCGCCACGGTGTCGCGTCAGCGGTCGTGTCAGCGCCGCGACGGCCCGGTGTCAGGGCGGTCGGCGATGGTGGTCGCCATGAGGTGCCCGTCGATCACGGTGTCCGCGCGCCGCGGCCCCAGCTATTCAGTGTTGCTGCATACCGGTAGTCGGTGTTACTTTGTACCGGTAGTCAGCGACACCGAGTAGGTGGAGAAGATC
Organism: Streptosporangium sp. NPDC050855; assembly: GCF_044456585.1. NCBI lineage: Bacteria > Bacillati > Actinomycetota > Actinomycetes > Streptosporangiales > Streptosporangiaceae > Streptosporangium > Streptosporangium sp. NPDC050855. The sequence continues at coordinate 228,880 of NZ_JBITFY010000011.1, forward strand.
CCCTCCCGTACGGGGCCGCCGCGCAAGGCGTGCCCCCTCGGCACCCGGGGACGGGAGCACCTCGAAGGGTTCCGGAGGACCTGGAGCCCCCTCACCGGACGGCTCGGACAGCTCCGCGAAGAAGGCAGGCAGACATGAACACAGAGTCGGACGAGCCGAAGAGCCGCTACCGGCAGTACCTGGAGGTGGTCACCGGGCCGCTGGAGGACAAGAAGCGCTGGTGGCGGTACAGGGCGCGCGTCAAGGGGCTTCCCGAGAACTACCGCACGACGGTCGAGGCGATCGAGCGCTACCTGATGCAGTTCGGGCCCGGGGACGGCTCCGAGGCGGCGTCGATGTACGAGGACCTCGCCGACCTGTTCGAGCAGAGCGCGGCGAGCGGAACCCCGATCCGCGACGTCGTCGGGGACGACCCCGTGGGGTTCGTCGAGGCGTTCGTCCAGAACTACCCGACGGGGCGGTGGATCAGCCGGGAGCGGGAACGGCTGACCGCCGCCGTCGAACGCGCCACCGAGGACACCGGAAAAACCGCCGGGGACACCGGAGAAGAAGGAAGGACCGCCCGATGACGGCACAGCACACCCAGGCGATCCACGTACGGGGCCTGGAGAAGTCGTACGGGGACCTGCGGGTGCTGCGCGGCGTGGACTTCACCGTGACGCGGGGCGGCATCTTCGCCCTGCTGGGCTCCAACGGGGCGGGCAAGACCACGGTCGTGAAGATCCTGGCCACCCTGCTCAGGGCCGACGCGGGCACGGCGGGCGTCAACGGCTTCGACGTGGCCACGCAGGCCGCGAAGGTACGGGAGTCCATCAGCCTCACCGGCCAGTTCGCCGCCGTCGACGAGATCCTCACCGGGCGCGAGAACCTCGTGCTGGTCGCCCGGCTGCGGCACCTGAGGAATCCGGGCACGATCGCCGACGACCTGCTGAGGCGTTTCTCGCTGACCGAGGCCGGCGGGCGCAGGGTCGCGACGTACTCGGGGGGCATGCGCCGCCGCCTCGACATCGCGATGAGCCTCATCGGCGATCCGCCGGTCATCGTCCTCGACGAGCCGACGACCGGGCTCGACCCCCAGGCGCGCATCGAGGTGTGGCAGGCCGTCAGGGAACTCGCCGAGCAGGGCACGACGGTGCTGCTCACCACCCAGTACCTGGACGAGGCCGAACACCTCGCCGACCGGATCGCGATCCTGCACCAGGGCCGGATCATCGTGAACGGCACCCTGGCCGAGCTCAAGCGGCTGCTGCCGCCCGCCACGGTCGAGTACGTCGAGAAGCAGCCGACCCTGGAGGAGGTCTTCCTCTCGCTCGTCGGCGACGGCGACGGCGGCAGCGGCAGCGGCAGCGGCAGCGACGGCGGCAGCGGCACGAACACCACCCCGGCGACGACCACCGCGCCGGCACGCACGAGTAAGGAACACCCGTGAGCACGCATCTCCTCGGCGACACCGCCGTCCTGCTGGGACGGTCCCTGCGCCACGTCACGCGCAGCGTGGACACCATCGTCACGACCGCGATCACACCGATCATGATGCTGCTGCTGTTCGTCTACGTGTTCGGCGGCGCGATCGAGACGGGAACGGCCTCCTATGTGAACTACCTGCTTCCCGGCATCCTGCTCATCACGGTCGCCTCAGGCATCGCCTACACCGCGTTCCGGCTCTTCACGGACATGCAGAGCGGCATCTTCGAGCGCTTCCAGTCCATGCCGATCGCGCGGTCGTCGGTGCTGTGGGCGCACGTGCTGACCTCGCTGGCCGCCAACCTGATCTCGCTCGCGGTCGTCGTGCTCGCCGCCCTGCTCATGGGCTTCCGCTCGGGGGCCGGGGTGGCGGCCTGGCTCGCGGTCATCGGCATCCTGGTCCTGTTCACCCTGGCGCTGACCTGGCTGGCCGTCATCGCCGGCCTGTCGGCCAAGACCATGGAAGGCGCGAGCGCGTTCTCCTACCCGCTCATCTTCCTGCCGTTCGTCAGCTCGGCCTTCGTGCCCACCGCCACCATGCCCGGCCCGGTGCGCGCCTTCGCCGAGCACCAGCCGGTGACCTCCATCGTCAACGCCATCCGCGCCCTGTACACCGAGCAGCCGGTCGGCACCGACATCTGGACCGCCCTGGCCTGGTGCGCCGGCATCCTCGTCGTCGCGTACCTCCTCGCGATGAACGCCTACCGCCGCAGGACCGCGTAGGGCCGCGGGTCCCGGGCGGTGGCGCGGCTCGTCTCAGGTCTCCGGCACCGACGCCGACGGCCAGGTCTTGGCCACCAGGGTGAGCACGTCGTAGGTGGCGACGGTCCGGTCCTCCTGGTTGGTCACCACGGCGTCCCAGCGGACCTCGCCGTAGTCGGCGCCGCCACGGGGGGTGATCTGCTTGACGGTCAGGGTCACGCCGATGGTGTCACCGGCCTTGACCGGGGTGAGGAAGCGCAGCGCGTCGACACCGAAGTTGGCCAGGACCGGGCCGGGCGCGGGATCGACGAAGAGCCCGGCCGCCAGGGACACGACCAGGTACCCGTGAGCGACGATGCCGCCGAACAGCGGGTTGCGCGCGGCGGCCTCGGCGTCGGTGTGCGCGTAGAAGACGTCCCCGGTGAACTCGGCGAAGTGGCCGATGTCCTCCAGCGTCACCGTCCGCGTCCCGGAGGCGATCGTGTCACCGATCCGCAGCTCGGCCAGCGACCTGCGGAACGGGTGGACGTCGGAGGTCAGGCGCTTCGCCCCCGTCGTCCACTGCCCGGTGACCGCGGTGAGCAGGTCCGGGGAGGCCTGGACGGCGGTGCGCTGCATGTGGCGCAGCACCCCGCGGATCCCGCCGAGCTCCTCCCCGCCACCGGCCCGGCCGGGACCGCCGTGCACCAGGACGGGCAGCGGCGAGCCGTGCCCGGTGGACTCCCCGGCGTCGTCCCTGTCCAGGACGAGGACCCGGCCGTGCCACGGCGCCAGCCCGAGCACGATCGCCCGCGCCACCTGCGGGTCGTGGGTGACGACGGAGGCGACGAGGCTGCCCCTGCCGCGGGCGGCGAGATCGACCGCCTCCTCGACGCCGTCGTAGGTGAGCACGGTGCTCACCGGGCCGAACGGTTCCACCTCGTGCGGCTCGCCGGCACCGGGCCGCGCGCGCAGCAGGAGCGGGCTCATGAAGGCGCCGCGCTCGGCGTCGCCGTCGATCGGGGCCGTGCCGCCGGGGGCGCCGAAGACCACCTCGGCGCTCGCCCGCAGCGCCTCGACCGCCTTGCGCACCTCGTCGCGCTGGCCGAGGCTCACCAGCGCGCCCATCCGCACCTGCGGGTTGCGCGGGTCGCCGACGGTGACCTTCGCCAGGCGAGCGGCGAGCGCCTCGACCACGGCGCCGGCCATCGGCTCGGGCACCAGCACGCGGCGGATGGCGGTGCACTTCTGCCCGGCCTTGACGGTCATCTCGGTGACGACGCCCTTGACGAACAGGTCGAACTCCGGATCGTCCGGGCCCACGTCGGGCCCGAGGATCGAGCAGTTGAGCGAGTCGGCCTCGACGCCCAGGACGACGCCGCCGTCCAGGACGTTCGGGTGCCTGCGCAGGATGCCCGCGGTGTGCGCGGAGCCGGTGAAGGCGACGCTGTCCTGGACGGTCAGCTCGTCGAGCAGCCCGCCCGGGCCGCCGGCGAGGAGCTGCAGCGTGCCCTCGGGCAGGATCTGCGACTCGATGATCTGCCGGACGGCGCGTTCGGCGAGGTAGGCGGCCTGGCCTGCGGGCTTGACGATCGAGGGCAGCCCGGCGAGGAAGGCCGAGGCCAGTTTCTCCAGCATGCCCCAGACGGGGAAGTTGAAGGCGTTGATCTGCACCGCGACGCCCGGCCGGGAGGTGTAGAGGTGCCGGCCGACGAAGGTGCCGCCCCTGCCCAGGCGTTCCGGGCCGCCGTCGAGGACGACGGTGTCGTTGGGCAGCTCGCGCGCGCCCCTGCTCGCGTAGCTGAACAGGGTGCCGATGCCGCCGTCGACGTCGACCGCCGTGTCCCGCGAGGTGGCGCCGGTGCGCACCGACAGCGCGTAAAGCTCTTCTTTACGTTCGGACAGGTACTTTGCCAGCGCTTTGAGCAGAGCGGCCCGCTCGTGGAAGGTCAGGGACCGCAGGGCGGGGCCTCCGGTCCGCCGGGCGTGGCGGATCATCGCGCCGACGTCCAGGCCACGGCCGGAGAAGCGCGCGACCTCCTCACCGGTCGAGGCGTCGAGCAGGGGCTCCCCCTCGTCGGCCGCCCGGAACCACCGTCCGGCCACGTAGCTCTCCAGCAGCGTGCTCACACCGTCTCCTCTCCGCGGGCGCGACCTGTTGCGCGGACGCCCCTCCCCGTGCAACGGTATTACTGACCGAGTGATAAGTAAATGAACTCGAGGCCGCGGAGGAACGATGACGACCACCCCGGCGGAGCCGGACCTGCAGGAGCGGCTGCAGGCCGCCTTCGACGCGACGATCGCCCGCAACGACCGCATCGAGCCCCGCGACTGGATGCCGGAGGACTACCGCAGGACGCTCGTCCGCCAGATCGCCCAGCACGCCCACTCGGAGATCATCGGCATGCAGCCCGAGGGCGCCTGGATCGGCCGCGCGCCTTCCTTGCGCCGTAAGGCCATCCTGCTGGCCAAGGTGCAGGACGAGGCCGGGCACGGCCTGTACCTGTACTCGGCGTGCGAGACCCTCGGCGTCAGCCGCGCCGAGCTGAACGAGCTGCTGCTCTCCGGCCGGCAGAAGTACTCCTCGATCTTCAACTACCCGGCGCTGTCCTACGCCGACGTCGGCACGATCGGCTGGCTCGTCGACGGCGCCGCCATCTGCAACCAGGTGCCGCTGTGCCGCACCTCCTACGGCCCGTACGGCCGCGCGATGATCCGCATCTGCAAGGAGGAGTCGTTCCACCAGCGGCAGGGATACGAGCTGCTCATGACGATGATGCGCGGCACCGACGCCCAGCGCGCCATGGTCCAGGAGTCGGTCGACCGGTTCTGGTGGCCGTCGCTCATGATGTTCGGCCCGCCGGACGACCGCTCCCCCAACAGCGCGCGGTCGATGGCCTGGGGCGTCAAGCGCCACTCCAACGACGAGCTGCGCCAGCGGTTCGTCGACATGACGGTGCCGCAGGCCGAGGCGCTCGGCGTGACGCTGCCCGACCCCGAGCTGCGCTGGAACGAGGAGCGCGGCCACCACGACTTCGGCGAGCCGGACTGGGCGGAGCTGGACGCCGTCATCCGCGGGAACGGCCCGTGCAACACCCAGCGCATGGCCCACCGGCGCGCGGCCCACGAGGAGGGCGCCTGGGTGCGCGAGGCGGCGTCGGCCTTCGCCGACCGGACCGACCGGGCCGGTGCCCGGTGAGCGCCGGCCGGCGGGAGTGGCCGCTGTACGAGGTGTTCGTCCGCGGCAAGCGCGGCCTCAACCACGTGCACGTCGGGTCACTGCACGCCCCGGACGACGCGATGGCCCTGCGGCACGCGCGTGACGTCTACACGCGCCGCAACGAGGGCGTCAGCATCTGGGTCGTACGCTCCGACACCATCACCGCCTCCAGCCCCGACGAGAAGGACCCGCTGTTCGCGCCCAGCGGCGACAAGGTCTACCGGCACCCCACGTTCTACGACATCCCCGGCGACGTCCCGCACATGTGAGCACCACACGATCGGAACGGTCATGAACGACGAACACGGCAGCGTCTTCGACGGCCTGCTCGGCGGCGACTCCTCCCAGTGGGCCTTCGGCACCGACTTCGAGGACCCGCTGGCCGGCGTCGACACCACCCCGCCCGAGGGCGTGGACCCCGCCGAGCTGGCCGCGTACTGCCTCATGCTCGGCGACGACGCCCTGATCATGTCGCAGCGCCTGTCGGAGTGGTGCAGCCGCGCCCCCGACCTCGAGGAGGACATCGCGCTGGCGAACATGGCGCTCGACCTCCTCGGGCAGGCGCGGCTGCTCCTGGCGCGCGCGGCCGCCGCGGACCCGCGCGTCGTGCCCGTGCTGCCCGACGGCTCGCCGGTGCCCCCGGAGGACGCGCTCGCCTTCTTCCGCGACGACCGTGCCTTCCGCAACGTACGCCTGGCCGAGGTGGCCAACGGTGACTTCGCGCACGTCGTCGTCCGCCTGCTGCTGTTCTCGACGGCCCGGCTGGCGCTGCTGGAACGGCTGCGCGCCAGCCGCGACACCGTGCTGGCCGCGGTGGCGGCCAAGGGGGTCAAGGAGGTCACCTACCACCGCGACTGGGCCGGGCGCTGGTTCCTCACCCTGGCGCAGGGCACGGAGGAGTCGCGCCGCAGGCTTCTTTCCGCCCTCGACGCCCTGTGGCCGCTGCAGCCCGAGCTGGTCGCCGCGCATCCGCTCGAACGCTCCCTGGCGCTGGCCGGCGTCGGCGTGGACCCCGCGTCCCTGCGGGAGGAGGTGGACGCCGTCCTCGGCCAGGTGTTCACCCTCAGTGACGTCGGCCGTCCCGAACGGGCGCCGCTGGCCGGCGTCGGAGGGCGGACGGGCCGCGACGGCCTGCACACCGAGGCCCTGAGCCTGCTGCTCGCCGAGATGCAGGTGGTCGCCCGCGCACACCCGGACGGGCGCTGGTGAACGCCGGACGGCGCGCCGCCGAGACCCCCGGCCGGACACGCGACCCGGACGCGGTGCAGGCCCGGCGGCGTGCCGCCGAGGTCGCCGGTCAGGTGCGCGACCCCGAGATGCCGATGCTCACCCTCGTCGACCTCGGCGTGCTGCGCGGCGTCGAGGTGGAACGGGACGCGAGCGGCGCGCAGGCCGTCATCGTCTCGATCACGCCGACCTACACCGGCTGCCCGGCCATGGGGACCATGCGCGACGACCTCGTCCACCGGCTCGGCGACGCGGGATTCGACCGCGTCGAGGTACGGGTCGTGCTCGACCCGCCCTGGTCCAGCGACTGGATCTCCGAACGCGGCCGCGCCGCGCTGCGGGCCGCCGGGCTGTCGGCGCCCGGCCCCGCACCCCGGCGCGCCGGACCGGTCCCGCTCACGCTCGGCCCGGCCCGCACCGCGCCGCCCTGCCCGCGCTGCGGCTCTGCGGCCACCCGGCCGACCTCCGAGTTCGGCGCCACCGCCTGCAAGGCCCTCTACCGCTGCACCGACTGCGCCGAACCGTTCGAGCACGTCAAGGAGATCTGACGATGACCACGCTCGCGACCGGCCCCGCCCGCTCCAGGGCCGCCGCCTTCCACCCGCTGACCGTCACGGCGGTGGACCGGTTGTGCGAGGACGCCACCGCGATCACCTTCGCCGTCCCCGACGAGCTGCGCGAGACCTACGCCTTCCACGCCGGGCAGTCGCTCACCCTGCGGCGCCTCATCGACGGGCACGAGCACCGCCGCTCCTACTCGATCTGCGCCCCGGCCGGCGCCGCGCCGCGCATCGGCGTCCGCGAGATCCCCGGCGGGCTGTTCTCCTCCTGGCTCGTGCACGAGGTGACGCCGGGCACCCGGATCGAGGTCCAGCCGCCCACCGGCTCGTGGCGGGCCGACCCGCGGGCGGGCGAGCGGCACCTGTGCGTCGCCGCGGGCTCCGGCATCACCCCGATGCTGTCGGTCGCCGCGACGGTGCTCAGCCATCCCCGGGCCCAGGTCTCGATCGTGTACGGCAACCGCACCAGCGCCACCGTCATGTTCGCCGAGGAACTGGGCGACCTGAAGAACCGCCACGGTCCCCGGCTCCAGATCGTGCACACGCTCTCGCGCGAACCGCGCGACGTCGAGCTGTTCTCCGGCCGGCTCGACGGCGACCGGCTGCGCCGCCTCCTGACCACCCTCGTCCCCGTCGAGGTGTTCGACCACGTCTGGCTGTGCGGGCCGCTGGCGATGATCGAGGAGGCGCGGCCGGTGCTCACCGAGCTCGGCGTCCCGGCCGATCGCGTCCACGTCGAGCTGTTCTACGCCGACGCCCCGCCGCCGTCCCCCCGCCGGGCCGGGAACGAGATCCCGCCCGGCGCGACGAGCGAGCTGACGACGGTGCTCGACGGCCGGCGCACCACCTCGACCGTCTCCCGGGAGACGACGATCCTCGACGGCGCCCAGGCGGCACGCTCCGACCTGCCGTTCGCCTGCAAGGGCGGCGTCTGCGGGACCTGCCGCGCCGTCGTCCGCGAGGGCACGGTCGACATGCGCCGCAACTACGCCCTCGACCGGTCCGAGGTCGACGCCGGGTTCGTCCTCACCTGCCAGACGTTCCCGACCGGCGACAGCGTCACCGTCGACTACGACGCCTGAGTCGCCCCCTTCGACGTCCTCCCCACTCCCGACGACAGGAGCGCTTCGTGATGAACGACGACCGGCCGGAGACGGTCGGGATCCTCGGCGGCGGACGGATGGGGTCCGGGATCGCGCACGCCTTCCTGGCCTCCGGCAGCCGGGTCGTCATCGTCGAGAACGACCGGGAGGCGGCGGACGCGGCCAGGACCCGGGTGGGCGACGGCCTGGCCAGGTCCCACGCGAGGAACACCCTCGCCACCTCGCCCGCCGACGCCATGGCGCGGCTGCGGACGACCGCCGACCCGGCCGAACTGGCCGGTTGCGAGCTCGTCGTCGAGGCGGTCCCCGAGGACATGGCGCTCAAGGCCGCGGTCCTCGCCACGGCCGGCCAGCACGCCCCCGAGGCCGTGCTCGCCTCGAACACCAGCAGCCTGTCGATCGACGGGCTCGCCGCCGGCCTGGCCGCGCCCGATCGCTTCATCGGGCTGCACTTCTTCAACCCCGTCCCGGTGAGCGACCTCGTCGAGATCGTCGTCGGATCCCGTACCGCGCCCGAGCTGGTCGCGCGGGCCCGGGGCTGGGTGGCCGCGCTCGGCAAGACGGCGGTCACCGTGTCGGACTCCCCGGGCTTCGCGAGCAGCCGTCTCGGGGTCTGCCTGGCCCTGGAGGCGATGCGGATGCTGGAGGAGGGGGTGGCGAGCGCGGCCGACATCGACGCGGTGATGGTCCTCGGCTACCGCCATCCGATGGGGCCGCTCCGGACCACCGACGTGGTGGGGCTCGACGTGCGGCTCGCGATCGCCGAGCACCTGGCACGCGAGCTCGGGCCCCGTTTCGAGCCGCCCCGGATCCTGCGCGACCTCGTCGCCGCCGGGCACCTCGGGCGCAAGACCGGCCGGGGCTTCTTCACCTGGTGAGACCGTGGCACGGGAGACCGCACGGCGTAGCCGATCCACGCGGCGCAGGAGAGCGCACGGAACCGGCCGGTCCGGTCGGCGCGGCCGGTCGCGCGGGGTCTCAGGCCTCGTGCCGGGCCAGGCCGTCGAAGGCGATGAGGCTGATCACCTCGGCGATCGTCACCGGATCGAACATCCCGTCCGCGCGGTACCACTCGACCAGCGAGTTCACCATGCCGAACAGCAGCCGGCTCACCAGCGCCGGGGGGACGTCGCCACGCAGGGCACCCTCCGCGACGGCCGCCGCGACGAGCTCGGCGAGACGGTCGTCCAGCCAGCGACGCCGTTCCAGCGCGGCCAGCTCGACCTCGCTGTTGCCCCGTACCCGCAGCAGGAGCGTGACGGACGGCTGGTGCGCCACGAGCACCTCGACGCTGCGCCGCGTCACCTCGCGTAACCGTGCGTAGGCGGTCGTCCCGGCCCGATCCCGCGTGGCCTCGTCCACGACGGCCGTCAGCTCGTCGAGCGCGTCGTCCAGGGCCTCGCCGAGCAGCTGCTCCTTGCTCGTGACGTGGTGGTAGATGGCCGGTTTCGTCAGGCCGAGCTCCTTGGCCAGGTCCCCCATGCTCGTGGCGTCGTACCCCTTGCGGTTGAACAGCTCCACCGCGGTGCGCAGGATCGCCGCCTGGTCGTGGCCGGGACGGCCACGCCGGCGGGCCGGGGTGGAGGCGGCGGGGCCGGTCGTCGTCACCGATGCAGCATCTCACGGGCGGCTCCGGCGGCCGTCCAGGGACCGTCCGCCCGGTCCGGGAGAGACCCCCGGCGCGGACCGGCCGGCGGAATCCGCCCGGTCCGTGAATTCGAGGAGCCCCTCCCCCGCCGGCCGCTGTGACGCGGACGCTCCCTCCCGGCCGGTCCGGCCGTCATCCGGTGACCCGGGAGTCGGTGAACAGGGCGAGCAGGTCACCGATGCGCCGGTCGGCCTCGGCGGGATGACGGAAGTGCCCGGCCGGGTTGACGGTGTACTCGTTGCGCCGCCCGACGCGTTCGCGGCGCAGGTAACCGGCGGCCTCAAGGTCGGCGACGATGGCCTGCGCGGCGCGTTCGGTGATGCCGACGGCGTCGGCGACGTCACGCAGCCGGGCGGTCGGCTCCCGGGCGATGGCCAGCAGCACGTGGGCGTGATTGGTCAGGAACGTCCACTCCTTGGTCCCGCGAGCCGCTCCGGCCTGAGCCGTCGAAGACATCTGATCACCATCCGTACGGTCGGGCCGGGGGCAGGTCACCCCCCAATGTACGCACACGAAGACACGAAAGCAGCATCGTGATTCCCCTGTCCCCACTCTTGACACACGAAAAGTGCTTCGTGAATACTCAATCGTAGTTCGAGGGGGAGTACCCGACGTTCGACGCGCCGCCGTCATTACGGACCCGGCAGATCCGGATCCCGGCGACGCAGCCACCCACCGCGGTGGCCCGGGGAGACCTTCGACCAGCAGCGCCGGCCTCCGCGCGAGGCCCGGCCGGTCGAAAGGGCTCCCGTTGTCCGTTTCCTGGTGGGTCTGGGCGACGCTGATGCTGGCGATCGCCGCGATGCTCGCGATCGACCTGTTCCTGCACCGCGACAACCACGTCATCGGCTTCCGCGAGGGCGCCGTCTGGTCCGGTGTCTGGATCGCCGCGGGACTGCTGTTCGGCGTGATCCTGTGGGCCTGGCAGGGCGGCGACGTGGCCGGCACCTACTTCGCCGGATACCTGATCGAGAAGGCGCTGTCGATCGACAACGTCTTCGTCTTCGCGCTGATCTTCTCCCACTTCGCCGTACCGGCGGCGGTGCAGCACAAGGTGCTGTTCTGGGGCGTGATCGGAGCGCTGGCGTTCCGGCTGGCGTTCATCTTCCTCGGCGCGGAACTGCTGGAGACCTTCTTCTGGACCGCGTACCTCCTCGGCGCGTTCCTCATCTACACCGGCTACACCATGGCCTTCCGCCACGGCGAGCAGACCCCGCCCGACCGCAACCCCGTGGTACGCCTGGTCCGCCGCGTCATCCCCACCGACGCGAACTACCACGGTGACGCCTTCTTCGCCCGTGTCGACGGCAGGCGCGTCGCCACCCTGCTGTTCGTCGTCCTGATCGCCGTCGAGGCCACCGATCTGATCTTCGCCGTCGACTCCGTCGCCGCGATCCTGGCCATCACCACCAGCACGTTCATCGTCTGGACCGCCAACGCGTTCGCCATCCTGGGCCTGCGCAGCCTGTACTTCTGCCTGGCCGAACTGCTGCGCCGCTTCGTGCACCTGCACTACGGCCTCGCCGTGCTGCTGGCCTTCGCCGGCGTCAAGCTCATCCTGTCCGAGACCCCCGTCGGGAAACTGCCCATCCCGGTGACGCTGGGCGTGATCGTGGTGACCATCACCGTGTCGATCGCATGGAGCCTGCACACCACCCGAACCACCCGCACCACCCGCACCACCCACGACGCCGACGCCCCGGCGTGAGAGAGGACAGGGCCCCCTCCCCCATGACGACACCTGCGCCCATGGGGCCGGGGCCACCCGCCTCCACGTCGGCACCCTCCCCCGCAGCGCCCGTGCCCGTCGCGGCGACCTTCCCGGACTAGCGGGGCCGGCTGAGAGCGGCCTCGGCGAGATCCGTCCACGTCCCCGCCGAGGAATGGGGCACGACCACCCAGTCCTTCATCTCCCTGCCCTTCCCCGAGGGGTCGAACAGGGACGCCCCGGCCAGCCGGAGCGCGGCCGCGTGTTCGGGGGTGTCCCTGACCAGCCGGAACACCATCGCGCCGTCACGCTGCAGGCTCGCGAACACCTTCCCCTCCCGATCCTTGAGGGCGGGGCTCCCCATCATCCCGGAGATCCGTACACCCAGGTCGGCCAGCTCGGCGCCGACCTGCTCGAAATCCTCTTCCGCGCTCATCGTCACTCGGTTCCGAACTCCATCGCGGCGTGGTCGGGCGGCTCGTCGTGACCGGTGTTCCTCCCGCGTGACGCGATCATCTCGCCCCGCCTTCCGCCGGTCCGGCGCTCAGGCTAGTCGCCCCGGCGGAACCGATCAAGACCGCATACGGGGCGCCGGCCACGCCGGTCCGGCCACCGGTCCCACCGCCGGTCCCCGGCGTGATCCGGACGGCGGAACCCGGCCCATGGTCCGAAAGCCGCACGGAAACGCTCAACGCCGGGTCCCGTTCCCGGGGGGAGCCTCGTAGCAGGCGGCGATCGCGGCCGCACGGTCGCGCAGGGAGTCACGCAACCACTGCGGGGCCAGGGCCTCCGCGCTCGTGGTGAGCCGCCACAGCGCCCACTCGGCGTGCCTCGCATCCTGGAAGGTCACCTCCAGCCGCAGCCGGCCGTCCGACTCGGTCTCCTCGGCCAGAACGGCCAGCGCGGTGCCCACCAGATCCTCCCGCCGCGCCGGGTCCATCCGGACCAGCACGGTGACCTGATCGTCGCCACCGGTCCGGAACCGCCTGCTGCGTTCCTGCCAGGCGCGGTCCAGATCGACCCGGTCCGGCCGCTGCGCAGGCTCGGCGAGTTCCTCGGCGGCCAGGATGCGGGACAGCCGGTAGGTGCGGTCCGCACCGGACCTCGTGGCCAGCAGGTAACCCTGATCACGTACGGTGACCAGGCCGATCGGGTCCACCGTGCGCCACCTCGGGCTCTGGCCCACGGCCTCGTAGTGGATGCGCAGCCTGCGACCGGCGAACACCGCGCGCAGCACCTCGGCCACGACGGCGTCGGGCACCTCCTCGGCCACCAGCCGGCGCGAGAGAAGGTCGGTCTCCGGGTCGATGAGCAGTCGCTCCGCCGCACCGGCCGCGGTGTCCCGATAGCTCTCGGGCAGCGCGTCGACCACCTTCAGCATCGCCGAGGCCAGCGCCGAGCCGAGGCCGAACGCCTGTGCGCCACGCCGCGATCCGGCGACCAGCAGGGCAAGGGCCTCGTCACGGTTCAGCCCGGTCAGCTCGGTCCGGAAACCCGGCAGCAACGCGAACCCACCGTGCCGGCCGCGCTCGGCGTAGACCGGGACACCGGCCGCGGACAGCGCCTCGATGTCACGCAGCACGGTGCGGGTGGACACCTCCAGCTCGCGGGCCAGCGCGGTCGCGGACAGCCGGCCGTGCTGCCGCAGCAGCAGTACCAGCGAGACCAACCGGTCGGCGCGCACACGAAAAGTATGCCCCCGATACACGACACAGGATGTCGTGATTCACCGAGAGGCTTACCGACGCCACGAAAAACACGGCGGCCAACGAGCCGGCGGACATACATGACGTCGACGAATCACATGGAGCTGACATGACAACCGAGCGAACGGCGATCAACCCGTGGAACTGGTCGGTGGAGCTGGGCTACAACCAGGGTGAGGTCGTCTCCGGGCACACCCGGACCCTGTACTGCGCCGGGCAGACCGCGATGGGCGGCGAAGGCAGGCCCCGGCACGCCGGCGACATGGCCGCGCAGCTCGAACTGAGCCTCGACAACCTGGAGGCCGTGCTCGGCGAGGCCGGCATGTCCCTCGCCGACCTCGTCCGGCTCAACGTCTACACCACCGACGTCGACCGGCTCTTCGAGCACTACGGTGCGCTGGCGTCGCGACTGGGCGCCGCCGGGGTGGCACCGCCCACCACGATGCTCGGGGTGACACGGCTGGCCGTCCCCGACCTGATGGTCGAACTCGAGGGGACCGCCGTCGCGTGACCTGATCTCACCGCCTCCGGCAGCCCTGCCGGAGGCGGTTCCCCGGAGCGGTCTTCGTCCGTGGGTGACGAGCCTTCGGCCTGCTGTGAACGATTCTGAAATCGATCGACCGCCTTTACGATGTAGATTCATAACGGGCCGTGCCGTCCGTCGTCACAGGGCGATGGGGCCGAGGTCGGCGGCGGTCCGGGCCAGCGCGCGGAGGGCCGGGCCGTCGGCGGTGGACCGCCAGGTCAGTGCCCACCGCAGGACGGGGGCGTCGCGCAGGGGCAGGAAGACGACGCCGGGAGGATTGTTGTAGCGGGCGGCGACCTCCCCCAGGGGGTGGACGCAGTCCCCGGCGGCGACCAGGGAGAGGATCTCGTGGAAGGTCCGCGCGGCGGGCCCGCGGGGAACGCGACGGCCCAGCGGTGTGCGGGTGGGGACCATGGACTCGACCCAGTACGCGGGGGCGTCGGGGCCGAGGTCGACGACACGGTTGTCGGCGAGGTCCTCCAGGGACGCGGTGCCGCGACCGGCGAGCGGATGGTCCGCCGGCACGGCCAGCACGCGGCCCGCGGTGAACACGGTGGGACCGACCGTGAGGTCCGGTTCGGCGACGGGCAGCCACAGGACGTGCGCGTCGTGGTCCCCGGTACGCAGGGCGGTGAACGGGTCGCTGCCGTTGATCTCGCCGAACCGGACGTCGATCCCGGGATGGCGGGCGCGGAACGCGTCGACGAGGGGGCGCAGTTCGTGCCCGGCATGGCCGAACACCCCCAGCCGCAGGGTCTGACCGGCGCCCAGGCCGGCCGCCTCGGCGCGGGCGAGCCCGGCCCGCAGGAGGTCGAGGGCCTGCTGGAGGTCCTCGCGCAGCCGCCGGCCGACGGGAGTCAGGGTCACCCGCCTGCTGGTGCGGTCGAACAGGGTCACGCCGAGGCGTCGTTCCTGCCTGCCGACGGCCTGGCTGACCCGGGCCTGGGACACGCCGAGCCGTTCGGCGGTGCGGCCGAAATGCAGCTCCTCGGCCAGCGTCAGGAAGATCTCGATGTCGCGCAGCTCCACGGATAACCCCTGTGTTATGGATCGCTGCACGAAGCTTACATTGTTCCGCCACTGACCTGCGGCGATGCTGGACACGTCATCACCGGCAGGCGGCCCCCGCCTGACCGGCACACCGACGGGGCCGGGGGGACCGATGGACGGCATGCGGGCCGTCGCCGATCGTTTCGAGATCGAATCGCTGCGCGCCGAACTCACCGACGCGGTGATGATGCGCGACTACGACCGCGCCGGGTCGCTGTTCACCCCCGACGCCGTGGTGCGGTGGCCGCACATCGGCAGGGAGTTCACCGGCCGGGAGCAGATCCGGGCGGGGATCGAGTGGGGGCAGGGGCTGTGGGAGTTCTTCGTGCAGAACCTCCACCCGGGCGTCGTCCGGCTGGACGGCGACACCGCGACCGGCCGCGCGTACGTCCAGGAGTTCGGGCGGATGCGCGACGGCGGCTCGCATCGCAACCACGCCCTCTACCACGACCGCTACCGGCGGACCCCCGACGGCTGGAGGTTCAGCGAGCGCGTCTACGAGGTCCGCTATCTCGACTCCAGCCCGCTGGCGGGCTCACCGCCCCCTGCCGCGCCCGAGGCGTGAGCGCGCCTCACGACCGGCCCGGAACCGGACGACCGACCGGCCCGGAACCGGAGGAACGGCCGTTCCCCTCCGCCCCTCCCCCGCCTCTTTCCTCCAGGAGCGACCAGCATGACGACCACGCTCGGCGAGCTGACCGGCGACTACGCCTTCGACCCCGCCCGTACCCGGATCGGCTTCACCGCCCGGCACACGATCGGCCCCGTGGTACGCGGGCGATTCGAGAGGTTCGAGGGCGGCGCGCACGTGGACGGCGACCATCCGTCCAGATCGAGCGTCACGGTGACGATCCAGACCGGCAGCGTCCAGACCCTCAACCCGCAACGCGACAAGGCGCTGCGCGGCAGGTTCCTGGCCCTGGACGACCACCCGGCCATCACCTTCACCTCGACCGGAGTACGGCAGGCCGGCGAGACCGGCTTCCGGCTCACCGGTGACCTGACCATCCGCGGCGTGACCAGGCCCGTGACCGTGGACGTCGAGCGCATCGGTGTCGAGCACGACCCGCGGGATGGTGCCCGGATCCGTTTCCGGGGCGGCGCGACGATCGACCGCAGGGACTGGGGCGTGCACTGGGCCGGCGCCGCGGGCCTGGTCGCCAGGAAGGTGGCGCTGGAGCTCGACGTCACCGTGATCCGCAGGACCTGACCCGGCCCGCGTCCCCGCCTGATCCGCGGCCTCGCGCCCGAAAGCCCGGCAACCCGGAAACCCGGAAGCCGACGGGCGGGAGGCGGTGTCACGCCCGTCCGGCCGGGGCGGCGAACTCGCCCATGACGTCCTCGGCGAGGAAGGTGTTCACCGCTTCCACGTACCGGCGGGGCCTGGACATGTGGATCACGTGATTGGCCTTGATCTTCATGTACCGGCCGTGCGGCACGAGTCTCCTGATCCGGGCCGCGTCCTCGTCGTCCATCGCGCCGATCAGGCCGTGGCCCGGCACGCGCCGCCAGTCGCCGTGCAGCACCAGCAGCGGGCACGACACGCGGGCGAGCGCGTCGGCGTGGTCGAGCCCCTCGTAGAACCGGCCGTCGACGAAGGCCCGCGCGAAGTCCGCGTCGTACATGGACAGGCACTTGAGCAGCAGACGGAGCTTGAGCGGGAGGTAGGGGATGTCCACCGGCCGCCCGGGGCGGCGGGTCCGGAACGCCCGGACGCGGCGGGACAGGAAGGAGACGAACCAGTCGGGGACGCGTTTCTCCCGGGTCTCGGAGACCGGGAGCGTCAGGCCGCGGAAGTAGTCGGCCAGATCCCGGTCGCGGGGGTCGCCGAGGGTGTCGGCGAGGTGTTCCAGCCCTTCGTACACGAAGCGGTCGCGGTCGCGGAAGCGGGGCATCTCCGCGGAGAACACCGGGGCGTCCTCCAGGATCGCCGCGGCGACCCGGCCGGGGAGGTTGGCCGCGCACCACAGGGCCAGGAGCCCTCCGGAGGAGTTGCCGGCGACGACGGCGGGGGCTCGCACGACCTCGGAGAGGAAGGCCGCCATGTCCGCGCCGAGGTGGTTCCAGGAGTACTCCCCCGGCGTCCAGCTCGACTTGCCGTGTCCGCGCACGTCGATCGCGTAGACCCGCAGCCGCCGCGACAGCGGCACCAGTACGCGCTGGTAGCTCTCCCAGGTCCCCATCTGCGCGGGCAGCAGGACCAGCGGGGGGCCGTTGTCCGGGCCCACCACGTAGTTGAGCCGCACGGTGCCGGTGTCGAACCGCTGCTCGCGGAAACCGGCGTCCCGGACGGCCTTGATGTCGATCGTCCCGGACAGGCCCTCGTACGGGTTGCGGTACGGATACGCGCTCATGGGAGTCCTTCCTCCGTGGGGTGGGGATCGGCACCCGGTGTCCGGTCCTCGGCGAGGTCCGCCGACACGAGCTCGATGAGCTCGCTCAGGGCGCCGGCCAGCGCCGCGCGGCCCTGCGCGCTCATGCGTCCGAGGATGGCCGCGAACCTGTCCGCCGACCGCTGGTCCGTCGTAGCCAGCATCCGCTCCGCCTCGTCGGTGAGCCTCAGCCGGACCCGCCGGTGATCGTCGGAATCGCTCACCCGCTGCAGGAGCCCGGCGCGGACCATCCGGTTCACCAGGGCGGACGTGGCCGCGAGCCGTCGCCCGAGGGCCTCGGACAGCTCCGACACCGTGCAGCCGTCCCTGCGGCGGACGGCGAACAGCACGCGCAGCTGCGGCAGCGTGAGGTCGAGGTCCAGCCAGGCGTCCGAACGCTGCAGGGTCAGCATCCGCAGCCGGGACGCCAGCCGCGCGACGTCGCGATCTCCGCCAGATGTACTTGTCATGATGTGAACAGTCTACATCGTGTTGACCATTAGGCGTCGGGCCCGTGACGGCGTTCCACGGCCGGGAGTCCGCGCGTCCGCGCGTCGTGAAGGTCGGCACGGGCCGTTCGGGGCAGGGCAGGGTGATGGCGGACGGCCCCCGGTGAGCCCGCGAGCCGGTCGCGGTCGTGCGCGAAGATACGTCGCGCGGTGGTTCCCGGGACCTCACGGATGCATCGCCGATTGAAGGTATTCGGCGAACGAAGTGGCAATAAGAGGGAAAAGTTTACATCGAGGGTTCAACGATACCGTTGAAGGCATGGACATCAAGGACATCAAGGACATGGCCCGGCCGCTCGACGGCGCGGGAGTCTCGGCTCTCCTCCGGTCGCTTCCCTCACGGCCCCTGCTGCTCGGCCTGGGCGAGGCCAGGCACTTCGTGGAAGAGCTGGGCGAGGTGCGCAACGAGATCTTCCGTCATCTGGTCGAGCACGAGGGCTACCGGTCGTTCGCCGCCGAGAGCGACTGCCTCATGGGCCTCGTGGTCGACGAGCACATCGCGACGGGCGCGGGCACGCTCGACGACGTCATGGAACGCGGCTTCAGTCATGGTTTCGGCGCGTTCCCGGCCAACCGCGAACTCGTGCGCTGGATGCGCGCGTACAACGAGGAACATGATGAGAAGCTCAGGTTCTTCGGGTTCGACGGCCCGCTGGAGTACTGGGCGGCGAGCCCGCGCCAGGCGCTCACCGGCCTGTACGCCCTTCTGGAGGGTCCCCTGCCCTGCGACGAGAAGGCCCTCGACGAGCTGCTGGGCCCGGACGACCGGTGGGAGAACGAGGCCACGGCCATGGACCCGTCCCGGTCGATCGGCCGGTCCGACGACGCCCGGCGGCTACGGCTGATCACCGACGACCTGGTGGCGCTGCTGGAGACGCAGCTGCCGCGGCTGGGCGCGCGGGACCGGGAGCGGGCGGCACTGTACGCGCGCACCGCCGTCGGCCTGCTCCGCTACCACCACGGGATGGCCGACGACTCCCCGGCACGCTGGGGCCGGCTGTCGGCGCTGCGGGACGCGATGATGGCCGCCAACCTGCGTGCCGTCGCCGAGCACGGCCCCGCCCTGGTCTTCTCCTCCAACCTCCACCTGCAGCGCAACAAGAGCCTCATGTCGTTCGGCGACCAGACGCTGGAGTGGTGGAGCGCGGGGGCGATCACCGGGACGTACCTGGGCGACCGGTACGCCTTCCTGGCCTCGGCCCTCGGCACGGTCGGCGACGACACCCCGTCCCCGGACACCGTCGAGGGCGTCCTGTCCACGCTCCCGTGGGAGCACTCGCTCGTCGACGCCCGCCGCCTGGCCGGGGCCGTCACCCGGTCCGCCCCGCGCGTCTCCCCCGACTTCGCCTATTTCCCGCTGGACCCGGCCCACCTCGACCTGGTCGACGGCATCGTCTTCCTCCCCCGGGCCGTCAGGCTGGGGTGAACGGACGGGCCGGTCCGTCCACGGCCGGGCGGCTTCGCGTCAGTGCGCCACGGTGATCACGATCTTGCCGAACTGAGTGCCGGACTCCATGTACCGGTGGGCCTCCACGACCTCCTCCAGCGGGAAGAGACGGTCCACCACCGGGCGCAGGGACCCGGTGCGCAGGCCCGAGGTGACGAACGCCGTGGTGCGCCGCATCCGCCCGGGATCCCTGGTGATCTCCAGCATGGTGTACGTGCGCATGTTCAGCGCGGGCATGCCGAGGTCGAACCCGGGATAGGGCGTGGGCAGCCCGCTCTGCGCGCCCCACAGGAGGATCGTCCCGTCGGCGGCCACCGCGCGGGCCAGGTCGGTCACCCCCGGCCCGGCGACGGCGTCGAAGACGAACTCGGCACCCCGGCCGCCTGTCACCTCCAGCACGCGTCCGGGCACGTCCTCCTCGTCCGAGACGATCACCTCGGCCGCGCCCTCCTGCAGCAGCCGCCGCCGCTTGTCCCGGCTGCGGGTCACGGCCACCGGGATGGCACCCAGCCGGTCGGCGGTCTGGATCGCGGCCAGGCCGACGCTGCTGGAGGCCGCGGTCACCACCGCCACGTCGCCCGCCCGCATCCCCGCCACCTCCACCATCGCGCCGTAGGCCGTGAGCCACGGCATCCACACCGCCGAACCGGTCACCGCGTCCACGTCCTCCGCACGCGGCAGGAGCGCGCTCGCCGGCACGATCGCCCGCTCGGCGTAGACGCCGTAGTCGTTGTGGGAGAAGCTCGGCACGACACTGACCGCCTGGCCCTCCTCGAACCCGGTCACCCCGGGGCCGACCGCCTCGATCACACCGGCCGCCTCGTTGCCGAGCGTGGAGGGCAGGTGCTCGACCCGCTCGATGTACAGGCCGCTCCGGAACAGGGCCTCGGCCCTGTTGACCCCGATCGCGTCCACCCGGATCCGCACCTCGCCCGGTCCCGGCTCGCCGACCTCCAGGTCCTCCAGCCGCAACACCTCGGGCCCGCCGATCTCGTGGAACCGTACGACCCTTGTCATGGCGTCCTCCTTCGCTCGCGGGAAACACCGCTCACCGTGCCATCAAAGTACGATCGCGGTCAAACTTTGATCCAGATCGTACTATGGGGGAATGGACCGCACGCCCCCACACCCGGACGTCTCGGAGTTCGACCTTCAGAAAGTGCTGGAGGCCCTCGTCGACCCGGTACGCCGGAGCATCGTCACGCAGCTGGCCGCCGCCGGGCAGGACATCGCCTGCGGCGCCTTCGACATCTCGGTCAGCAAGTCCACCGCCACCCACCACTTCAAGGTGCTGCGCGAGGCGGGCCTGATCCGGCAGCACTACGTCGGCACCTCGCGCATGAACACCCTGCGCCGCGCCGAGATGAACGGGGCGTTCCCCGGGCTGCTCGACGCCCTCACCGCGCAGCGGCGGGAGGGACGAGGGTCACCGAGGGACGCTGAGGGGCACTGAGGGTCACTGAGGGCACGGCGCCGGGCGCCGGTGGGCCGCCCGGCCCCGGACCGTCACCCCCCGGGGGTCACAGCCGCGTGGCCGTGCGGACCAGACTCGCGAGGGCGAGGGAGCGGCTGTGCGCGGGCCAGGCGATGCAGGTGACGACCGGGGGCGCGTCGGTCAGCGGGACGGCGGCGTGCCCGGCCCACAGCCAGGAGCGGGCGGAGTCGGGGAAGACGGCCATGGTACGCCCGAGGGCGATCAGCTGGGCCAGCTGCGTCTGGTCACGGACCTCGGGACCCGGTCCGGGCGGGTACGTGCCGTGGCGGGGCCAGCGGGCGAGCGGAAGATCGGGGACGTCGCGGACGTCGTCCATGGACAGGGTCTCGCGCGCGGCGAGGGGATGCCCGGCGGGCAGGACGGCGATCTGCCCCTCGGTCGTCAGTTCCTCGCTGTCGAACCCCGCGAGGGAGTTGAACGGCGCGTGCATGAGCGCCACGTCGGCACGGCCGTCGCGCAGCATCTCCTCCTGCTCGCACATACCGCTCGGGAGCACCTCGATCTCCGCGGCTCCGGGCTCGGCCGCGTAGGCGTCGAGGAGCTTCTGCAGCAGCTCGTGAGACGCGGCGGCCTTCACCGCCAGCACCAGGCGGTTGCGGGAACCGCCCTGACCGTCGGCGCCACCGGCGCGACGGGTCCGGCGGGCGGCGGCCGTGGCCGCGTCGAGGGCCGCGCGGCCCTCGTGCAGCAGCACCTCTCCGGCGCCGGTCAGCGAGACCCCGCGGCGGTCGCGTTCCAGCAGGGAGACGCCGAGGCGCCGCTCGAGGTGCTGGATCGCCCGCGACAGCGGCGGCTGGGCCATGCCGAGGCGCTCGGCGGCGCGGCCGAAGTGCAGCTCCTCGGCGACGGCGGTGAAGTACCTCAGCTCACGGATCTCCAGGGCGTCCATGGCCACACCGTATGCGGTGATACCCACCGGGTATGACAGGTCACCGTATCGGTGTTGGATGCGCCGCCCGCCCGAGAGCGACCATCGACGGCATGAGCGAAACGAAGACCGCGCTGGTCACCGGCGCGAACAAGGGGATCGGATACGAGATCGCGGCCGGGCTGGGCGCCCTCGGCTACCGCGTGGGCGTGGGAGCCCGCGACGAGGGCCGGCTCGGGACCGCCGTCGAGAAGCTGCGCTCCGCCGGGGTGGACGCGTTCGGCGTACCGCTGGACGTGACCGGCGACCGGAGCGTCACCGAGGCCGCGGAACTGGTCGGACGGCGGGCCGGACGCCTGGACGTCCTGGTCAACAACGCCGGCATCTCGGGGCCGACGGGCCCGGGATGGGTGCAGGACCCGACCACGCTCGACCTCGGCGTGCTCCGCACCGTCGTGGAGACCAACGTCATCGGTGTCATCCGGGTGACCAACGCGATGCTGCCGCTGCTGCGGCGCTCGGCGTCGCCACGCATCGTCAACGTCTCCAGCAGCGTCGCCTCCCTGACCCGGCAGGCGGACCCGGACGTCGAGATCGGCCCCGTCATGGCGGCCTACGCGCCGTCGAAGTCGTTCCTCAACGCCGTCACCGTGCAGTACGCCCGGCGGTTCACCGGTACGAACATCCTGATCAACGCCGCCTGCCCTGGCCTGGTCGCCACCGACTTCACCGGCTTCCAGGCACCCCGCACCCCCGAACAGGGCGCGGCCACGGCGATCCGGCTCGCCACGCTGCCCGACGGCGGCCCGACCGGTTCGTTCTTCGAGGACGACGGCGTCATCCCCTGGTGACACGGGAACCGGCCCGCGTCCTCCTCGCGGACGACCCGGCAGGTGAGGTCCCGGGTAGGGGCGGCGCCGCCCGGGGCCAGACCCGCCGGGGCGGCGGCGTGGACGGGGTGACCGCCCGGGCAGGGCCGGTCAGGAGGGGCCGCGAGAGGCCGGGGCCGGGGTGACGACCAGGGGGCAGGTGGCGTGGTGCAGCAGCGAGTGGCTGACCGACCCCGTCAGCAGCCCGGCCAGGTCCCCGAGGCCGCGTGAGCCGACGACCAGCAGACCGGCGTGGGCCGAGACCTCGGCCAGGACGTGCACCGGGTGGCCGTGTTCGACCTGCTCGGTGACCGTGACGTCGGGGTGGCGCTCGCTCCAGCCCGCCAGGGCCTCGGCCAGCAGGCGCCGTTCGGCCTCGGCCGCCTCCTGTGCGACCCGCAGGGCCGAGGGGCCGCCACCGACGACCGGGCTGTTCCAGACGTGCACCGCCCGCAGGCCGGTACCGCGCAGGGACGCCTCGGCGAAGGCGAATCCCAGGGCGTCCGCCCCCGTGGCGGAACCGTCGACACCGACGACCACCTCCCCTCCCGGCGGGGTGAGCGGGTCACGGACGACGGCCACCGGGCAGGCGGCGCGCCCGGCGACCCCCAGCGCCACCGACCCGAGCAGCATCCCCGTGAAACCCCCAAGCCCGTGGTTGCCGACCGCCAGGAGCCCGGCACCGGCCGCGACCTCGATCAGGACGGCACGCGGGTCACCGCCCAGCAACCGCGCCTGCGCCGCGACACGGAGATCCTCCTGGCGGACGCGTTCCAGTGCCGCGTCCAGCATGGACGTGGCTCCCTCGCGCATCCAGCGGCCCACGTCGGCGTAGCGGTCCCGCTCGGAGATCTCCAGAGGCCAGGCGGGCATGACGTGCACCAGGCTCAGCTCGTCACCGCGGAGCGCGGCCTCCCGCGCCGCCCAGCCCGCGGCCGCGAGCGCGGCCTGCGAGCCGTCCACTCCCACCACGATCATGACGTCCCCCTCATGGGACCCATGACACCACCACCTCGGCGGACGGCCGGATCGCCACGGCGGTGAGGATTTCTTTTACCAGGGGAACCTCCGCGGGACCGGTCACGGTGACGGTCTCTCCGAACGCGTGAGCCGGGCCGGGCCTGGTGACCGGATCCATCCGGTACGGCACACTCACCCACGCGGCCGCGCATCCCCGTCAGCGGACCCTGTCAGCGTGTCCCTGTAAGCGCGTCCCCGTCAGCGGACCCCGCTCCCCCGGGGACGCACCGGAGGGCGCGGGCGAGCCTCCGAGCGCCGGTCCGCCCAGAAGACGACCATGAACGTCATGAAATTTTCGGAACGAACGCCGTGACGGTCACCGTCGCCCCATCGTCACGGCCACGGGCTCCACGCCATGCCCCTCCAGAAAGACCATGATCACTCCCCTTGCCGTCGTCGGACAAAATCGCTGGAAGAGCGAGCGAAATGCGTCGTACCGACGGATCGGCACCCTCTGCGGACGGGGCCTCCGAAGCCTCGGCCCACCCCGTACACCCCCACCGATCCCGGCGTTACCGAACGTTTCGGTCTAAAACAAGGCTTACGATCGTTGACTGAGCCCCGGTTCGTTCTTTACTCTCAGTTTACGTCCCGGAAATGTTAGCGTTAACATTTCGCCGGACATCAGATCGGTCCTGTCACGACGAAACGGACATCACCTCCACCTGATCAGCTGTGAACCTGTTCGAAGTCAAAGCACCGGCGTCACGCGCCGGGCGCCTTCGGCGTCGTCACCTCCAACGTCACACCCCCGGTCCCGCTCAGCGGCCTCACCTGACCGAAGGAGCACGCCATGAAAGTCCCTGTCCGGGCTCTGCCCCCCTCTCCACGGCGCCACGGGTGGCGAAGAAGGGCGCTGGCCGCCATGGCGGCGGCTCTGATGGGCGCCGCCATGCTCGTGGCCAACGTGACCACCGCCTCGGCGGCGACGGTGGACACCAACGCCTGGTACGTACTGGTCAACCGCACCAGCGGCAAGGCCCTGGACGTCTACAACCTCTCCACCGCCGACGGCGGCCGCATCACCCAGTGGACCCGCAACAACGGCAACCAGCAGCAGTGGCAGTTCGTCGACTCCGGCGGCGGCCACTACCGGGTCAAGTCCCGCCACTCGGGCAAGGTCCTCGACGTCAGCGGCTTCTCCACCGCCAACGGCGGCGCGGTGGTGCAGTGGGCCGACCTCAACGGCACCAACCAGCAGTGGCGCCTGGCCGACTCCGACGCAGGCCACGTGCGGCTGATCAACCGCAACAGCAACAAGGCCCTGGAGGTCCAAGGCGCCTCCACCGCCGACGGCGCCAACATCGTCCAGTACGACGACTGGGGCGGCGCCAACCAGCAGTGGCAGTTCGTCAAGGTCGGCGGCGGCACCGACCCCACCCCCACCCCGACCCCGACTCCGGGGGGGACGTACACCAACCCGGTCGTCTGGCAGGACTTCGCCGACGGTGACATCATCCGGGTGGGCGACGCCTACTACTACTCCGCCTCCACCATGCACTACTCCCCCGGCGCGCCGATCCTGCGCTCCTACAACCTGGTCGACTGGGAGTACGCCGGCCACTCGGTGCCGCGCCTGGACTTCGACTCGGCCGCCTACGACCTCACCGGCGGGCGGGCGTATGTCAAGGGCATCTGGGCCTCGACGCTGAACTACCGGCCCAGCAACAGCACCTACTACTGGATGGGCTGCACCGAGTTCAACCGCACCTACGTCTACACCGCCTCGGCCGTGGACGGCACCTGGACCAAACGCGCCCGGATCAACAACTGCTACTACGACGCCGGACTGCTCATCGACGACAACGACACCATGTACGTCGCCTACGGCAACGGCACCATCAGCGTCGCCCAGCTCACCCCCGACGGCCTGGGCCAGGTCCGCGCCCAGCAGGTCTTCCAGACCCCCGCAAGCGTCGGCACCCTGGAAGGCGCCCGCTTCTACAAACGCGGCGGCTACTACTACATCTGGCTCACCCGCCCGGCCAACGGCCAGTACGTGCTGCGCTCGACCAGCCCGTTCGGCCCGTACGAGATGCGCCAGGTGTTGCTGAACATGCCCGGCCCCATCCCCGGCGGCGGCGTACCCCACCAGGGCGGCCTGGTACAGACCCCCACCGGCGCCTGGTACTACATGGCCTTCGTCGATGCCTACCCCGGCGGCCGGATGCCCGCCCTGGCCCCGATCACCTGGAGCGCCGACGGCTGGCCCAGCGTCCAGACCGTCAACGGCGCCTGGGGCACCACCTACCCGCGGCCCAACATCCAGACCACCAAGACGGTCACATCGATGATCGGCCCCGACACCTTCACCTCCCCCACCCTGGGCCACCGCTGGGAATGGAACCACAACCCCGACACCAGCCGCTTTTCCACCGGAAACGGGCTGCGACTGCAGACCGCCACCGTCACCAATGACCTCTACAACGCGCGTAACACGCTGACCCACCGCATCCAGGGCCCCTCCTCCACCGCCACGATCGAGCTCGACCACGCGGCCATGGCCAACGGGGACCGCTCCGGACTGGCCCTGCTACGCGACCAGTCAGCGTGGATCGGCCTCAAACGCGACAACAACACCACCCGCCTGGTGATGACCACCGGCCTGAGCATGAACAGCAGCTGGCAGACCACCAGCACGGGTACCGAAGCCGCCAGCGCCCCCATCAGCGGCACCCGCATCTGGCTACGCGCCAACGCCGACATCCGCCCCGGCGCCGGGCGACAGGCCCGTTTCTCCTACAGCACCGACGGGGTGACCTTCACCCCCCTGGGACCGGCCTTCACCCTCAACAACGCCTGGCAGTTCTTCATGGGCTACCGATTCGCGATCTTCAACCACGCCACCCAATCCCTCGGCGGCGCGGTCACCGTCCGCCGCTTCGACCTCACCACCCCCTGAACCGAGAGACACCACGTGATGAACACTCCAGATCGCGCGGCCGGGCCTTCCGGGCGTACACGGTTGCGGAAACTCGTGTCCTTCCTGAGCGCCGGTGTGGTCGCCATCGGCATGTCGGCGGCGATCTCCGCCCCGGCGGACGCCGCCTCCACCCTGGGGGCGTCGGCGGCGGAGAGGGGCGGCCGCTACTTCGGCGCCGCCGTCGCCGCCGGCAGGCTCGGTGACTCCACCTACGTCGGCATCCTGAACCGCGAGTTCAACTCGGTGACCGCCGAGAACGAGATGAAGTGGAGCTCCACCGAGCCCCAGCGCGGCACCTTCAACTACACCAGCGCCAACCGGATCGTGAACCACGCCCTGGGACAGGGCATGAAGATCCGCGGTCACGCCCTGCTCTGGCACCAGCAGCAGCCCGGCTGGGCCCAGGGCCTGTCAGGTTCCGACCTGCGCAACGCCGCGATCAACCACGTCACCCAGGTCGCCACCTACTTCCGCGGCAAGATCCACTCCTGGGACGTGGTCAACGAGGCGTTCGCCGACGGCGGCTCCGGGGGCCGGCGTGACTCCAACCTCCAGCGGACCGGCAACGACTGGATCGAGGCCGCCTTCCGCGCCGCCCGTGCCGCCGACCCCGGCGCCAAGCTCTGCTACAACGACTACAACACCGACGGGATCAACGCCAAGAGCACCGGCATCTACAACATGGTGCGCGACTTCAAGGCGCGCGGCGTGCCGATCGACTGCGTCGGCTTCCAGTCCCACCTGGGCGGCTCCCTCTCCGGTGACTACCAGGCCAACCTCCAGCGCTTCGCCGACCTCGGCGTCGACGTCCAGATCACCGAGCTCGACGTGGCCCAGGGGTCCAACCAGGCGAACATCTACGCCGGCGTGACCCGGGCGTGCCTGGCGGTGTCCCGGTGCACCGGCATCACCGTCTGGGGCATCCGCGACAGCGACTCCTGGCGCACCGGGGAGAACCCGCTGCTGTTCGACGCCTCCGGCAACAAGAAGGCCGCCTACACCAGCACGCTCAACGCCCTCAACGCCGGCGGCACCCCCACCCCCAACCCCACGCCGACCCCGGGACAGGTCGACACCAACGCCTGGTACGTGCTGGTCAACCGCACCAGCGGCAAGGCCCTGGACGTCTACAACCTCTCCACCGCCGACGGCGGCCGCATCACCCAGTGGACCCGCAACAACGGCAACCAGCAGCAGTGGCAGTTCGTCGACTCCGGCGGCGGCCACTACCGGGTCAAGTCCCGCCACTCCGGCAAGGTCCTCGACGTCAGCGGCTTCTCCACCGCCAACGGCGGCGCCGTCGTGCAGTGGGCCGACCTCAACGGCACCAACCAGCAGTGGCGCCTCGCCACCTCGTCGGGCGGTTACCTCCGCCTGATCAACCGCAACAGCAACAAGGCCCTGGAGGTCCAGGGCGCCTCCACCGCCGACGGCGCCAACATCGTCCAGTACGACGACTGGGGCGGCAACAACCAGCAGTGGCAGCTCTCCCGTGTCGGCTGATCGGTTCTCGAACAAGGAGCACACCTTGGACATCACGCATACCCGGCGTCCGCGCCGGAGCACGGCGGCGATCATCGCGGTCGTGACCACGCTCATGGCCGGTCTCCTGGTGGGGCTGGCCTCGACGACCGCCGCGAACGCGGCGACGGTGGACACCAACGCCTGGTACGTACTGGTCAACCGCACCAGCGGCAAGGCCCTGGACGTCTACAACCTCTCCACCGCCGACGGCGGCCGCATCACCCAGTGGACCCGCAACAACGGCAACCAGCAGCAGTGGCAGTTCGTCGACTCCGGCGGCGGCCACTACCGGGTCAAGTCCCGCCACTCCGGCAAGGTCCTCGACGTCAGCGGCTTCTCCACCGCCAACGGCGGCGCCGTCGTGCAGTGGGCCGACCTCAACGGCACCAACCAGCAGTGGCGCCTGGCCGACTCCGACGCAGGTCACGTGCGGCTGATCAACCGCAACAGCAACAAGGCCCTGGAGGTCCAAGGCGCCTCCACCGCCGACGGCGCCAACATCGTCCAGTACGACGACTGGGGCGGCGCCAACCAGCAGTGGCAGTTCGTCAAGGTCGGCAGCGAGCCGAGCCCGACGCCGACCGTGACGCCGACCGGCGGCACCTGCAACCTTCCCTCGACGTACCGCTGGAGCTCCACCGGCGTGCTGGCCAACCCGAGGTCGGGCTGGGTCTCGCTCAAGGACTTCACCGTCGCCCCCTACCAGGGCAAGCAGCTCGTCTACGCCACCACCCACGACTTCGGCAAGACCTGGGGCTCGATGAACTTCGGCCTGTTCACCAACTGGTCGCAGATGGCCTCGGCCGGCCAGAACGCGATGTCGTTCGCCGCGGTGGCGCCCTCGCTGTTCTACTTCGCCCCCAAGAACATCTGGGTGCTGGCCTACCAGTGGGGCGGCCCGGCCTTCTCCTACCGCACCTCCAGCGACCCCACCAACCCCAACGGCTGGTCGGCCCCGCAGACCCTGTTCTCCGGAAGCATCACCGGCTCCGACACCGGCCCCATCGACCAGGCCGTCATCGGTGACGGCACGAACATGTACCTGTTCTTCGCCGGCGACAACGGCAAGATCTACCGCGCCGGCATGCCCATCGGGAACTTCCCCGGCAACTTCGGCACCTCCTCGACCGTCATCATGAGCGACACGAAGGAGAACCTGTTCGAGGCCGTGCAGGTCTACAAGCTGCAGAACCAGAACCGCTACCTCATGATCGTCGAGGCCATGGGCGCGCGGGGGCGCTACTTCCGCTCCTTCACCGCCACCAGCCTGAACGGTTCGTGGACCCCGCAGGCCGCCACCGAGTCCAACCCGTTCGCCGGCAAGGCCAACAGCGGCGCCACCTGGACCAACGACATCAGCCACGGCGAGCTGCTGCGCACCAATGCCGACCAGACCATGACCGTCGACCCCTGCAACCTGCAGCTGCTCTACCAGGGCCGCGACCCCAACGTCAACCCGTCCGACTACGGCCTCCTGCCCTACCGGCCGGGCCTGCTGACACTCCAGCGCTGACGACCTGACACGGATCCGGCCTTCCGCCGGTCCCCACTGAACCGGCCCCGGGCGCGGGGAGAGAGCGATCACCGCGCCCGGGGCCCACCAGTGCCCCCGTGGGACACGGTCCCACGTCCTCATTCCACCGGTACCGGACGTCTCCCGGCGGGCGCCGCGCTGCTTCCCCGGACGATCAGTTCGGTGCTCAGGATGAGGCGGTTCTGGACCGGGGATTCGCCATTGGTCAGACCCACCACCATGGACGCACCGGCCATGCCCATGTCCCGCAGCGGCTGGCGGACGGTGGTCAGGGGCGGGCTGACCCACTGGGCGGGCGTCAGGTCGTCGAAGCCCACCACGCTCACGTCGCCGGGGACGCGCATGCCGGTCCTCGCGGCCGCCTGGTAGATCCCCATGGCCAGGCCGTCGTTGGAAGCGAAGATCGCGGTCGGTGGCTCCGGAAGGGTGAGCAGGGCCAGCGCGTGCTCGATGCCGTCCTCGAACAGGAAACTGTCCCCGCGTACGAGGCGCGGGTCCACCGGTACACCCGCCTGGTCCATCGCCGCGCGGTAGCCGTCGAGCCGGGCCCGTGCCGAGAGCAGGTGCGGCGGGCCGGCGATGATCGCTATACGGCGGTGTCCCAGTTCCAGCAGGTGACGGGTGGCCGTCAGCCCTCCGCTCCAGTTGCCCGCGCCGACCGACGGGACCTCGTGGGAGGGTTCGCCCGTCGGGTCCACGAGGACCAGGGGGATCTCGCGCTTGCGCAGCTGTTCCGTCTGGGCGGCGGTGAACCCGGAGAACACGGCGATCACCCCGGAGGGACGCCGGTGCAGAAGGCCCTCGAACCACGCGGGATCCGCGACCTGCCGTCCCTGCAGCTGCGAGAGCACCAGGGACAGCCGGTGCCGTCGCGTGACCTGCTCGACCCCGCTGATGATCTCCATCGCGTAGCCGGACGCCGGTTCCAGCTCGTGGAAGACCAGCTCGATCATCGCCGAGCGGCTCGCGGGCCTGCGCTGGCGGCGGTAGCCGTACTCCTCGATGATCCTCTCGACGGCCGTCCGGGTGCCCGGGGAGACCTCGGCCTTGCCGTTGACGACCTTGGACACCGTCGAGACCGACACCGCGGCCCGTTCGGCGATCTCCGCGATGGTCAGGGGCTCGGGCCGCTCGGGCGACGGGGACGACTCCCGTGAGGCGGTCATGGGGACAGCTTAGATCGCCCGGTGGCGCGACCGGGTGATCCTCACGGTTTCCGTGATCTTGCGAGGGATCGGGCTCTCGCACCGACGGCGAGGGACCGCGGGCCCTCCCGTCTCAGGACCGCGCTCTACAGCCTGTAGAGTATGCGTGATCATTCGGAGTGGAGGGGTGAGGCATGCTGCGCTGGTTCCGGGTCGTGGCGGTGGCCGAGGCGTGCTCGTGGGCGGGTCTGTTGGTCGGGATGTTCTTCAAGTACGTGGCCGCGACAGGCGACCTCGGGGTGAAGGTGTTCGGGCCGATCCACGGTGCGCTGTTCGTGCTGTACGCGGCCGGGGTCGTGCTCTCGGCGCGGGAGGCGGGCTGGAGCCGGGGCACGGTGGCGCTCGGCCTGGCGTGCGCGGTGCCGCCGTTCACCTCGGTGTGGTTCGAACGGCGGATGGCGGCGCGCGCACCGGCCCGGCGACCCGCCTGACCGGCCCGCCGGCACGGCCGGCCCGGGTGACACGTCGCCCGGCTCCCGCCCGCCCGGCCGTACGCCCGCCGGACAGGCCCACCAGGGCCAGGGAGAAGACCGCGGCCAGGCCCGCGCCCGCCGGCAGCGAGGCGAGCAGGACCTTCCACAGGGCGTCCAGGTCGACGTAGTCGCTCATGCCGCGTGCTCCCTCACCGCCGGGGCCAGGCGCCCGGTCCATTCGTCGTTGACGTTGCCGGCGTGGACCGGCTCGCGCCGCGAGGCCAGGTACAGCGCCGCCGACAGCACCAGGGCGACGCCGAAGACCACGCCCACCCCCAGCGCGCCGCCGATCACGTTCGCCCCCGCCCAGGCCAGTGCCCCGACCAGGGCCGCGGCCGGAAGGGTGACCAGCCACGCGACGGCCATCTTGGCCGCGACGCCCCAGCGGACCTCGGCCAGGTGCTTGCCGACGCCCGAGCCGATCACCGAGCCGGTGCACACGTGCGTGGTCGACAGCGGGAACCCGAAGTGCGAGGAGGCGAAGATCACGGCCGCCGAGGAGCTCTCGGCCGCGAACCCCTGCGGGGTCTCGATGTCGGTCAGCCCCTTGCCCAGGGTGCGGATCACCCGCCAGCCGCCCAGGTAGGTCCCCAGCGCGATCGCGGTCGCGCTGGCCAGGATCACCCAGAACGGGGTCCGGGCGTCCTCGCCGATCACCCCGGCCGCGATCATCGCCAGCGTGATGACGCCCATCGTCTTCTGCGCGTCGTTGGTGCCGTGGGCGAGCGAGACCAGTGACGCCGAACCGATCTGGCCGTAGCGGAACCCGCGCCCCCGGGTGCCCTCGGGCACGTCGCGGGTGATGACGTAGACCAGGTAGGTGCCGACGGCGGCCACCAGGAGCGCCGCCGACGGCGCCAGGACGGCCGGGATCAGCACCTTGGACACGATCTCCGCCCCCTTGACGGCCGAGGTGCCCGCCGCGATCAGCGTCGCCCCGACCACCCCGCCGATCAGCGCGTGCGAGGAACTGGAGGGGATGCCGAAGTACCAGGTCAGCAGGTTCCAGGCCAGGCCGCCGATCAGGCCGGCGAAGACCACCGTCAACGTGATCGCGCCGGTGTCGACGATGCCGGTCGCGATGGTGGCCGCGACCTTCAGCGACAGGAACGCCCCGGCGAAGTTGAGCACCGCCGACAGCGCGACCGCGATCCTGGGCCGCAGCGCCCCGGTGGCGATCGAGGTCGCCATCGCGTTGGCGGTGTCGTGGAAGCCGTTGGTGAAGTCGAAGCACAGCGCGGTCACGATCACTATCGCGAGCAACACGAGGTTCGCATCCATAACCGCACATATGACACCTTGAAGGGCCTCTAACCATCTGTTACCGTTTCCTGACGGAGAGTTAACACTCCCTGCAACCGGGGGTCACGTCCCGGCGCCCGAGGAGGCCGGGGCGCCGCGGCCGGTGCTCAGAGCCAGTCGTGCTCACGGGCGTACCGTGCCGCCTCGTGCCGGGTCCGGGTCTGGGTCTTCTGCATCGCGTTCGAGAGGTAGTTGCGCACCGTGCCCTCCGCCAGGTGGAGGCGGGCGGCGATGTCGGCCGCCGAGTAACCCTCGCCGGTGGCCCGCAGCACGTCGAGCTCGCGGTCGGTGAGCGGGCAGTCGTCGACGATGGCGAGGGCCGAGACGTCCGGGTCGATCCATCGCCTGCCCTCGTGCAGGGTCGCGATGACCGAGACGATGTGCGCCGGTTCCGCGGACTTGCTGACGAAGCCCTGGACCCCGAGCCTCAGTGCCCTGCGGAGCACCCCGGGCCTGGCGTGGCGGGTCAGCATGAGGATCACCTGCCGGGGGAGCGCGCGGCGGATCTCCGCGACGGCCTCCAGCCCGTCCATGCCGGGCATCTCCAGATCGATGACGAGCACGTCGGGCCGGTGCCGCAGCGTGGCCCGGACGGCCTCCCGCCCCTCCTCCGCCTCGGCGAGCACGGTGATCTCGCCCTCCAGGGGGAGCAACGCCGCCAGCGCCTTGCGCAGCAGCGCCTCGTCGTCGGCGAGCACCACGGTGGTCATCGGCCGTCCCTTCCCGCTCTCACAGGGCGGTGCCCGAACGACCGTGCGGGAACGCCGCGGCCGTCAGGAAACGCCCGTCCTTCTGCTCCACCGTCAGCTCGCCCCCGTTGCCCACGACGCGTTCCCTGAGCGTGGCGAGCCCTCGCAGCTCGGGAGGCGGGACCTCCCGCGCGCCGTCGTTGACGATGGTGATGCCCGATCCCGTCAGGGTGATGCGCACCTGCCCGGCCTGCGCGTGCCGCAGGATGTTGGTCGTCGTCTCCCGCAGCACCTGGCCCAGGAGCTCGCCGACGTACGGGTCGACCTCGGCCTCGCGGTCGACGTGCACGCGGATGCCCGCGGCCTCGAAGAGGTTCTTGGCGTTCTCCAGCTCGGCGGACAGGTTGAGCCGCCGCTGCGCGTAGGCGAGTTCCTTGGTCCGGGTGATGGTCTCGCTGACCAGGGCGTGCACCTCGCGCAGTTCCTGCTCGACCCGTTCGGCGTCGCTGTGCACCAGCTTCCGGGCCAGCGCGATCTTCAGCTTCACCACGTGCAGCGTGTGGCCCTGGATGTCGTGCAGATCACTGGCGAAGCGCACGCGCTCCCGGACGACGGCCAGCTCGGCCTCACGTTCCCGTGCCTCCTCCAGCTCCGCGACGAGGCCGTAGAACCTCTGGTTGGGGAACATGAGGCCGGTCATCACCGCCGTGACGCCCGCGGGGACGATGACGTACGCGATCAGGACCCCCGCGACGTCCTCCCGGGTGACCAGCAGTCTCGCCGCGCCCACCGCGGCGACATAGAAGATCAGCCCGATGGCCGCCAGGCCCCGGTGGCGCGGCAGCCGGGGGACGGCGAGGGAGCCCACGATCAAGATGCCGTAGAAGGCCGTGTCGGTGCCCATCACCAGCGCTCCGAGGGCCCACACGGCCGCGGTGACGGCCAGGCAGGGGATCGCGACGCGGGCGGTGTCACGTGCCGCCCACCGCACGAAGAACACCAGGGCCGCGGCCACGCCCAGCCCCAGGACGAGGGCCTGCCACCAGGTCCGGGCGTCCATCGCCACCAGCAGCAGCCCGACGACGGTGAGCAGCGGGAGGAACATGACGAGGTTGAGCCTGCGCAGCCGTCCCCGCGTCGTCCCGGCGGGCTCGGGGACCGTGCGCGTCCCCGGCCGGGCCGGCCTTGCGGCCCTCACCCGGCCGCCGAGCCGCCGGGCCGGGCGGCGGCTCCGGCCGGAGCGCTCGTCCCGGCCGGGACCGCGGTCTTCCGCGCCGGCCACCGGCCGCTCCCCGGCCGTGACCGCGCGCCGTCGGACGAAAGCCCGGCGCCGGGACGAGAACGGGCGAACACCACGGGGAACACCGCGCGGACCGCGCGGGGAACGGTCGTGCGGGCCGTCGGCGGAACGCGCGGGGCGTCGGTGTCCATGGTGTCCATGGGTGGCTCTCCGGGGTCGAACGGCCAGGGTCCGGCCCAGTATCCATCCGGTCGCGCGGTGGCGGCACTGACGTAGCGTCACACGTCGGCCTGGGAGATGTCATGGAGAGGTCTTGACGCGGTCGCACCGCCCGGCGCGCGCTCCGGGCACTGCGGCAGAACCCCGGGGTGGCGCTCACCGTCGACACCCGGGACCGGTGGCCCCCGCGGGCGCCGCTGATCCGCGGCACGGCGCGGGTCACCGTCTCCCGGGTCATCGCCTCCCGGGTCATCGCCTCCCGGGTCACCGTCTCGCCGGGTCACCGTCTCGCCGGGTCACCGGCGGGGATCCGCCCGGTGACCGCGGCCGGTGAGGCCGGCGAGATGGGCGACCCCGTCGGCCCAGCGGTCCAGCAGGACCGGGTCGTGGCTGATCGCCAGCACCCCCGCCCCGGTGCGCTCCCGGTAGGCGTTCACCATGCCGACCAGGTGCGCCTGGGTGGAGGCGTCCAGCATGGTGGTCATCTCGTCGCAGATCAGGTAGCGGGGCTCCAGGGTCAACGCCCTGGCCAGGCAGGCCCGCTGCAACTGCCCGTCGGAGACCTCGTGCGGCCTGCGGGTGAGCAGCTCACCGGTCAGGCCCGCCTGCCCGGCCAGCTCGGCGACGCGTCCCCCGTCCGGCCTGCCGTTCGCGGCCAGCGGCTCGCCGATCACCTCGGCGAGCGTCAGGCGCGGGTCCACCGCGAGCCTGGGCTGCTGGTAGATCAGGGCCACCCGGGTACGCAGCTCGCGCGGCGCGCGCCCCCGCCAGCGCGTCACGGCCGTGCCGTCCACGACGAGGGTGCCCGACGCCGGGCGCAGCATCATCGCCATGACCCTGGCCAGGGTCGACTTGCCGCAGCCGCTCGGCCCGGCCAGGCCGGTCACCTCGCCGGGCCTGACGGTCAGTGACGCCCCCTCCAGGACGGTGCGCGCGCCGTACCGGACGGTGACGCCGGACGCCTCAAGCATGCCTGCCTCCCAGGGGGTGGTGGCAGGCCACGCCGCCGTCCATCGCAGGCACGGTGGCGCACCGCTCGGTGTGGCGGCCGCAGCGCGGCCGGAACGCGCACCCCGGAGGCAGCCGGGTCAGCTCGGGCGGCAGGCCGGGGACGGGGACGAACGCCCGGTCCGGCTGGGCGGCCACCAGCCCCGCCGTGTACGGGTGGCGGGGGCGTCCGAGCACCTCGGCCACCGGCCCGGTCTCGACCAGGCGGCCGGCGTACATGACGGCCAGATCGTCGGCGACCCGCTCGGCGGCGCGCAGGTCGTGCGTGATCAGCAGCACGGCGCGTCCCTCGTCGCACAGCTCGCGCAGCGTCGCCATGGTCCGGTCCACCAGCGACCGGTCGAGGCCGCCGGTCGGTTCGTCGGCCAGTACCAGCCACGGGTCGCCCGCCAGCGCGATCGCGTTGGCCACCCGCTGAGCCATACCGCCCGACAGCTCGTGCGGGTAGCGGTCCAGCTCCTCGGGGCGCAGGCCGAAGCGGGCCGCGAGCTCGTCGGCCGTGGCGTGCGAGCGGAGCTCGCGGACGGCCTCCCGGAGCTGGGCCCGCGCGGTGCGCACCGGGGTGAGGTGGGTGGCCGGGCTCTGCGGGATGAGCCCGATCGCGCGCCCGCGCACCTTCCCGGCCAGTACGGCCTGCGGGGCACCGATCAGCTCCACCGGCTCGGCCGGCTGCTCGCCGCACGTGAGCCAGGCCCGGCCGCGGACGGAGGCGTTGGCGGGCAGCAGGCCGAGCAGCGCGTGCGCGAGCACCGACTTGCCGCACCCGGACTCCCCCACCAGCGCCAGGCACCGGCCCGGCCGTACCTCGAAGGTCGCCTCGCTGACCGCCCGTACCAGCGCGCCCGGGACGCGGAAGGTGACGCTCAGGTCCCGGACCCGCAGTCGCCCGAGGTCGTTCACAGTTCCAGCTCCGATCTCCAGCGAGGGCTGTGGCGGTCGCGCCAGTGCTGGGCCAGGACCGACACCGCCAGCGTGGGCACCGCGATGAACAGGCCGGGCACCAGGCTCGACCACCAGTCGCCGGTGAGCAGCGACCGCTGCCCGTCGTTGATCATGTTGCCGAGCGAGGCCAGGTGCGGCGGGAGCCCCAGGCCGAGGAAGCTCAGCGCGGTCTCGTGCCAGATCGCGTGCGGCATCATCAGCACCGTCGCCAGCGTCAGGTGGGGAAGGAGGTGCGGCAGGAGGTGGCGGCGGATCACCCGCGTCCTGGTCGAGCCCCCGGAGATCGCCGCCTCCACGAACGGGCGCGAGCGCAGCGAGAGCACCTCCGAGCGCACGATGCGCGCCGCCGTGGTCCAGTGCGTCACCCCCACCGACACCACCACCGCGGCGGCGCCGGGCGCGAACAGCGCGACGACGAAGATGCCGAACAGCAGGTGCGGCAGGGCGTTGAACCCGTCCACCACCCGCATGAGCACGCGGTCGGCCACTCCCCCGAGGCTGCCCGCCGCCAGGCCCACGAGCCCGCCGATCACCATGCTGACCAGCGCGGCCACCAGCCCGACGAGGAAGGAGACCCGCAGCCCGTAGATCGACCTGATCAGCACGTCCCGTCCCACCTCGTCCGTGCCGAAGGGGTGCGCCAGGGAGGGGGGCCGCCCGGCCGCGCGCAGGTCCACCAGGCTCTGGTCCAGCTGCACGAAGGGAGGTACCAGCACCACGGCCAGCGCCAGCACCACCAGGACCGCGGTCGCGAACCTCGCCGGCATCTCAGCCCACCCCCAGGGTGCGGACCCGCGGATCGGCCACGGTGTAGGCGATGTCGGCCAGCAGGTTGCCGGCCAGCACCGCCGCCGTGCCCAGCAGGGTGAGCGCCGCCAGCAGCGGGAAGTCCACCGCCAGCGCCGCCTGTACCGAGGCCGCGGCGACGCCCGGCCAGGAGAAGACCGTCTCGACCAGGATCGCGCCGGTGACCAGTTCCGGGATCCGGGCGCCGAGCAGGGTGAGGAAGGGCAGCAGCGCCGACCTCAGCGCGTGCCGTACGAGCACGGTCCGCTCGCGCAGGCCGCGGGCGCGCGCGCCGATCACGAAGTCCTCCCGCAGGACCCCGATGACCGACTCGCGTACGTAGAGCACGAGCCACGACGACTGGGAGATCGCCAGCACCGCGACCGGCAGGACCATGTGCCGGGCCACGTCGGCGGCGTCGACCGTGCTCGACGCGGCGTCGGTCAGGCCCCCGGCGGGCAGCCAGCCCAGCCGGACCGCGAAGACCCAGATGGCCAGCAGTCCCAGCCAGAACACCGGGGCGGCCTCGTTGGCGAACGCGCCACCGGTGATCACCCGGTCCGTCCAGGATCCTCGCCGCCGGGCGGCGAGGGTCCCGGCCAGCAGGCTGCCGGCGAACATCAGCACCAGCGCCGAGCCGGTGGCCAGCAGGGTCCAGCCGAGCCGCTCGCCGATGACCTCGGCGACCGGCCGGTGGAAGGAGCGTGACTCGCCCAGCTCGCCCCTGACCAGGCCGGTGAACCAGGTGGCGTACTGCTCGGTGACCGGCCGGTCCAGGCCCCAGTTCCGCCTGATCGCCTCGGCCGCCTCCGGGGAGGTGACCAGGGCGCGTTCGCCGAGGTACTGCCTGACCGGGTCGAAGGGGGAGGCCTTGGCCAGCGCGAACATGCCGATCGTGACGAT
The DNA here is from genome assembly GCF_044456585.1 of Streptosporangium sp. NPDC050855. Taxonomy (NCBI): domain Bacteria; kingdom Bacillati; phylum Actinomycetota; class Actinomycetes; order Streptosporangiales; family Streptosporangiaceae; genus Streptosporangium; species Streptosporangium sp. NPDC050855. The sequence goes on from NZ_JBITFY010000011.1 coordinate 267,101, forward strand.
CACCAGCAGCGGCACCGCGAAGGCGATCCGCCAGGCGACCATGGTGAGGATCGCCCTCACGCGACCGGCCTCCAGGTGTGGACGCCGGCGAACAGGCCCCCGGTGGCGTGCTCGTGCCCCTCGACGCCCGGCACGATGCCCTCGTACCGGCCGCGGACGACGTACACGTGCTTGAGGAAGACCAGGTACGAGAAGACCTCGTCGTCCCTGACGAGTTTCTGGAAGTCGGCGTAGATCCGTCGGCGTTCGGCCTGCCGGCCCGAGGCCCTTCCCCGTTCCAGCAGCGCGTCGGCCCGGGGGTCGTCGTAGCGGCCGGGGTTGAGGAAGCCCCGGCCCTTGAAGTCGGAGTGGAACAGCTCGTAGTTGACGTAGTCGGGGTCGTACGGGCTGCCGAATCCCATGACCGCCGCGTCCCTGTCCAGCCGCGCCTCGATCGCGTCCCAGTCCAGGCCGATCGGCTCGACGCGCAGGCCGATCCTCCTGGCGTCGGAGGCCGCGGCCAGGGCGAGTTCCTTGCGCAGCGAGTCGCCCGCCGGGTACATCAGGGTGAACTCGGCCCTCTGCCCGGCCTTCTCCCTGACGCCGTCCTCTCCCATGGTCCAGCCCGCCTCGTCGAGCAGCCGTGCCGCTGCCGCGGGGTCGGTGGTGCCGGTCACCCCGGGGTCGTGCCAGACGGTGTCGGGGGAGATCGGCCCGTAGGCGGGGGTGCCCGCGCCGGCGAGGATCGTGTCGACCATCGCCTGGCGGTCCAGGGCCAGGCCGAGCGCCCTGCGCACGGCCCGGTCGCCGGTCACCGGCCGGTCCATCGGGTACATGATCGCGCGGTAGTCGGCGCTCGGCACGTCGTACACGGTCATTCCCGGCCGGCCGCGCAGGCCCGCTGCGGCCTTGGGCGCGAGGACGGTGGCGTCGAACTCGCCGGCCCGGATGCGGGTCGCGCGCACGTTGTCGTCGGGGGCGAAGGCGAGCACCAGCCTGGAGATCGCCGGGGCTCCGCCCCAGTACTCCTTGTTGGCCTCCAGCACGATCTTGTCGCCGGGGGTCCAGGAGACGAACCGGTAAGGGCCGCTGCCGACCGGCCTGGTCTTCTCCGCTGTGCCCTTGGGCACGATGCCGAGCGTGGTGCGCTGCACGAGCGGCGCGTAGGGGTGGCGGAGCCTGAACACCACGGTCCGCGCGTCGGGGGCCGTCACCTCCTTGATCGCCGAGTAGTCGCTCCTGATCGTGGAGGCGTTGGCGGGGTCGAGCAGCGCCTCGTAGGTGTACTCCACGTCCTGGCTGGTCAGCGGTCTGCCGTCGTGGAACTTCAGTCCTTCCTTCAGGGTGAAGGTGACGGTCTCGGCGTCCGCGGAGACGACGGGCGGGCCGGCGGCGAGCGCGGGTTCGAGGGTCAGGTCAGGGGCCCGGCGCATCAGCCCGTCGAAGATCAGCGAGCCGCCGTCCGGGGAGTATCCGAGCACCGGGTTCAGGGTGTCGAACTCCGAGCTCAGGCCGATGACGAACGTGTCGTCCGGCGCGGCGTCCGGGTTCCGGGGGGCGGAGCAGGCCGTGACCGTCAGGGCGAGGACGGCGCACAGCGTGGCGTACTTCTGGGGAAGCCAAGTCACATGAGAATTCTTATCACTTGCAAATGATTCGCAATAGAGCGGGGTCGGCGGCCGCGGGCCTGGCGCCGTGGCCGCCGGCGGTCACCTCCGCCGCCGAGTTCGCGATCACGCGGAGCGTTCCCTCGTTCGCGCACGTGGACGCGGACCCGTCACGGCTCGGCGGTCACGACCCGCTCCCGCCCCGGGCGGGCCTGGCCGTGACCCGCGCGTACGCCGCCCTCACCCTCGTCCTCGGCGCGGCGATGGCTGCGCGCCGCACGAGGGCACCCCCACCTGGCCGAGCCCCTGCGCGAGGGACGCCAATGGCTGCACGACCGCTTGGACGGGCCGGCCCGTCCGCGGATGTGATCTATGGCACTTCATAATATGAAACATTGCAGAATATGAAAGTTCCTCCCTACTGTTGGCACCGTGACCACCGCAGAGAGCGCCTACGAACTCGGCCGTAGGGACCGGAAGAAGCTCGAGACCCGCGCGGCCCTGGAGCACGCCGCCCTGACGCTGGTGGCCGAGCGCGGTCTGGCGGGTGTCACGGTGGAGGACATCGCCGAGGCGGTGGACCTCTCCTCCCGGACGTTCTTCAACTACTTCCCGTCCAAGGAGGACGCGCTCGTCGGCGCGGGCCCGGCGTCCGCCGACGAGCTGCGCGAGAAGCTGGACGCCGTGCCCGCGGACGTGCCCGTCCTGGAGGCGCTGCGCCTGATGTCGCGGGCCGAGGCCGAGCGCGTCCAGAAAGAGCGCGAGCGGTGGCTGCTGCGGCTGAAGGTGTTCGAGCAGAACCCGTCGCTCCTGCCCCGGCTGGTCGCGGGCGGCACCGAGACCGAGCGCGTCGTCTCGGCCGCCGTCGCGCGCCGGACGGGGGTGGAGGCCGGTACGAGCGGCTACCCCGAGCTGGTCACCGCGGTGACCATGGCGGCCTTCCGGGTGGCGATGATGCGCTGGAGCGCCGCCGACGGCCGCACGGCCCTGGCCGACCTGGTCGACGACGCCTTCGCCCGGCTCGCCGCCGGCCTGCCCGATCCGTGACCGTCCCGGTGACCACCCCGGTCACCGTCCCCCTCCGACCGTCCCGCCCCTACCGTCCCGCTCCGGCCGTCCCGCTCCGGCCGTCCCGCTCCGGCCGTCCCCGTGAACGTCTTCGTCCGGCCGGTGTCCGCGGCCGTCCCGCGGACGCCGGTGATCACCTGAGAAAATCGAGGAAAGATGACATCCACCAGCGCGCAGCCCGAGTCCGTGGCCGCGGCGCCCGCCTCCAGGAGAAAGGTCCTGCAGGCACTGTCGGGGCTGATGGTGGGCATGTTCGTGTCCATCCTGGCCTCGACCGTCGTGGCCAACGCCCTGCCCCGTATCATCACCGACCTGCGGGGCTCGCAGACCGTCTACACCTGGATCGTCACCTCGGAGCTGCTGGCCATGACGGCCACGGTGCCGCTCTGGGGCAAGATGGCCGACCTCTACAGCAAGAAGCTGCTGATCCAGCTCTCGCTGGGACTGTTCGTGGTGGGCTCGCTGATCGCGGGCCTCACGCCGAACGTGGAGGTCCTCATCGTCAGCCGCGTCGTGCAGGGCATCGGCGCCGGAGGCATGACCGCGCTCGCGATGATCGTGATGGCGGCCCTGATCCCGCCGCGTGAGCTCGGCCGCTACGCCGGCATCTTCGGCGCGGTGTTCGGTGTCGGCACCGTGGCGGGCCCGCTCATCGGCGGCGTGCTCGTGGACACCTCCTGGCTCGGCTGGCGCTGGTGCTTCCTCATCGGCGTGCCGTTCACGATCCTGGCCATCGTCCTGCTGCAGCGCACGCTCGATCTGCCGGTGGTCCGCAGGGACGTCAAGGTCGACTACCTGGGCGCCCTGCTGATCACGGTGGGCGTGTCCACGCTGCTGATCTGGTCGTCGCTGGCGGGCAACCAGTTCGAGTGGGGCTCCTGGTGGACCGTCGCCCTGGTGGGCGCCGCCGTGGTCGTCCTCGCGCTGGCCGTGTGGGTGGAGTCGCGCGCCGCCGAGCCGATCATCCCCCTGTACATCCTCAGGAACCGCACCGTCGCCCTGGCCACCGTGGCCAGCGTCCTGGTCGGCGTGGCCATGTTCGGCGGCACGGTCTTCCTGTCGCAGTACTTCCAGGTGGCGCTCGGCAAGTCCCCGACGATCGCCGGCCTGATGAGCCTGCCGATGGTGTTCGGCCTGCTGGTCTCCTCCACCGTGGCCGGCCAGCTCATCACCAAGTGGGGCCGCTGGAAGGGCTTCCTGGTGGCCGGCGGCGTCGTCATGCTCGCCGGGATGGGCCTGCTCAGCACCATCGACGGCCAGACCGGCACGCTGCTGCTCGGGGTCTACATGGCGGTGCTCGGCGTCGGCGTCGGCATGCTCATGCAGAACCTGGTCCTCGCCGCCCAGAACGACGTGCCCGCCCATGACCTGGGGGTCACCACCTCGGTGCTGACCTTCTTCCGCAGCATGGGCGGCGCCGTCGGCGTCAGCGCCCTGGGGGCGGTGCTGGCCGCGCGGATCACCACGCTCATGACGGAGAAGCTCGGCCCGATAGCCGCCGGTGGCGCGGGCGGCGACAGCGACGCCGTACCCGACATCTCCGCACTGCCCGCTCCCGTCGTCCGCGTCGTCCAGGACGTGTACGCGACGGCCACCGCCGAACTGTTCCTCATCGGCGTGCCGCTCACCGCGCTCGCGCTGCTGGCGGTCCTGTTCATCAAGGAGAAGCCGCTCAACACACTGTCGGGCGAGGAGAGGCTGGCCCGGGAGCAGGCCGCGGCCGCCGGTCACTGAGCGGGAGGGCGTCCCTCACCCCTCCGCGGCCCTGGCGACCGCGGAGGCGTGCTCGTCGGCGGTCATGCCGCGGTCCGGGAAGTGCCGGTTGAGGTCGTACTGGTCGTCGGCCCACCGCCGGTAGTCCCGCCGGACGGTCGCCTCGTCGGAGTCGGTGACGCGGGCGATGTCGGCCCAGGTCACCCCGGCCAGCAGCGCGTGGTGGACGTTGGAGGGGTGGCGCACGGTGCGCGCGATGCTCTCCGCCAGCGCCAGCAGCTCGATGTGCTCGGCCACGGTGAGCGCGGGCCGGTCGTCGGCCCCGTGCCGGGCGGGATCGTAGATCCCCCGGGCCACCAGCTCGATCCGGGCGCGGGACGAGGCGTCCCTGGCGGCCAGCTCGTCGTAGCGCTCCAGCTGCCGGCCGACGGGCATGTCGTAGCGGGCGTCGCGCCAGGTCGTGCCGTGCTCGGGCGTGGTCATGACGGTCTCTCCGGGGGGCGGGGGCGGGCGCCGGGACCTCCCGTGCCCCGGCGACGGCCGGGCCGGGCGCGTCGCCGGACCTCCAGTCGGGCCGGCAGGGCGAGGATATCCCGGCGTCTCCCCGTACGCGTACCGGCGACGCCGGGCCGCGCCGCCGGCGTGTCAACCCCGACGTTCGCTTGGTCCCGGACCCGACGTCCGGCAGAGGCGCGGGGGTGTGGCCCGCTCCTACGGTCCTGACCCATGACGACCGATCTGTGGAACAACGTCCGTACGAGGATGCTGTGGCCGGCCGCCCTGCTGGCCGCGGGAGCGGCGACGGTGGGCCTGCTGTCCCCCGGCGGGCTGGGCACGCCCGAGCCGGTACGGGTCACCGCCGGCGCCTCCGCCGAGGCGTACCGGTGGGTTCACGAGGCGATGGGCGGCGTGCCCGCGTGGCTGGAGGTCGCCTCCGGCGGCCCCCTGGTGCTGCTCGGGCTGGTCCTCGCCCTGACGTGCTGGAGCGCGCTGCGGCGGCGGGAGGCGTACGGCGTCGCGGGAACGATCGTGACCGGCGCCGGCACCGTGGCCGCGTACGCGCTCAGCGAGGCCCTGAAGCTCGCCGTGGACGAGGAGCGGCCGTGCCGGGCGGTGACGGCGATCGCGGGCTGCCCCCCGCCGGGGGACTGGTCGTTCCCCAGCAACCACGCCACCCTGGCCGCCGGGATCGCGGCCGGGCTGGGCGTGCTGCGGCCGAGGCTGGCCGTCCTGACCGTGCCGGTGGCCGTGGCGGCGGGGGCGCTGCGCGTGCTGGCGGGTGCCCACTACCCGCACGACGTGCTGGCGGGGGCCGTCCTCGGCGCCTGCGTCGCGGTGGCGGCGCTCCTGGCGATCACCCCGGCCGTCGCGCGCCCGGTGTCAGCGCTGCTCGGCGACGACGCCCGCCTCGTGCGCCACGACGGCCGCCGCCGCCCGGTTGTCCACGCCCAGCCGGGTCAGGATCGAGCTGACGTGCGCCTTGACGGTGCCCTCGGCGACCCCCAGCCGGCGCGCGATCTGCCCGTTGGACAGGCCGGTCCCCAGGCACCCCAGCACCTCGCGTTCCCTGGCGGTCAGCGTGTCGACCCGGACGCGGGCGGCGCGACGCCGGCCGGCCAGGGCCCCGGCGTCACCGGCGGCGAGGTGCGCGACCACCCGGGCCGCGACCCTCGGTGACAGGTACGCCGCCCCGTCGGCCACCGCCCGGACGCCCGCGATCAGCTCCTCCGGATCACCGGACTTGACCAGGAACCCCGCCGCTCCCCCGCCGAGCGCCTGCAGGATGTAGTCGTCCTCGCCGAACGTGGTCAGGATCACCACACCGGTGGCGGAGACCGTCCTGCGGATCTCGGCCGCCGCCTCTATGCCGTCGCCTCCCGGCATGCGGACGTCGAGCACGGCCACGTCGGGGCGGTGCCGCCGGACCAGGTCCACGGCCTCGCGGCCGCCGGCGGCCTCGGCCACGACGGCGATGCCGGGATCGGTGGCCAGGATCGCCCGCACCCCGGCCCGGATCATGGGCTCGTCGTCGGCGACGAGCACCCGGATCATCTCTCCACCAGGGTGTCGGAGGACACCAGCAGGCCCGCGCGGAAGCACAGGCGGTAGGCGTCCCCGTACCGGTCGTCGAGAAGATCGGCGGTCATCGCGTAATACTCGCACGTCGTACCCTGTCCGGCCGGCTCGGGAACGTCCGGGCGGCGCCCGGCCTGCCGTTCCGGCAGGAGGCGCGCCAGGTCCGAGCGCGGCCGGCCGAGGTGCAGGGCCGCGTGGTCCTGCGGCGGCAGCACCGACCAGCGGGCGGTCCGCGCCTCCCACAGGCGCAGGCCGCCGCCGATCAGCGCGGCCGTCACGAGGGGCAGCAGGAGGGCGAAGGCGACCGTACGGCGCACGTTGCCGCGGGCCCGCCGGTGCTCCCGCGGCACGGCGGCGTCCTCGGGGAGGTCCGCGCGCACGGCCCGGTCGCGCGGGAGCCGGGCCGAGACGGTGAAGCCCCCGCCGGCAGGGCCGTGGGCGAGGATCCCGCCGGCGAGCCGGACGCGTTCGTCCAGGCCGATGAGCCCCCGGCCGCCCGAGACGACGGCCGGGGCGGGACCGGCCGGGGGCCCGTTCTCCACCTCGACCCGCGTCTCCGCCTCGGTGTGCCGTACCCGCACCGACACCGGCGCGCCGGGCGCGTGCCTGGCGGCGTTGGTCAGCGCCTCCTGCACGACGCGGTACGCCGCGCGTCCGGCCACCGGCGGCAGGCCGTCCGCGGCGCCCTCGACGCGCAGGGTGACCGCGAGCCCCGCCGCCGAGGCCCGCTCGACCAGCTCGGTCACGTCCGTGCCCGGGGGCTCGGCCGGCCCGTCCTCCTCCCGCAGCAGGCCGACGACCTCGCCCAGCCGCTCCACGGCCGTCCCCGCCCGCTCCCTGATGTCCTGCGCGCTCGCCCGGTGCTCAGGCGCCAGGCCGGGGGCGAGCTTCAGCGCCCCGGCCGACAGCGCGATCAGGCTGAGCTCGTGGCCCAGGACGTCGTGCATGTCCTGGGCGATCCGGGTCCGCTCGCGCAGCCGCGCCTGCTCGGCGACCAGCCGCTGCTCGCGTTCCAGATGCGCGGCCCGCTCCCAGCCCGCCCGTACGAGCGCGCGGTACTGCCGCCGGAAACGCCCGGCGAACCAGGCCGTCATGGCGGCGGCCACCACCGCCACGAACCCGTCCCCCAGCGCCGTCCACGCCGGGACCGCGCAGATCGCGACCACACCGGCCGACACCACCGCGACCAGCACGAACGCCGCGTTCCTGGCGGGTCCGGGACGCGTCCCGGCCAGGAACGCGGCCGGCACGGCCGGCACCGCCCACCACGGGGTGGCGAGGCTCAGAACGGCGCCTGCCGCGGCCAGCCCGATCGGCCATTCCGCCGAGACCGCAGGCCACCACCCGTCGCCGTCTCCGCTTCCGACCGGCATCACGGACGTTCTCCCCATGCAACCGCACAATAGGAGAAGACCCTCGAACACTCATATCGGACACGTCATCCCCGCACGGACGGACCCGCCGGGTCGCCGTGTCCGGACGGGGGCATGGACCGCACCCGGCCCGCACCACGACGTCCCCACCGGCAGGCGCCCGGTTCCCCGCGCCCGGCGCGCTCGCCGATGAACCGGGGCGCCCCGAGGCCCGTACCGGCCGTCCCCGGGACACGACCTGCTACTCGGTGATACTGTATAGTGGTACTCGGTGGCACCGAATACCGGGAGAGCGAAGAGGACCCACGATGGACGACCTGACGGAGATGCTGAAGGGCACGCTCGAGGGCTGCGTACTGGAGATCATCGGCAACGAGGAGACCTACGGGTACGCCATCACGCGCCGGCTGAACGAACTCGGCTTCGCCGACGTCGTCGAGGGGACGGTGTACACCATCCTGCTGCGGCTGGAGAGGAACGGGCTCGTCCAGGTGACGAAACGACCGTCCGAGCTGGGCCCGCCGCGCAAGTTCTACGTGCTCAACGACGCGGGACGCGACAAGCTCGCGACGTTCTGGGCGAAATGGGAGTACATCACATCGCGGCTCGAGAAGCTGAGGGAGGGCGGGAGATGAACGTCTGGGAGACCATCACGGGCGGCGATCTCACCAGGGAGTGGAGGGCGTTCGAGGCCCGGGCCCAGGCGTTGCCGGCCGGCCACCGGGCGGCGTGGGAGGAGATCAAGGGTCATCTCTCCCCCTACGCGGACTTCACCGGCCGGAACCTGACGCCGATCCTCGACAACGCCCTGGGGCTGCTCGAGGAGACCGCGGCCGACGGGCAGAGCGCCCACGAGGTGCTGGGTGACGACATCGAGGGCTTCTGCGCGGCGCTGGCCGGCGAGGAAAGGGGCCGGGGCCATCGCGACCGGTGGCGCGAGCAGCTGAACAGGAACGTGGCGAGGAAACTGGACCGGCTGGGAGGCTGACGTGGGCATCCAGGACATCATCGAGGGCAAGAGACGGTGGCGGGTGCACACGGCGCGGGTCAGGGCGCTCCCGCCGGACTACCGGATCGTCTACACGGAGATCCAGAGGTACCTCTTCAAGGTCGGGCCGGTCGACCTGCCCGACGGGCCCCTGCTGCCGGGGATCGTCGACTTCTTCGAGGAGGGCGTCGCGGCCGGCACGGGGGTCCGGGAACTCCTCGGCGACGACGTCGCCGCCTTCTGCGACGACCTGATCAAGGACTCGCGCACCTACGCGGACGTCTACCAGGAGTCCGCCCGCGGGAGACCCGGCACGGCCGGGACGTGACACCCGGGCACCCGCGGGCGAGGCACCGGCGGGCGCCCGGGGTGCCGCAGCCCGATCACGCACGCGGTGTTCATCGGCGCGGCCCGTCGCGACCCGTCACGACGCGACCCGTCATGACCCGTCATGACGCGGCCGGACACGACGCGACCGGTCACGACGCGACCCGTCACGACGCGGCCGGGGGCGCGGCGTTCCCCTTGCGGGGGGCGGCGGAGCGGGGCGGCCGGGCGCGCATGTGGTCGCGTACCCGGGTCATGATGTCGCCGAGGTGGTGCAGGTCGTCGTCGGTCAGGGGGTCGAACAGCAGCCGGCGGGTGACCTGGACGTGGCCGGGCAGGACGCGGTCGACGAGCGCCCGGCCGTCGTCGGTGACGGCGACCACGGTGGCCCGCTCGTCGTCGGGGCTGGGACCGCGGGTGATGAGACCGGCCTTCTCCAGAAGGCCGGCCTGGTAGGTCAGGCCGCTGCGGCTGTAGACGACGCCGTCGGCCAGCTCGGTCATGGTCAGCGGCCCCTGGGCGTGGGCGAGGCGGGCCAGCAGCTGGAACTGGACATAGGTGATGCCGCCCTCGGCGCGCAGCTGTTGTTCGACCTGGTACTGGAGCAGGCTGACGGCCTCCATGAGCACGAAGTAGGCACCCAGCTGGGCGGGGTCGAGCGGCTGGGCGCCCTCGGTGTCGGGACGGCTGTCGGTCATGCCCTCACGGTACATGTTGCGAATTCAAAGCGTTGCGACAGCGCCGCCCCCGGCGCGCCCGCGTCGCCCCTCCGGGGCCGTGTCACCCCAGGCGGGCGACGCGCGCACCCGCGCGGATCGTAGTAGCGTCGGAGCCGGTCCGCCTGAGCGGCGACGTCGTTCCGGTCCTGTTCCATCGTGCGTGAAGTCGGAGGTGATCACGGTGCATCCGGTCTTGTGACAGCCCCAGCCCGGGGCGTCACGGAGCCGAAAGGTGACCGTATGAGCAAGACCGACAAGACCCGGCCCTGGTGGGTGCGGATGGCGGACACACCGATGGTGACCTGCCTGCCCGTTCACGACCACCGGTTCGGGCCCTGCACGCTGCCCGAGGAGATCACCGCCGACAGCGCGTCCCTGAGCCACCGCACGAGCGGATGTCACTGGAGCGCCACCACCTACGCCTACCACCTGTTCGGCTACGGCCACGGGGGCCGGGAGTGGTACCACCTTCGTCGCGAGGAGCGCCGCCGCGACCGTCACCGGGCCCGCCGTGAGCTCCGGGAACTCCGCGAGCTCCGGGAACTCCGCGAGCTCCGGGAACTCCGCGAGCTCCGGGAACTCCGCGAGCTCCGCGAGCTGCGCGCCCGCCGGGACCGGGAGTGAGGGAACCGCTCAGCCGCGCAGCAGCACGTTGAGCCGCGCGGCCTGCCGCACGAGGTGGTCGCGTTCGGGGAGGTTGGGCGCCGACCGGGCGGCCTCGGCGTAGAGCCGCGCCGCGGTGACCGGGTCGCCGTCACGCTCGTGCAGGTACGCGGCGACGGCGGCATGGCGGGGCAGGGCCGGGTCGAGCCGCGCCAGCGCGGCCAGGCCGGCCCGCGGGCCGTCCGCCTCGCCGACCGCGACGGCCCGGTTGAGCCGGGCCACCGGGCTGCCGGTGAGGCGCACCAGTTCGTCGTACCACTCGACGATCTGCACCCAGTCGGTCTCCCCGGCCGTCCGGGCGTCGGCGTGGAGCGCGGCGATGGCCGCCTGGGCCTGGAACTCGCCCAGGCGGTCGCGGGCGAGGGCCGCCTGGAGCACGTCGACGCCCTCGGTGATCAGGCGGGTGTCCCACAGGCCACGGTCCTGCTCGGCGAGCGGCACAAGCCTGCCGTCGGGGCCGGTCCGCGCCGGGCGCCGGGCGTGGTGGAGCAGCATGAGCGCGAGCAGGCCCGCGACCTCCTCGTGGTCGATCCCGGCGGCCAGCCGGCGGGTGAGCCGGATCGCCTCACCGGCGAGGTCGACGTCACCGGAGTAGCCCTCGTTGAAGACCAGGTAGAGCACCCGCAGCACGGTGGCGACGTCACCTGGCCGGTCGAACCGGACACCCGAGACGGTCCGCTTGGCCCTGCTGATCCGCTGGGCCATGGTCGTCTCCGGCACGAGGTAGGCCTGCGCGATCTGACGCGTGGTCAGGCCGCCGACCGCGCGCAGCGTGAGCGCGACGGCCGAGGCCGGTGTCAGGGACGGGTGCGCGCACAGGAAGTACAGCCGGAGCGTGTCGTCGGCCGCCTCGCCCGGACCGGGAGCGGGCTCGGCCTCGACGCGCACCTCGCGGTGCCGCCGGGAGGCGTCCGCCCGGACGGCGTCGAGGAACTTGCGCCAGGCCACGGTGACCAGCCAGCCCTTGGGATCCCGCGGCGGGTCGCCCGGCCACACCCGCACGGCCTCGACCAGGGCGTCCTGCACGGCGTCCTCGGCCGACGCGAAGTCGGCCCCGCGACGGACGAGGACGCCGATCACGGTGGGGGTGAGGGCCCGCAGCAACCTCTCGTCCACCGGTCCGTCACTCCGTGATGGTCGGAAGCTCGGTCAGGAACGGGCGTACCTCCAGCCACTCGTGGATCGGCCTCCCGCCCGCCCCGGGAGCCGCGGACAGCTCGGCGGCCAGTTCGAGCGCCCGCCCGTGGCTCTCGACGTCGATCACCATCCAGCCGGCGATCAGGTCCTTGGTCTCCGCGAACGGGCCGTCGGTGACCGGCGGGCGCCCCTCTCCGTCGTAGCGGACGAACGTGCCCTCCGGGGAGAGCGCCTGGCCGTCGACGAACTCACCGGTGCTCTCGAGCCGGGCGGCGAACTCCTGCATGTACCGTACGTGGGCCGAGACCTCCTCCGGCGTCCACCGGTCCATCGGCACGTCGTTGACCGGCGCCGGCGCGCCGCGGTAGTGCTTGAGCAGCAGGTACTTCGCCATCGTGTTCTCCTCGGTGCGGTACGGCTCCATTGTGGCCGTGTCCGCCCCGGGGACGGAGCCGCGGACGGGTTCTCGACATCCCGCCGGGACTTTTTTCCCGTGGATCGCGAAGATCCCGCGTCCCGCGAGGGCCACGCACGGTCACGGGAGCCGCTCGGCGTCCGGCCGCGGTCCGACGCCGGCCGGATCCGGCGGAGCACCGGCCCGGACGGGTCAGGGCCGGTCACGGTGAAGGCGGCCGTTCGCCGCCGATGTCGGCCAGGCCGATGTCGCCCTCGGGCAGCGGCCGGATGTCCGGGCCGGCGCGCAGGCCGTCGAGCATGAGCGCCAGGTAGCGGTCCACGCTGCGCTGGGTGAGCTCGGCACGCAGGCCGGGGAGCGGCCGCAGCAGCAGGGCCATCATCAGCGTCAGGTCCCCGGCGTCCACGTCGTGGCGCAGGTCGCCGTCGGTCTGGGCGCGGCGGACGAGCCGGTCGAGGATCTTCAGCAGGGTCCGGCGCAGCCGCTGTTCCTCGGGGTCGGCGCGGATCCGTTCCCAGGTGCCGGCGAACCAGATCGACAGCCAGGTGGCCAGCCGCAGTTCGGTGGAGGCCCGGCGGACGAAGCGCGACAGCGCCCGCCAGGCGTCCGGCTCCTCGTCCTCGGCGTCGCGGGCGATGGCGACCACGCGGTGGAAGCCGTCCAGCGCGACCCCGCGCACCAGCGCCTCGCGGTCGGGAAAGCGGCGGTAGAGGGTGGCGGTCCCGACACCGGCGCGGCGGGCCACCTCCTCCATGGGCACCTCGGGGCCGCGCTCGGCGATGAGCACGCGGGCGGCCTCGATGATCTGCTCGCGGTTGTGCCTGGCGTCGGCCCGGAGTGCGCGGCCGGGGTCCTCGTTCGTCACTCCAGCAGTATACGGATGAAAATTCTCCGCTTACACTGAATAAGTGGTGGATCTTCTTTCACTTAGGAGGCAGAGATGAGCGTAGAGATGACCATCGACCCGATACTCCGCAGGATCGGATACTGCGGGCCCGTGACCGCCGACCCGGAGACGCTGGTCGCCCTGCACCGCTCCTGGCGGCGGGCCGTGCCGTACGAGAACCTCGACATCCAGCTCGGCAGGCCGATCAGTCTCGAACCGGATGCGCTGTTCGACAAGCTCGTGCGGCGGCGACGCGGCGGCTACTGCTACGAGCAGAACGCCGGCCTGGCCATGCTGCTGCGCCTGGCCGGCTTCCAGGTGACGATGGTGGAGGCCGGCGTCCTGCGCGCGACCCGGGGCGAGGCGATGTGGGGCAACCACAACGCGCTGCTGGTCGACCTCGGTGATCGTCGCTGGCTGGCCGACGCGGGCATCGGGGACGGCTTCGTCGAGCCGCTGCCGTTGCGCGAAGGGCCGCACACCCAGGGCGACCTGACGTACCGGATGGAGCGGCTCGACCCGGACACCTGGCGCTTCCACCACCACCCCGGCGGGACGATCGCCTCCTACGACCTCCGGCTCTCACCGCGCGAGACCACCGACTTCGCCGACCGCTGCCGGGAACTGTCCACCTCCGCCGGGTCGGCGTACGTCACCACGCTCATGGCCGCCCGGCCGGTCGGCGGCCACACGCTGGTCCTGCTGTCGCGCACGCTGCGACGGCTGGGCGCCGGTGACAGGACGTCCCGGACGATCGGGGACGCGGACGACTTCGCCAGAACGCTCTCCACGGACTTCCTCGTCCCGCTCGACGACCTCGGCCCGGACGGCGTCGCCCGGCTCTGGCACAGGACGGGCACCCAGGACGACCTGTGGCGCGCACGCGCCGACGCCCCCTAGCGTGTTCCATGAGCGGGTCGGAGTCATTCGTCGATCGCGGTGATGTCGCAGGTGGCCTGGTGGCGGACGGCCAGGCCGCGGTTTCGTTCGAGTCGGCCGCCACCGCGTCTCGCTGTCCGTCCATGACCGACGCATGCTGCTGTGGGCCGGCCGGTCGCGGCCGTCGGCCGGCCCACGGCACTCCCGGAGCACGCGTCAGGTGGCATCCCGCCGGTCCAGCCACTTCAGGATCGCCTGGTTTGTTTCTTCCGGCTTTTCCTGCTGGATCCAGTGACCGCAATCCAGGCTGACCACTTCCGCGTGGGGCACGAAATCCGTCAGCGTTTCGGACTTCTGGACCGTGTCCCGGTCGCCATAGATCATGAGCGTGGGCTGCCGGATGATCGGGTTCACGTCCGCCAGCAAGCGCCAGTTGCGGTCGAGGTTCCTGTACCAGTTGACACTGCCCGTGAACCCCGACGATTCGAAGGCGGAGACGAGAACGGCCAGTTCGCCGTCGCTCATCACGGGCTCACCGAGTGGTGTCTCCGCCCTGGCGAGATCGATCAACGCCATACCCGGCCGAGGCTCCGCGGGGGGCTGGTTCTTCCGGTACAGGTTGCGGAGGAACCGGAACGTGTTCTCTTCGAACACGGCGTCCGCGACGCCTGGCCGTCGATTGAAGTGGACGAAGTAGAAGTCGCCGCCGAGCACATCTTCCATGGATTCGATCCAGGGCTTTTCCCCGCGCTCGAGGTAGGGCAGGCTCAGGTTGATCACCTTGTTCACACGGTTCGGATGCAACAGGGTCAGCCCCCAGACGACGGCCGCGCCCCAGTCATGACCGACGAAGGTGGCGTCTTCGTATCCGTAGTGATCGAGAAGCGCGGTGAGATCACCGGACAGGTGCTCGATGTCGTAGTCCGTCACTTCGGTCGGACGCGACGATTTTCCGTAACCTCGCTGGTTCGGGACGATGACGTGGTAGCCCGCTGCGGCAAGGGCGGGCATCTGATGACGCCAGGAAAAGGCGTGCTCCGGCCAGCCGTGACAGAGCACGATGGGTTTTCCCGCGTTCTGCCGTCCGGCTTCGAAGACTTCGAGTTCCACACCGTTGACCGGGACAAGGGTGGGCTCGGGAAAATCGGCTGGATCGAACATTGCATTTCCTCTTCATCTTTTCGGGGTGGTCAGGAGGCGAAGGCGCCCGGGGACGGCGTCGGCGCCCTCGGGGAGACCGAGGGTCGACACGGCCGTGGGTGGCGGGACTCGCCGGTGAGGTCGTGTCGCCATCTTGCCGACCGAAACCGGTCACCTCATGACCGGTTTCATGTGAAAGTGTCGTCGGCGTGCGAACCGACCGGCTGGTGGCCGTCCTCCTCCTGCTGCAACGACGCGAGCAGGTGACAGCGGCAGAGATCTCCCGGGAGCTGGAGGTCTCCGAGCGCACCGCCCGCCGCGACCTCGACGCCCTGGCCATGGCCGGGGTGCCCGTGTACTCCGTGCAGGGCCGAGGCGGCGGCTGGCGCCTGGTGGGCGGCGCCCGCACCGACCTGTCCGGGTTGACCGCGAGTGAGGCCCGCGCCCTGTTCCTGGTCGCCGGCCAGGCGTCGGCTGCGACGCCGGCCGTGAAAGCGGCTCTGCGCAAGCTCGTCCATGCCCTGCCGGAGCCCTTCCGGGTGCAGGCCGAGGCGGCGGCGTCGTCATTGGTCATGGACCCGCAACGATGGGGATCGAGCCGGGTCGAGCGCCGGCCACCTCGCTTCCTCGACGAACTCCAGGACGCGGTGATCCGCGGCGTCCAGGTGCGGCTCGGCTACGTCGACCGCGGAGGCACCGAGACCGAGAGAACCGTCCACCCGCTGGGCATCGTCGCCAAGGGTCCGTCGTGGTACCTCGTCTCCGACACCGAGGCCGGCCGGCGGACCTTCCGGATCGACCGCGTGTCGTCCGTCGACCCGACCGACGATCCCGTGCACCGGCCCGAGGACTTCGACCTCGCCGGGAGCTGGCGCGAGATCGCCGACGAGGTCGACCGCAGACGAACACCGTTGGTGGTCCAGGCGGTCTGCGTTCCCCACGGGATCGGCATACTCCGGATGGGGCTCGGCGAGCGGCTCGAGGTGGGAGGTTCCACGCCCGACGGCCGCATCGAGGTCGTGATCCGCGGCCACGACGAGTACACGCTCGCCGGCGAGCTCGCCGGGCTGGTCGAATGGCTCGAGGTGACCGGCCCTCCGGGTGTGCGGGACCACCTGGCCTCGATCGGCGACGCGCTCGTCGAGCGATACGGCTGAGACCGGCACGAGCGCTTGTCGGCCGGTCCGCCCGCGAGCTCGGGAAGCACGGGACGACGTCCGGGAACGGTCACCGCGTGGCCCGGCATGACGGGTGGCAGGATTCGCCGTATGGACGAAGGCGGATACTCGCTGCGGGCGGCGACGGCCGGTGACGCGGGCTTTCTCACCGACATGCTCGTGGCCGCCGTGAACTGGGATCCCTCCCGGGAGGCGGTCGGCCGCGACCGCGTCCTCGCGGACCACCGGACCGCTCACTACGTCGAGGGCTGGCCCCGGCCGGGCGATCTCGGAGTGGTCGCCGTCGAGGAGGGCGGGCGACCGGTCGGCGCGGCCTGGCTGCGGCTGTTCGGCCCCGACGACCCCGGCTACGGGTTCGTGTCCGGGGACGTCCCGGAGCTCTCGGTGGGCGTCCTGCCGTCGTGGCGGGGCAGGGGAGTCGGGCGCGCCCTGCTGGGCGAGGTCGCCCGCCGGGCGGCGGAACGCGGTCTCACCCGCATCTGCCTGAGCGTCGAGCGGGCCAACCGCGCGCGCCGCCTGTACGCCGCCGAAGGGTTCACGACCGTCGGATCGGGGCCGGACTCCGACACCATGGTCATGGTCCTCCCCGCAGGATGACACCGGCCGGGCCGCGACGGCGAGCTCGGGACGCCCGCCCCTTCCGGCCGGTGGCCACCGGCCCCTGACGGGTTCCGCCATGTCCCCGCGCCCCGGATCGGCTCTCCGGCGAGGCCGCGGAGGCGCCCGCCGGGCGGAACGGCGGCCCGGATCGGGACGCGGTGCGTTGCCCATATACCCCCCCTAGGTATATTATGGGTGAATCGCCGGGAAGAGGCGCGAGCAGGGAGGCCGCGATGGCTGAGTCGAAGGGGCCCGGTGGTCACACCGGGCACGAGGAGCTTCACGGGCACGACCACGCCGGGCACGCCGGGCATGCGCGGAAGGCCACCTGGGCAGTGGCCGCGTCGGCGACCCTGCACTGCCTGACCGGGTGCGCCATCGGCGAGGTGCTCGGCATGGTGATCGGCACGGCCCTGGGGTGGGCGAACGTGCCCACCATCGTCCTGGCCGTCGTCCTGGCCTTCTTCTTCGGCTACGCCCTCACCCTGGTCGGGCTGCGCAGGGCGGGCGTCGGCTGGCGCAAGGCCCTGCGGCTGGCACTGGCGGCCGACACCCTGTCCATCCTCGTCATGGAGATCGTCGACAACGGGGTGATGATCGCGGTTCCCGGTGCCATGGAGGCGGGCCTGACCTCCGGCCTGTTCTGGGGCGCCCTCGCCTTCGCCCTCCTGGTCGCCTTCCTGGTGACCACACCCGTCAACAAGTGGATCATCGGCCGGGGCAGGGGACACGCGGTCGTCCACGCCTACCACCACTGACGGGCACCCGGCGGGTGCCCGTCGGATCAGCCGTGCGCCCGGCCGGTGGCGGCGCCGAACCACCTCGGCAGGCGTTCGAGCAGGTCCCGCTGGTCCTCACCGGCCCACACCACATGACCGTCCGGCCGCAGCAGCACCGCGGGCACGTCCAGCTCCCCGGCGTCCCCGGCGACATCGGCGTCCCCGGCGACGTCGGCGATGTCGAGGACGTGGTCGACCCGATCCGCCCAGCCCTCCACCGAGAGCCGGCCGGTCCGGTCGAGCAGCAGCCCGCGGCCGGCGTGCATCAGCCCGTACAGGCGCCCCCGCTTCAGCCTCACGTCCCGCATCCGCCGGCCGAGCAGCTCGTGCCCCTCGCCGACGTCGTAGCGGACCCCGATCGCGACGATCTTCTCGATCAGGTGGCGGTTCACGTTCTCGAAGTCCATCAGTTCCGACAGCAGCCGGCGCACCGCCTGCGGTCCCGGCTCGGTGGACAGCAGCGTCATCTGCGCGCGGGTGTTGTCCAGCACGTCGGCGGCCACCGGGTGCCGTTCGGTGTGGTAGCTGTCCAGCAGTCCCTCCGGTGCCCAGCCGGCGACCTCTGCGGCCAGCTTCCAGCCCAGGTTGAAGGCGTCCTGGATGCCGAGGTTGAGTCCCTGCCCGCCGACCGGCGGGTGGACGTGCGCCGCGTCGCCGGCCAGCAGCACCCGGCCGCTCCGGTAGCGCTCGGCCTGCCGGGTGGCGTCACCGAAGCGGGAGAGCCAGCGCGGCGAGTGCGCGCCGAAGTCGGTGCCCGCGCAGGCCCGCAGCCGCCGTTTGAACTCCTCCAGGGTCGGCGGGACCGTACGGTCCTCGGCCACCCCCTCGGAGGGCACGACGACGCGGTACACCCCCTCCCCGAGGGGGCCGGCGCCGAACCGCAGCTGGGTCCTGCGGACCTCCGCGACGATCGCGCCGATCGTCGCCGGATCCTCGGTCATCTCCATCTCGCCCAGCAGTGTCTCGACCCGGGTGGGCTCGCCGGGGAAGCCGACGCCGAGCAGCCTGCGCACCGTGCTGCGGCCGCCGTCGCAGCCGACGAGGTAGCGCGAGCGCAACCGTGTGCCGTCGGCCAGCTCGACGGTCACCCCGTCCTCGTCCTGGCTCAGCCCGGCCAGTTCACGGCCGCGCCGGATCTCGGCGCCGGCCTCGGCCGCGTGCTCGGCCAGCAGCCGATCGGTGACGGTCTGCGGGATGCCGAGGACGTAGCCGTGCGCGGTGTCCAGCCGGTCGGGCGAGGGCTTGGCCAGGCCCGCGAAGAAACCGCCGACCGGGTGCCGCCTGCCGTGCGCGAGGAAACGCTCCAGCAGGCCGCGCTGGTCCATCACCTCGATGCTGCGCACGTGCAGGCCGAGCGCGCGGACGTACCCGGCCGGCTCCGCCTCCTTCTCCAGCACGACCACGTGAACGCCGTGCAGCCGCAGCTCGCCGGCCAGCATCAGGCCGGTCGGCCCGGCACCGGCGATGATCACATCGATCATGAAAGTTCCCCGTTCGAGAAGGTCGCGTTCCGGCCGGTCGCCCCGCGCGGTTCCGCGGTGCGCACACCCAGCACCCGCGCGCCGGGGGTGGCCCATGGATCGGCCGACGAGAGATCACCTACGTCGGGGACCCCGGGTTCGCGCAGGTACCGGCCTCGGCCGACGATTCTGCAGCACGCCCCGGGTCTTGCCGCAAGCCCCCCGGTGCGCTATACGTTGAGAGTGGAGAGGAGTGAGCGACCTCCTCGTCCCCCGCCACCGGCCGGGTCGTTCCCGCCGGGATCCGGCACCGGCCGCCCGCGCACGATCACCGCGCTTCGCCGCGCCCTGCCCGGCATCGTCCAGCTCGCGGAGCTCGCGTCGCGGGCGCAGCGGGCGTCGCCCCCGGACGTAAATACGTTGGCGTCGCGGTCGCCGGGCGGGCTAGCGTTGCTCCCGTCATGGCCGGAAGGGCGCGTCCCGTCCGCGCCCGTGAGCCGACGGATGGGAGACGCGGGATGACCGCTCGGCTCGTCGCCCTCTGCCTCGATGCGAACGACCCGCTCCGTCTCGTCCGTTTCTGGGCCGGGGTCCTGGGCTGGGAGATGATCGACGACCCGCGCGACGGTGTCACGCTCCTGCCGAACGACGACACCGGGTTCCGGATCCGGTGCCTTCCGACGCGGGAGGAGAAGACCGGCCCGAACCGGATGCACTTCGACCTGACGAGCACGTCCCTGGAGGACCAGCGGCGGACGGTGGACAGGGCGCTCGGACTCGGCGCGCGGCACATCGACGTCGGGCAGCTCCCGCAGGAGGGTCATGTGGTGCTCGCCGACCCCGAGGGCAACGAGTTCTGCGTCATCGAGCCGGGCAACGCGTTCCTCGCCGACTGCGGGTTCATCGGAGCGCTCGCGGGCGACGGTTCGCAGGAGGTCGGGTACTTCTGGAGCGAGGCGCTGGGCTGGCCGCTGGTCTGGGACCAGGACCAGGAGACCGCCGTCCGCTCGCCGCACGGCGGCCCGAAGGTCACGTGGGGCGGTCCGCCGGTGGCGCCGAAGACCGGGAGGAACCGGCTGCACTTCGACCTCGCTCCCCCGGCGGACGGTGACCAGCGGGCCGAGGTCGACCGTCTCGTCTCCCTCGGAGCGACCCGGATCGACATCGACCGGCACGAGCCCGGCCAGGTCGCGATGGCCGACCCCGACGGCAACGAGTTCTGCGTGCTGACCCCCCGATAGGGTGCCGGCCCCCGAACAGGGTCACCGAAGGGTCCCCCGGCCGTCCGTCCCGGCCCGGCACCCGCACCACCACGGCTGCGGAGGAGGTGGCGGTGCTTCACCCCCTCGTCACAGAGGGTCGCCGACGAGCCTGCGCGCCATCTTCGCGGCCTCGACCCCGCCGTACTGCGAGCTGCGCCACTTCGGGTGGACCTCACCGCCCGGACGACGGGCGTAGAGGGTCACGCTCCTGCGGGCGACGGCGGGTCGTGCCGGGGTCTTTCGTCGGCTGTTCATGGCTTTTCTCCGGCTTGACGGCGTTTCAGTGATGTAGATGCCGAAGCCGGTCGATCGGTTCGCCATGCGCGCCGCCGAGATCCGGGAACCGGCGGCCGCCGGAGCCGTACCCCGTCGTACGGCCCGGCGGGCGCGTCAGGCCGAGGGGTTGAAGGGGATGGCCGCGGGCTTGGCGCGCGAGAGGAGGTCCGTGAACCTGCCGTCATTGATCTTGATGGTCGCGGAGCCGAAGTTGGCGCTCATCAGCCGGTCGCGCAGCGAGGTGCTGGGCCAGCCGTTCCAGTCCACCAGCGGGGGGTAGCGCCAGTTGTGGTAGTGGTTCTCCGGCGGCTCGTCGTTGCCGTTGGCGAGCCGGATGAAGTGCGTGGACACCCCGTCCTTGTGGTAGACGACCTTGGGGTGCGACCCGTCGAAACGCACCTGCGAGCGCGTGTAGGTCACGACGTTGCTGTGCTGCGTGGTCGAGACGTACTCCACCTGGCCGGACGCCTGGCTGACCCAGGAGATGACGTGCTCCCAGTCGTGGCGGTGGCCGCCGAGGCTGATGCCCGGCAGCGCCTGGTCCTTCTCGAAGTAGCTGGCGTACACGATGGCGCACCAGCCGTTGTTGCACTTGGAGCGGGCGTAGGTCTGCGAGTTGTCCAGGTCCGACCGGTCACGGCAGTTGCCGTTGACCGCGCCGGTCGGGTTCAGCCCGGTGGCGAGGGTCCCGTCCGGCCCGATGGCCGGGGTGGCGTAGCAGCCGTCGCCGTCGTAGTCGTAGGCCGGCGAGAACGACGTCTCGTACTGCCCGGCCGACTGGGGCAGGTTGCGCGGTGGGTCGGCATGGGCCGCCGACGCGGGGATCACGACCCCCAGGGCGGCGACGCCGAGCACGATCCCGAGCCGGGAACGCCTGTGCCTGAGGGGTGTGCGGGAGGACGTACTCCCCCCTGAGACGGTCACTGACTTCGATGCTCTCGCGGTGGACGTGAACGACGACAGCTTTCGCACTCTTCCGCCTTTTCGAAGGAATGGCTCATGACCTGACGGCGCGTCGGCACGGTGGGGACATCGCCGACATTCCCCACGTCGAAATGGGGACGCTTCACGCTTTTCCGGCACAACGGAATCACGGAAGCGACGCTTGATCAAGGTCCTTGAATCACATGGCGCGGACATGTATCGGCGACGGTCGACAGGTGAACCGGGGGTCAATGCTCATCCGGACGGACGCGGTCAGGCGTCGCGCCTGGTGATCGCCAGCATCGCCGTGAGGAGAAGGAGGGCGGCCTGACCGGCCAGGACGGCGACGGCCGAGAAGGGGCCGAAGGCACCGGAGCCGGGGACCCCGGCCAGCTGCTCCGCCAGCGACGACAGCGTCAGGGAGTCCACCAGGTCGTTCCAGGGGGCGGGCAGGAAGCGTTCGACACCCGCCGGGACCAGCAGCAGGGCGACCAGGGCGACGAGCGCTCCCGGCGTCGAACGCAGGAGCGTGGCCAGGCTCAGCCCCATCACCGCGGCGACGGCACAGCAGACGCCCGCCGCCGGTATCTGGGTCAAGACGGCCGGTTCGGAGAGCGAGGCGCCGATCGGGCGCCCGCCCACCACCGCCTGCGCGGTCAGGTAGGTGGCGAACGCCAGCCCCTGGCCCGCGACCGCGGCGACGGCGGCGACCACGACGGCCTTGGCCGCCACGACGATCCACGGGCGCCGGACCGTGGTCAGGGTCAGCCGGATCATGCCGGTGCCGTACTCGCCGGAGATGGCGAGCACCCCCAGCATGCCGAACAGGACCGGGGGGATGTCGGCGCTGAACGCGAGTCCCGTGCCGACGGGCTCGGCACCGGGCCCCTTGGTGTCGAAGTACTTCGAGATCGACAGGGCCGCGAAGCCGGTGAGCGCCAGGGCCGAGAGCGTGGAGGCCAGGACGTGGTAGGTGGATCGGAGGGAGCGCAGCTTGAGCCACTCCGACGCGACGGCGTCGATCATCGGGTCGTCTCCATGAAGGCCTCTTCCAGCGACGGCCTGCGCGTCGCGAGTTCGTGGACGGCGCAGCCGTTCGCCAGGGCGATGTCCCCGGTGGCGGCCGCGGACAGGCCGGTCACCAGCAGTTCTCCCCCGGCCCCAGGGACGGGGGCGGACACGGCGGGCGTGCCCTCTCCCGGCGCGCGGCGCACGGTCGCTCCGGCCGCCTCGAGCGCCGCGGCCAGGTGGTCGGCGTGAGGTGACCGGACCAGTACCTCGCCCTGGAAGCGGGCCAGCAGCGCCGCGGTCGTGGTGTCCTCGATGAGCCGGCCGCGGCCGATGATGACGAGCCGGTCGGCGGTGAGGGACATCTCGGTCATCAGATGGCTCGACAGCAGGACGGTCCGTCCCTCGGCCGCCAGGGATCTCAGCAGCGTCCTGAGCCAGCGGATGCCGTCGGGGTCGAGGCCGTTGACGGGCTCGTCGAGGACGAGGACCCCCGGGTCGCCGAGCAGTGCCGCCGCGATGCCGAGGCGCTGGCGCATCCCCTGGGAGAACCCGGCGATCCGCCTGCGCGCCACCCCGGTCAGGCCGACCTCCTCGAGGACCTGGACGACCCTGCGCCGCGGGATCCCGCCGGCGTACGCCAGCGCCCTGAGGTGGGCGAGCGCGCTGCGCCCGCCCTGCACCTCGGCGGCGTCGAGCATGGCTCCGACCTCGCGCATGGGGTTCCGCAGGTCGCGCCTGCGGACGCCGTTGATCAGGGCCGTGCCCGAGGTGGGCGCGTGAAGGCCGAGGATCATCCGCATGGTGGTGGACTTGCCCGCCCCGTTGTGCCCGAGGAAGCCCGTGACCTGCCCGGGGAGGACGTCGAACGTCAGGTTCGAGACCGCCCGCGTGGCGCCGTAGGTCTTCGTCAGTTCGATGACCTGGATCATTTTCCCACCCGGTGGATCCGTTCGGCCGGGCAGCGCGTGCCCGGCGCGGGCAGCGCCCCGGTCGTGAGGTAGGCGTGGACGTGCCGGCGCAGGCAGGTGTTGCCCGCCCAGGAGGCGTGGCCGTCGTCGTGCCACAGGACGTGCGCGGAGGGGATCTGCCCGGCCACGTGCCGCTGCCCGAGATGGTTGGTGTTGTTGTCCAGCTCCCCGATCGCGAACAGGATCGGCGGGACGTGCCCCACCCGCAGCGGGTGCGGCGCCCAGGACGCGCCCCCGGCGCGTCCCCAGCACCGTCCGAGCTCGTGGCGTCCCTCGATCCAGCCGAACCTCGGCGCGATCCGGCGGAGCCGGGCCTCGACGGCCTGGAACTCCTCGTACGTCGGGAGCCCGGGCATGAAGTCGTTGCACAGGGAGTCCCCGCCCACCGACGAGCCGCCCGGATCCGGCGCGAGCTCGGTCAGGAAGTTCGCGGCGTCGCCGTCGAGGGCCTTGCGGACGGCGGTCGCCAGCAGCGGCCACAGCGCCGGGTTCATGCCCTTGACCGCGCCCGCGTACAGCTGTCCCTCGTGCACCGTCCTGCCGGCCGACGCAGGCAGGGGCGCGCGGCGGGCCCGCGCGGCCAGCTCGTCCCAGGCCCTGCCCGCGTCCCTGCCGTGCAGGGCGCAGTCGCGGCGTCGGGCGCACCAGTCGCGGAAGAGGGTGAGGTGCCGCTCCTGGGTGAGCGCGTAGTTGCGCAGCCAGGGTTCGAGGCCGGGCTGGGTGTGGTCGGCGGTCCCGTCGAGGTACATCCGCTCCACCCGGTGCGGGAACAGCTCCAGGTAGGCCTGGGCGTAGACGGTCCCGTAGGAGTTGCCCGCGTAGCGGATCCGGTCCTGGCCGAGCGCGGCGCGCAGCGCGTCGAGGTCGTGCGCCACGTTCCACGACGTCAGCCCGTACCACGCCGACCTGACCGCCGTGCGGCAGCTCGCCTGATGGGCCGCGTTCCGGGCGGCGTGGGCGTCCCAGTCCCGCCTCGTCCGCGCCATGATCAGCCCGAAGTGGGAGGCCTCGGGCTCGGCGCAGCTCACCGCCCTGCCGCTCGCGGGCTCGGACATGCCGCGCGGATCGACGGCGATGACGTCGAAGCGGGTGCGCAGCTCCCTGAGCAGGATCGGCAGCTCGGCCGGGAGGTCCGGGTCGCCGGACGGCCTGAGCATCGACGTGCTGGTGCCGGGGCCGCCGAAGTTGACGATCAGCGGGCCGATGCTGTCGCCCGTCGCGGGCAGCTTGGCCACGTGCACCGAGGTCCTCGGCCCCGCCGGGTCGGCCCAGTTCACGGGGACCACCAGCTCCGCGCATCGCAGGCCGTCCCCGCAGTCCCTCCACAGGAGGTGGTACGCCCGCGCCGAGGCCACCGCGAGACCGCCGAGCGACGCGACCAGGCAGACGGCCAGGCACAGGGCGATGAGTGTGCGTCGGTTCATGCCGGCAACGATCCCGCCCGGCGACGGGCCCGCGCATCGGAGCCGGATCCGGTCCTGCCGGTCGGAGCGGGGTCGTACGGTACGGGCCGCGCGGCGGGAGGGTGGGACCGTGCTCCGACGGCTCGTGCTCCGATCCGCCCGCGGTCGCGGCCCGATACCGTCGGGACGTGAACCTGCTCGCCCGGCGGCCCCCGCGGTGGTCGCTCGTCCTGGCCGACGCCGTCGTCGCGGTGCCGCTCGCGCTGGCGTCCGCGACGGACCGGCCGGGCCTGAACGTGAGCACCGCCTCGGCGCTGGTGTGCCTGCTGCCGGTGGCGGTGCGGCGGGTGTGGCCGGTGCCCGCGTACTGCGGCGCGCTGCTGGCCGGTCCCGTGATGCTCGCGTCGCCGGTGAACCGGATGGCGGTGATCGCGGTGGTGGCGCTGGCCCTCTACCCGGTGTCGGTAGCCCTGCCGGTGCGGCGGTCGGCGATCGCCCTGGTGGCGGGACTGCTCGTCACCGGTGGTGTCCTGCTGGTCTCGGTGGCGAGCGCGCCGCCGCGGGTGGACGGCTGGCCCGACCCCGTCCTCATCGTCGGGACGGCCTGGCTCGTCGTGGGGGCGGGCTGGAGTCTCGGGTCGGCGGCGCGTACCCGCCGCGAGGCCGCCGCGCGCGAGGCCGGCAGGCGGGCCGAGCAGGCCGCGGCCGACGAGCGGCTGCGCATCGTGCGCGAGCTGCACGATGTCGTGGCCCATTCGCTGAGCGTGATCACGGTCAGGGCGGGGGTCGCGGCCAAGGTGCTGGACAGGCACCCGGAGGAGGGACGTGAGGCGTTGCGGGCCATCGAGGAGATCGGGCGCGGCTCGCTGGTGGAGATGCGCCGCTTCCTGGGCGTGCTGCGCTCACCCGGCGGCACGGCCGAGAGCGCCCCGTCGCCCGGCCTCGCCGACCTGCCGTCCCTGGCGCGGCGGGCGGCCGAGGCCGGTGTGCGGGTCGACCTCTCGGTGAGCGGGGCCGTGCCCGGCGGCATGGAGCCGTCCGTCTACCGCATCGTCCAGGAGGCGATCACCAACGTCGTCAGGCACGCCGCTCCGGCCCGGTGCCGGGCCACCGTGTCGGTCACCGGCGGGAGGGTGCGGATCTCCGTGGTCGACGACGGGCCCGGCCGGCGGGTGCCACCGGGCGGGACGGGCGGGCACGGCCTGGTGGGGATGCGCGAACGGGTCATGATGTACGGCGGCTCCTTCGAGGCCGGGCCCCTGCCGGAGGGCGGGTTCGGCGTGCACGCCTCGTGGGAGGTGTCGTGATCCGGGTGCTCGTCGCCGACGACCAGGCGCTGCTGCGCGGCAGCTTCCGCCTGCTGATCGACTCGGAGGACGACCTCGTCGTGGTCGGGGAGGCGGCCGACGGGCGGCAGGCGGTGTCGCTCGCGCGGACGCGGGCACCCGACGTGGTGCTCATGGACGTCAGGATGCCGGAGATGGACGGCATCACCGCGACCGGGCAGATCGCCGAGGACACCCGGGTGCTCATCCTGACCACGTTCGACCTCGACGAGTACGTCTACGCGGCGCTGCGGGCGGGCGCCAGCGGGTTCCTGCTCAAGGACGCGCCGCCGGACGACCTGCTGCGGGCGATCCGGGTGGTCGCGTCGGGCGAGACGCTGCTCGCGCCGAGCGTCACCACCCGGCTGATCGCGGAGTTCGTCCGGCGTCCGGCCCGGCAGGTCTTCCACGGGCTCGGCACGCTGACGGACCGGGAGCGCGAGGTGCTCACGCTCGTCGCGCAGGGGTTGTCCAACGCCGAGCTCGGCGACCACCTGCGGTTGAGCCCGGGGACGGTGAAGACGCACATCGGCCGCCTGCTGTCCAAGCTGGGGGCCCGCGACCGCGCCCAGCTGGTCATCGCCGCCTACGAGGCGGGCCTGGTCACGCCGGGATAGGTCCCCTCACCGGACGGCGCGACGGCCGCCTTCCACTTGATCCACACGATTGGATTCATGATACTAGATTCATGAATCTAACTCGGTTGATGATCCTCGGCCTGATGGCGGCCCAGGGCCCGCTGCACGGTCACGAGATCAAGCGGATCGCCGCGTACACCGACGTGTCGGAGTGGGGCGGGGTCGGCGTCGGTGCCATCAACCGCGAGCTGCGGCAGGCCGACGAGGCCGGGCTGATCCGGCAGGTCGCGGTGGAGCAGGTCGGGCGCAGGCCGGTGCGCACCGTGTACGAGATCACCGGCACCGGCCGCCGGGAGCTGGCGGCGTTGCGCGAGGCGGCGATCTGCGAGCTGCGCTTCGGCCCCGACGCGCTGGCGGTGGCCCTGCTGTTCGGCCGGGCGCAGGACCCGGCCGAGCTGGCCGGGCTACTGGCCAGGCGCCGCGAGCAGCTGGCCTCCACGATCTCCGACCTCGAGGCCGAACGCGCCCAGCTCGTCCGGGAGGGCCGGATCGGCACGCTGGACGCGGCACTGTTCCGGCGCCAGGAGACACTGCTCCAGGCGGAGATCCGCTGGCTGGACGAGCACGCCCCCGCCATCACCACCGGCGGGGAGGAGCGGTGAGCGCCGTCGGGGCCACGGGCTGGATCGAGCTGACCGGCGTGCGCACGCACAACCTGCGCGGCGTGGACGTCAGGGTCCCCCACAACGCCATCACCGCGTTCACCGGCGTCAGCGGGAGCGGCAAGAGCTCGCTGGTCATCGACACCCTGCACGCCGAGGCGCAGCTGCGGTACGTGGAGGGCTTCGACCCCTACGTCCGCAAGTTCCTCACGCCGCGCGACCGGCCCCGCATCGACCGGGTCCGCGGTCTGACCGCGACCCTGGCCGTCGACCAGCGCAACGGCAACCGCAACCCGAACTCCACGCTCGGCACGCTGACCGGCGTGGAGTCCTACCTCGGCCTGGTCTTCGCCAGGCTGGCGCCACTGGCGACCGGGAGCACCTGGACGGGTCCGCTGCACCCCGCCCAGTTCGACCCCTGGACCCGCGACGGCATCTGCCCGGCGTGCGTCGGGGCACGCGAGGTCGTCACGGCCCGGCCGGAGCTCGTCGTACCGGAGCCGGGGCTGCCGCTGACGGAGGGCGCCTCCCCCTGGTTCGGCGGGAACCTGTCCGGTGAGGCCGCGTTCCTCCCCTCGCTGGCCGCGCACCACGGCACCGACCCGGCCCTGCCCTGGAACGAGCAGCCCGAGGACTTCCGGCGGGCCGTCCTGTACGGCACGGCGGGCGCGACCGTCGACGTGACCGTCACCGGCACGAACGCGAAGAAGGGCAGCGAGTTCTCCTACCGGGCCAGGCGGGCACTGGACGGGGCGATCGCCGAGATCGAGAAGGCCTACGCGGCGGCCGCCACCGACGAGGCCAAGCGGCTCTACCACCCCTTCGTGGACAGGCGCCCGTGCCCGGCCTGCGAGGGCACCGGGCTCGGCACGATCGCGCGCACCGTGAGGCTGCGGCAGGAGACCTTCCGCGACGTGGTCCACAGCCAGGTGCGGCAGGTCCGCGCGTGGATCGACGCGGTCGAGACCGGCCTCAACGAGGCCCAGCGGGAGGTCGGCGCGGTCCTCATCCCCGAGCTGCGCGACCGGCTCGACCTGCTGATCCGCCTCGGCCTCGGGCACGTGGAACTGTGGCGGGGCGCGCCGACCCTGTCGGGGGGAGAACTGCAGCGGGCCCGGCTGTCGGCCCAGATCAGCACGGCGCTGACCGGCCTCACCTACGTCTTCGACGAGCCCGGCACCGGGCTGCACCCTGCCGACAAGGACCACCTGTTCGAGATCCTGCGGGGGCTGCGCGACGCCGGGAACACCGTCCTGCTCGTGGAGCACGACCCCGACCTGGTCGCCCGCGCCGACTGGGTCGTCGACCTGGGTCCCGGCGGCGGGCGCGACGGCGGGCGGCTGGTCGCCGCCGGGACGCCCGCCGCGATCGCCGCGCACCCGCGCTCGGTGACCGGCCGCTACCTGCGAGAGCCCCGCTACCTGCTGGAACGCGCCGGGCGGGCACCGGACGGCGACACCGGCTGGCTGACGTTGCACGACGCGTCCGCCCACAACGTCACGGCCGCCGAGATCCGCGTCCCGCTGAACCGGCTCACCTGCCTGACCGGCATCAGCGGCAGCGGCAAGAGCAGCCTGCTGAACCGGATCCTGGCCGACTCCGTGGCGGCCGGGCTGGCCGGCAGGCCGTTCACCACGGTGGGGAGGGTGTCGGGACTGGCCGCACTGCGCTGGGTCACCGTCGTGGACCAGACCCCGATCGGCCGGACCCCCCGGTCGAACCCGGCGACGTACACCAAGGCGTTCGACCTGATCCGCAGGCTCTTCGCGGACACGGACGCCGCCGCGAGCCGCGGGCTCGGCGACCCGTCGGTCTTCTCCTTCAACTCCCCCGGCGGCCGGTGCGAGCCCTGCCAGGGCCTCGGCCGGATCAGGCTCGACATGCACTTCCTCGGCGACACCTACCTCACCTGCCAAGCCTGCGACGGGCGCCGCTACACCCCGGAGGTCCTGGCGGTGACCTGTCACGGCCTCGCGATCGACGAGGTGCTGGGCCTCACGGTGGCCGAGGCCGCCCGGGTGTTCGACGGGCCGCAGACGCTGACGGCGCTGCTGGAGGCGATGGCCGGGATCGGGCTGGGCTACCTCACCCTGGGCGAGAGCGGCACCGCCCTGTCCGGCGGCGAGGCCCAGCGGATCAAGCTCGCCAAGGCCACCCTGCGCGGCCGCCGGGGCGGCGAGCCGGGTCTCGTCGTCCTCGACGAGCCCGTCACCGGCCTGCACCCCGACGACGCGCAACGGCTGGTGCGGGGCCTGGACCTGCTCCTGGAACGCGGTCACACCGTCGTGATCGCCGAGCACGACGTCCACGCGGCGGCCGGCGCGGACTGGATCATCGACATGGGCCCGGGAGCCGGGAAGGCCGGTGGCCGGATCGTCGACGCGGGCACCCCCGCGCACGTCGCGTCCGGGGACGGGCCCACCGCGCCGTTCCTGCGGCGGCTCCTCACCTGACCCGCCCCGGAACCCCACCCGTCCGGGCAGGGCCTCACCACCACGCGTGGCGGACCGTCAGCCGTCCCGTTCCCATGGTCCCGGAGACGCGGATCCTCGGCCCGCCTGGGCGGGGGCGCCGCCGGGCCCGGTGAAGCGGCTGCCTCCACCCGGCGCGCAGGTCCTCCAGGTCGACGACCGCGTCGCGGGGCACCGTGATCGTGGCCCCGCCCGTGCCGAGGTGCACCTCGATGTCGACCACCGGATGCTCGATGACCGCCCGGGACAGGTCCAGGTGCACCCGCGCGAGCGGGGACTCGATCCTGAGGGTCCGGGGGACCCGCCACGCGCCGCGCCGCCGGATCCGCCCGCCGGCCGCGGTGATCGTGGACGTGGTGCCCGCGTCCTGTCCCGGGAGCGGGTCCAGGGCCGACGCGAGCTCGCCGCGCGTCGTGGCGGTGAGCACCCGGTGGAGGCGTCCGTCCAGCTCCTCGTACGGGATGTGCCCCTCGGCGTACGCCTCCCGCACGCGCCGCACGGCCGCCTCGCGGTCGTCGTCGCCGGCCCACCGGTGGTCCGGCCCGCCGGGCCGGGCGCTCACCGGGCCTTCACCGTCCCCTGCGGCCGTAGGCGCGGAGCGACAGCGGGACGAACACCACCAGCAGCGCGGCCGACCAGAGCAGGACGGTGGCCACCGGATGGGCGAGCGGCCAGACCGGGTCCCCGGACGGCGCCCCGGGGTTGCCGAACAGCTCCCGGGAGGCGGCGGTGAGCGCGCTCACCGGGTTCCAGTCGGCCAGGAACCGCAGCCACCCCGGCATGCCGTCGGTCGGGACGAACGAGTTGGACACCATCGTGAACGGCAGGAACAGCGGCACCAGCTGGGCGACGACCTGCTCGTTCCGCACCGCCAGGCCCACGTAGACGCCCACCCAGCTCAGCGCGTACCGCAGTACCGCCATCAGCAGGAACGCCTGGAGCGTGGGGACGAGGCCGAGGTGCGGCCGCCAGCCCACCAGCAGGCCCGCCCCCACCATGACGGCCATCAGCGGCAGGCCGACCAGGGAGTCGGCGCCGGTCTGCCCGAACGGCACCGCCAGGCGCGCCATCGGCATGGAGCGGAACCGGTCCATCACCCCCAGGGAGGCGTCGGCGGCCACCCGCGTCATGACCCCCATCAGCGCCGAGAAGGTCACCATCGAGAACAACCCGGGCATGAGGTACTCGCGGTAGTCGCCGCCGCCCGGCACCTGGATCGCGCTGCCGAAGACGTAGCCGAACAGCACCACCATGATGGCCGGGAAGACCAGCGCGGCGACGAGCTCCCCGGGGTCCTGCCGCAGCCGTCCCAGCTCGCGGCCGACCAGGGTCAGCCCGTCGGTGACCGCCCAGCGCAGGCGGCGGGACACGGGGGCGAGGGTCGTCATCGGACGGTCTCCTCAGGATCGGTGAGGCGCAGGAACACCTCGTCGAGGGTGGGACGGCGCAGGCTCACGTCGGCCGCGGCGACCCCGGCGCGGTCGAGCTCGCGCACGACGCCGGCGAGCCGCAGGCCGCCGCCGGGCAGGGCGACGCTGAGCCGGTCGGTGCCCGTCACCGCGGGGTCGGTGCCGGCCAGGGAGTTCAGCACGGCCGCCGCCGAGGACAGCGCGGCGGGGTCCTCGACCACCACGTCGAGGCGGTCCCCGATCGTGGCCTTCAGCTCGTCGGGGGTGCCCGTGGCGATCACCCGCCCCTGGTCGACGACGGCGATGTCGTCGGCCAGCCGGTCGGCCTCGTCCAGGTACTGCGTGGTGAGCAGCACCGTGGTGCCGTCCGCCACCAGCGCGCGGACGCTGTCCCAGATCTCGCCGCGGCTGCGCGGGTCCAGGCCGGTGGTCGGCTCGTCCAGGAAGAGCACCCGGGGGCGCTGGATGAGGCAGGTGATCAGGTCGAGGCGGCGCCGCATGCCGCCGGAGTAGCCGGCGACCTGCCGATCGGCGGCGTCCGCCAGGCCGAAGCGTTCGAGCAGCTCGTCGGCCCGCGCGTGCGCCTCGCGCCGGGACAGGTGGCACAGGCGCCCGAACATGCGCAGGTTGCCGCGGCCGGTGAGCTTCTCGTCCACGGCGGCGTACTGGCCCGCGAGCCCGATCCTGGCCCGCACCTCGCCGGCGTCGCGGACGACGTCGTATCCGGCGATGCGGGCGTGCCCGGCATCGGGGTCGGACAGGGTCGCCAGGATGCGCACCGCGGTCGTCTTGCCCGCGCCATTCGGCCCGAGCACGCCGCAGATCGTTCCCGCCGGGACGCTGAGATCCAGGCCCCGTAACGCGCGGGTCTCGCCGAAGGCCTTGTGCAGCCCCTCGGCGAGCACGATCGGATCCGTCATGAACCCTCCACTGGGTACGTTGTACGCGGTTACGGCGGCCAGACTAGATTACTGGGTACCATGTACGCAAGTAGGGGGTGGAGCGGTGACCGACACCGAGTACGTGAACATCTGGATGCGGCCCGAGCGCCCGGCCCGCGGGCCGCGACCGGCCTACAGCCGCGCGCAGATCACCGAGGCGGCGATCCGGATCGCCGACGCCGAAGGGCTGGAGGCCGCCACCATGCGGCGGATCGCCGCCGAGATCGGCGCGGGCGCCATGTCCCTCTACCGCTACGTCCCCAGCCGCGACGACCTCGTCGAGCTCGTGGCCGACCGGCTGATGGGCGAGATCGACGTCACGGGCCTGCCGTCGGGCGACTGGCGCGCCGACCTGACGCGCTACGCCGACGGCATGCGGGCGATGTGGCTGCGCCACCCGTGGATCGCCACCGTGCACCGGTCGCTGCCCGGCTACGGCCCCAACCAGCTGCTCCTGATCGAACGGGTGATGGGGGTCCTCGACGCCCACGTCTCCATCGACGAGAACCTCGGCCTGCTCGCCATCCTCAACGGCTACGTCGAGGGCGCCGTCCGCGAGGAGGTCAGCCAGGCCCAGGAGGTCCGCCGCAGCGGGCTCAGCGAGTCGGAGTGGACGGCGCGGAGCCTGCCGCGCATCCGGCAGGTGCTGGAGAGCGGGGACTACCCCATCTTCACCAAGATCGCGATGGAGGCGCGCCAGCCGCGCCTCGGCCGCGACGACCGGTTCCGGTACGGGCTGGAGCGCGTCCTCGACTGCATCGCCGCCGCCCTCCCGCCGACGAACGGGCCCGCGACGGCCGGCCCCGCGGCGACGGCGCACCGGGGAGGGCGGCAGGACCGCGACGACCGGCCGCGGGAGGCCGGGACGTCCCGGTCACGCGCCGGGGCGTGACCGGACAACCGGCCCGCGGCGAGCCACAACGACCGGTTGTGCACGCCTAAGGTGAGCCGGTGGACACCGAGGCATTGCGATCGTTCGTCCGGGCGGCCGAGCTCGGGCAGTTGCGGCATGCGGCCGACGAGCTGGGCGTGACGCAGCAGGCCGTCTCCAAGCGGATCGCCGCCCTGGAGCGCGAGCTGGGGGTCCGCCTGTTCACCCGTACCGCCCGGGGGGTCGAGCCGACGCCCGACGGACAGGCGTTCCTGCCGCACGCGCGGAGCATCGTCGCGGGTGTCGAACGCGCCGTCGCCGCGGTCCGGCCGGGCTCCCGGGCCCTGCGGATCGACGTCCTCGGCCTGCGGAGCGCGCAGGCCGTCGTCCTGCACGACTACTGGCGGTCGCGTCCCGGAACCGACCTCGACGTGGTGACCCTCCGGGTCGACGACCCGCGCGTGGCGGCCGCGGCCGTCGAGGCGGGCGACGTCGACGCCTCGTTCCGCACCGTCGTCGCCCCGGGCGCGGCGCGGCCCGGCCTGCGGACGATCCGCGCGTTCGACTCCCCGCTGGAGCTGCTCGTCGGCCCCGCGCATCCGCTCGCCTCCGCGCGGGAACTGACGCCCGCGCAGCTGCGCAGGCACCGGATATGGGTTCCGGGCATCGCTCCCCGGAGCGAGTGGGCGGAGTTCTACGACCAGCTCGCCACCGCGTTCGACCTGCGCATCGACGCGGCGGGCCCGCACTTCGGGGACGAGGTGCTCCTGGACGTCCTCGCGGGCTCCGCGGACGTGGCGACCCTCGTCGGGGCACGCGACCGGTACGTCTGGCCGGCCGGGCACGACCTGCGCCGCATCCCCGTCGTGAACCCGGTCCTCGCCTACCCGCTCTCCCTCATCCTTCCCGGGACGAACCCGCATCCGGGGCTCCGGGGAGTCCTCGCCCACCTCGAAGGCCTGCCCAGGCTCCCGGGGACGGTCTGGCTCCCATCCTGGGCGACGACACCACGCCGACGGCGGCACGCGATGACGGCGCCACGGTGACGGCGCCACGGTGACGGCGGCACGCTGACGGCGACACGCGGTGACGACGCCACGGTGAACGCCACGCTGACGGCGCCACGGTGACGGCGGCACCGCACCCGCTCCCGGACGCCTCCCCGGCCGGTGCTCCCCCGGCCTGAGGCCACCGCGTTCCGCCGCGACGGGCCCCCGGTTCGTGCCGGTGGCGGGTGCTTCTGCCGGTACGTTCCCGCCGAGGGGTCGTCGGACCAGGTCAGCGGACCGCGAGGGCGGCCGGGGAGAGGCAGGCGGGTACAGGCGGCGTCCAGCCCGCGGTCATCCCGTTCTCCTACGCTCGGCGGAGCGATCGCGGGGGGAGACATCGCCGTCGCGTGCCCAGTTCGGAACCGGTCTCGCAGGAAAGGAACACCGATGTCCGCGACCGTGCAGAAATCGCGACCCGGCGTGGTCCGATGCCGGGCGGAGACGAGCCGTGGCGTTCCCGGCCGCTCCCGCACCACCCCGGCCGGGCCCTTCCGGTCGGTGGCCGCGTTCGCCACGCAGGGGGTCAGCTCGCTCGGGCTGAGCGTGGCCGGCATGGTCTTCGCCGACCGGTCGCACCTCGGCCTGCCCCGTTTCACGTACACCGTCTGCTCCGACGGGGGCGAGGATCTGCTCACCGACCTCTCCCTGCACATGGAGGTCGAACACGGCCTGGAGGCCCTGAGCGGCGCCGATCTGATCATCGTGCTGCCCACCGAGGGCAGGCCGCTGACCCTGCGCCGGTCCGTCGTCGACGCGCTCAACGACGCCCACCGCCGGGGAGCGATCATCGCCGCCTACTCCACGGGAACGTTCCTACTGGCCGAGACCGGGCTGCTCGACGGCCGCCGGGCCGTCACCGACCGGCGCCTGGCCGACCGGCTCGCGAAGAGCCGTCCCGGGGTCGTCGTGGACCCCGAGGCCCTGTACGCCGACGAGGGGTCCGTCGTGACCGGCGCCGGCGCGGCCGTGGGCATCGACGTGTTCCTGCACCTGCTGCACCGCGAACACGGCGTGGCCGTGTCCGACGCCGTGGCCAGGGAGGCGATGGCGGCACCGCGCCGCGAGAGCGGGCAGGTGCGCTACGCCCCCACCCCGGCCGACGGCACCGGGGTCCGGGCCGTGCCCGGCGGCGCTCCCCTGGCCGAGGTCCTGCTGTGGGCCAGGAGCCGGCTCCAGCAGCCGATGTCGATCGGCGATCTGGCCGGGCACGCGCTGATGAGCCCGCGCACCTTCGCCCGCCGCTTCCGGGAGGCCACCGGCACCACGCCCTACGCCTGGCTGCGCGAGCAGCGGCTCGACCGGGCCGAAGAGCTCCTGAAGACCACCGACCTGCCGATCCGCACGATCGCCGAGCAGGCGGGGTTCCGCTCCGAGAGCCTTTTCCGCGGCCACTTCACCAGACGGCACGGGGTCCCTCCCCGCGACTACCGGCGCGCCTTCGGCCACACCCCCTGAGACGAGGACGCCCTCGCCGCGGCCCGCCGGCGTGGGCGTGAGGGTCAGGGCCGTCCGGGCGCTCGCGGGACGAGCAGCCTGCGGTTGAACGCCTCGGTGACGGCCGCGGCGCGGTCGTTCACGCCGAGCTTGGCGTAGATGTTCAGCAGGTGACTCTTGACCGTGGCCTCGGTGATGAACAGCCGGGCGGCCACCTCGCGGTTGGTGTTCCCGGCCGCCACGAGTTCGAGGACCTCCAGCTCCCGCCCGCTGAGCAGCTGCGGCGCGGGTGTCCTGACCCGGTTCATCAGCCGTGCCGCCACCGAGGGGGACAGCACGCTCTCACCCCTGGCCGCGGCGCGCGCGGCGCGCAGCAGGTCCTGCCGGGGGGAGTCCTTGAGCAGGTAGCCGGTCGCGCCCGCCTCGATGGCCGGGAGCACGTGGGTGTCGGTGTCGTAGGTCGTCAGGACCAGCACGCGCGCGCCGATCCCGAGCCTGGCGAGCTCGGTGATGGCGGTCAGCCCGTCCATGCCCGGCATGCGCAGGTCCATCAGGATCACGTCGGGCCGCAGCTCCCGGGCCAGCCGTACGGCCGTGGCGCCGTCCGCGGCCTCGCCCAGCACCTCGAACCCGGGTGCGGAGGCGAACATGCTGCTCAGCCCGTCCCTGACGATGGGATGGTCGTCCGCGATCAGCAGCCGGATCGGGGGCTCGGCCGGGTGGTCGGCCGCGTGGTCGGTCATGTGGCTCCCGGCCGGCAGAAAGGGGTCGGTCATGTGCGGCTCCCGGCCGGCAGGAAGGGGTCGGTCATGTGCGGCTCCCGGCCGGCAGGAAGGGGTCGGTCATGTATGGCTCCCGACCGCCAGGAAGGGGAGGCAGGCCGAGATCCCGGTGCCGGCGCCGGGCTCGGACTCGATCCGCAGGCTCCCGGAGAGCCCTTCGATGCGCTGGCGCATGATGGTCAGGCCGAACCCGCCGTCGCGGGACGGCGGGTTCGGCCCGCGGTCCGCGGCCGTTCCGGCTTCGAGACCCACGAGGTCGAAACCCCTGCCGTCGTCACGTACGTCCAGCGCCACCTCGTGTTCCAGGTAGGACAGCGTCACCCCGGCCCTGGTCGCGTGCGCGTGCCTGGCCACGTTGGCCAGGGCCTCCTGTGCCGTGCGCAGCAGCGCGAACTCGGCCTCCGGCGCCATCGGCCGTACCGTGCCGGTCGTCGTCACCTGGACGGCGATCCCGTGCAGTTTCGACCACCGGTCGGCCACGTCGGCGAGCGCGTCGCTCAGGCGTGAGGTCTCCAGCGGCTCGGGCCGCAGCGCGTCGACCGAGCGCCGCGCCTCGGCCAGGCTCTCCCTGGCCAGGGTCTTGACGGCTCCGAAGGGCCGGCGCCACTGTTCCGGAACCTCGTGCATCTGCTCGGCCGCCTGGAGCTGCGCGATGATCCCGGTGAGCCCCTGGGCCAGGGTGTCGTGGATCTCGCGGGCCATCCGCTGGCGCTCGTCGAGGATCCCCGCCTCCCGGGCCTGGGCGAGCAGCTGGGCGTGCAGGCCGGCGTTCTCGGCGAGCGTCGCCTCCAGCAGCCGGTTCGTCCGGCTCAGCTCGGCGAGGGCCTGCTCGCGCCGCTCCTCCTCCCGCTCGGCGAGCCGGAGCACCCAGGCGGTGCCGCCCATGAGGACGACGTTGGCGACGACAATGGCCGCCGACAGCACCAGGCCGGACGCTGTCGCCCTGTCCACGCTGGAGGCCTGCGCGGCGCCGGCCACGACCGCCGTGGCGGCCACGCCCAGGAGCCGCCACGGCCAGCGCAGGACGGTGAAGGCGTAGATGTAGGGCACCGGGGTGAGCAGCCCGAAGGCGGGGTCGCGCACCACCAGGATCGCGGTGATCACCAGGATCCCGGTGAAGAACACCGCCATGAGCCGGGGCCGTTCCCACCGGTCGGGACGCAGGGTGAACATGCCGAGCATCCACGCCGCGGCCAGCCCGCACAGGCCGAGGTCGACGAGCGGTGAGTCACCCGCCCCGATCTCCCTGACCGTCTTGAGGACGGCGAGAGCGGCCAGCAGCGTGTAGGGCACCGCGGTGACGAGGAGGAACGGTGGCCGTGTCCCCGCCGGGCACCGGTCCTCCGGCCGCCTCTGCCTGCTCACGATCTTCCTCCTTCGTGCCGAGTCTATTGCGGGGAAACCTGCGGATCTATTCCCAGCGGAACCAGCGGACCGCGACGAGCGCGCACCCGGCCGCGTAGGCCGCCAGCGTCAGGAGGGGGACGGCCGAGGGGAAGTGGCCCAGGTAGGCGTCCTGGAAGGCCTGCATGCCGGCGCCGAGCGGGGTGTAGTGGCCGATGGTCTGCAGCAGCGGCGGCATCTGCGTGATCGGCACCCAGAGCCCGGCGAAGAACATCATCGGGAAGAACAGCGCCGTACCGGTCGCCGAGGCCGCGTTGCGTCCGGGCACCAGCGCGGTGACCAGCAGGCCGATGGCGAGCAGTGCGGCGGCCCCGAGCAGCCAGGCGACGGTGAAGCCGAGCAGGTGCCGCGGCAGTTGCACGCCGAAGCCGAACCCGGCCACCGCGAGGAACAGGAGCATCGCTACGAGCGCGATGGCGAAGTTGGCCACGAGCTGGGCGGCGAGCAGGCGGACCGGGCCGACCGGCGTGGTCCGCATGCGGCGCAGCACGCCGTTCTCCCGGTACCCCGCGAGCGTGGTCGGCAGGGCGGTCATGGCCAGGATGGCCAGGTTGAACAGGATCAGGACGGGGACGTAGAGGTCGAAGATCGTCAGTCCGCCGGCGGCCTCCTGGCGTTCCCGCAGGGCGGGAATGCTGCCGAGGATGATCAGCACGAGCAGCGGGCAGCCGACGCCCCAGATGGGGCCGACCTTGTCGCGGAGGCAGAGCCTGCTCTCGGCCTTGATGAGCTTCCACGTTATGGAACCGCGCTTGGCGGTGACGGGGGCCGTGGCGGTGGTCAGAGCTGACATGGGGGGTTTCCTCTCGATGGTCTTCGTCGGGCGGGTTCGGTGGCGGTCGAGCCGGTGCGGGCCGGTCCGGTGCGGGCCGGTGCGGGACGGTGCGGTGCGGTGCGGGCCGGTGCAGTGCGGTGCGGGCCGGTGCGGGCCGGGCCGGGTGGGGCGGTCCGGGTCGACCCGGGTCAGGTCGGGTCGGTCCGGTCCGGGTGGGGCGGTCCGGGTGGACCGGTCCGGGGAGGTCAGGCGGTGGTGTCGAGACGTCTGCCGGTCAGCTCGACGAACGCGTCCTCCAGGCTCGCCTGCTCGACGCGCAGCCGTTCGGCCACGATCTGGTTGCGGGCCAGCACGGCGGTGACGGCGTTGAGCGCGTTGTCGTTGCCGTTGACGACGACGAACTCCCCCCGGCGGGTGACGCGGGAGACCTCGGGCAGGTCCGCCAGCAGGCGCTCGTCCATCGGCCTGGAGGGACAGAACTGGATGCGCTGCTCGATGCGGGCCCGTTCGGTGAGACCGGCCGGGGTGTCCACCGCGACGACGCGGCCCGCGTCGATCAGCGCCAGCCGGTCGCACAGACGCTCGGCCTCCTCCATGAAGTGGGTGACCAGCACGATCGTCACCCCGCGGGAGCGCACGCCCTCGATCAGGTCCCAGGTGTCGCGCCGCGCCTGCGGGTCGAGGCCGGTGGTGAGCTCGTCGAGGATCGCCACCCGGGGGTTGCCGACGAGGGCCAGCGCGATCGACAGCCGCTGCTTCTGGCCGCCGGACAGCTTGGCGTACCCGGTCTTCGCCTTGTCGGCCAGGCCGAGCCCGTGCATCAGCGCGCGCCAGTCGGCCGGCTCGGGATAGAAGGAGCTGTACAGCTCCAGGGTCTCGGCGACCTGAAGCCGGTCGGGGAGCTGACCGGCCTGCAGCTGGACGCCCAGACGCCGGGTCAGCTCGGCGCGGTCCCGGTGGGGGTCGAGCCCGAGCACCCTGATCTCGCCCCGGTCCGGCGTACGGAGGCCCTCGATGCACTCCACGGTCGTCGTCTTGCCGGCGCCGTTCGGGCCGAGGATCCCGAAGATCTCACCCTCCTGCACGGTGAGCGAGACGTCATCGACCGCGATCTTGTCGTCGTAGCGCTTGTGGAGGTTGCGTACCTCGATCACTGGCGGCATGCGGTGTCCTTCCGGGTTCGTCTCAGCGGGGGATCGACTGCCTTCAGCCTGCTGGAGCGGCCCCTTTTCCGGCACCGGCCAGGGGACGGGACCTGGCCGCCGAACGGTGGGGACGCCGAGTCAGCCGATCGGTTGACTCGGCGCCCGGACGGGGGAACGCGGGAGGACGGAGGTGACGCGGCAGGACGGAGGTGACGCGACAGGACGGGGGGACCCGGTCGCTCCGCGAGGGCGTCGCGGGTGAGGGGCCTTCCCGGAGTCCGGACGGCGATCCGCCGATCGGACGGCCGCCCGAGGTTCGCGCGGGCACGGGCGGGAAATCCTCACGGAGGTGACGGCCGAACCGGCGAGGACCATCGGATGCCCGCCCCTCGGGATCCAGGCGTCCATTTATATTGACAGTCATCGAATCAATGGGACAGGCTGACGATATTTAGACATTCTTCTAAACAATCGGGAAGCCGCCGGAGCACGGCACGAGGAGCGTCAGATGTCCGAGGGACACCCCACCGCACCCCAGAAGGAGGCCCTGCGCCTGATCTCGGAGCACGAGCCGATCGGCTGCGCCGGTGAC
The DNA here is from genome assembly GCF_044456585.1 of Streptosporangium sp. NPDC050855. Taxonomy (NCBI): domain Bacteria; kingdom Bacillati; phylum Actinomycetota; class Actinomycetes; order Streptosporangiales; family Streptosporangiaceae; genus Streptosporangium; species Streptosporangium sp. NPDC050855. Next base: position 307,370 of record NZ_JBITFY010000011.1, read on the forward strand.
CTCGGGTGAGCTCCAGCGCCGAAACCGCCTTCGTCCCTAGGAACGGCGGCCGATGGCGCCCGGCCCAGGGGTGGCGCATCGTCGCCGCCCTGGCCGTGACGCAGACCACCGGTTACGGCGTGCTGTACTACTCCTTCTCGGTCTTCCTCATTCCCATGGCGGCCGACCTGCACGCCGACGGTCCTCAGATCACGGCCGCGCTGACCGGCTCGATCCTGATCGCCGCGCTGTGCGCCCCGCTGGTCGGCCGCCTGCTCGACGCCCACGGCGGCCGGGGCCTGATGACCGCCGGGTCGGTCGTCGGCACGCTCGCCGTCCTGGCCTGGTCACGGGTCGAGACCCTGCCCCAGCTGTACGCGGTCTTCGCCGCGATCGGCGTCGCGTGCGCGATGGTGCTCTACGAGAGCGCGTTCGCCGTCATCGTCGGCTGGTTCGACGCCCCCGCCCGCGGTGACGACCCCGGTCCCGCTCACGACTCCCCCGCCGACGACCCCGACCGCGGTCACGGGCACGGCCCCGGCCCCGTCCGCGGTGACGGTCACGGCCGGGCCAACGCCCTGCTCGCGCTCACCGTCGTCGCCGGGTTCGCTTCCACGATCTTCCTTCCGCTGAGCGGGCGGCTGGTCGACGCCCACGGCTGGCGCACCGCCCTGGTGGTTCTGGCCGTCGTCTACGGGGCGGCGGCGATCCCGTTGCACGCGCTCGTCGTGCGCCGCCCCGCCCGCACCGGACGTCGGCCGGTCACGACCCGCGAGCGGGCCCGGGTCGTCAGGGCCGCCACCCGAGGGCGGCCGTTCCGGCTTCTGGTGATCGCCTTCACCGCCAACGGCGGCGCGGCGGCGGTGATGTCGGTCCTGCTCATCACCTACCTCGTCCACCTGGGCCACTCCCCCGTCCTGGCCGCCACCCTGGCCGGGCTGCTGGGGGTGCTGTCGGTTACCGGCCGCCTGCTCACCACCGGCCTGCAGCGCCGCCTGCCCGCCGCCCTCATCGCCGCCGCCATCTTCACCCTGCAGGGCGTCGCCGCCGCGCTGCTCCCGCTGGCCGGGCGCACGGTACCGGGCGCCGTCGGCTGCGTGCTCGGCTTCGGGCTCGGCTTCGGCATCGCCTCCGTCACCCTGCCGCACCTGCTGCTGCAGCGGTACGGGACGAGCGCCTATGCCTCACTGTCGGGCCGCGTCGCCGCCTTCTCCGTCGCCGACAAGGCCCTGGCCCCGCTGGGCGCGATCACGCTGGCCCAGGCGGCCGGGTACACGTGGGTGATGGCGGCCGTCGCGGTGGCCTGCGCCGTCGCCGCGCTCGCACTGGTCGCCTACCACCGCGCATGAGCGGAGCCGCCCGGCCCGGGTCAGCGGGTGTCGAGGCCGGCGATCAGGTTCTCGACCCGGGCGCGGATCTCGTCGCGGATGGCGCGGACGGCGTCGATGTCCCGGCCGGAGGGGTCGTCGAGGCTCCAGTCCTCGTACCTCGTACCGGGGAAGTACGGGCAGGTGTCGCCGCAGCCCATGGTGATCACCACGTCGGAGTCCTGGACGGCCTCGACGGTGAGGACCTTGGGGTGTCCGGTGGTGATGTCGACGCCGACCTCGGCCATCGCGGCCACCGCGACCGGGTTGATCTGGTCGGCGGGCTCGGATCCGGCCGAGCGGACCTCGATCCGCTCCCCCGCCAGGTGGGTGAGCCAGCCGGCGGCCATCTGGGAGCGGCCGGCGTTGTGCACGCAGACGAACAGCACGCTGGGCTTGTCAGGCATGAAGCGGTCCCTGTGGTGTGGAGGTGACGGGGAACAGGCGGCGGCCGGCCAGGCTGACGTAGACCAGGGCGACCAGGACGGGCACCTCGATCAGCGGGCCGACCACCCCGGCCAGGGCCTGGCCGGAGGTGACGCCGAAGACGCCGATCGCGACCGCGATGGCCAGCTCGAAGTTGTTGCCGGCCGCGGTGAAGGCCAGCGTGGTGGTGCGCTCGTACGTCAGGCCGATCGCCCGGCCTGCTAGGAACGAACCGCCCCACATGAGGGCGAAGTAGGCCAGCAGCGGCAGCGCGATCCGGGCCACGTCCCCGGGCCGGGAGGTGATGGTCTCCCCCTGCAGGGCGAACAGGACGACGATGGTGAACAGCAGGCCGTACAGGGCGACGGGTCCGATCCTGGGCAGGAAACGGGTCTCGTACCACTCACGGCCCCGGGCGCGTTCGCCCAGCCGGCGCGACAGGTAGCCCGCCGCCAGCGGGACGCCGAGGAAGATCAGCACGTATCGGGCGATGTCCCAGGCCGAGACCCGCAGCTCGGCACCCTCGCCCAGGCCCAGCCAGCCGGGCAGGACCTGAAGGTAGAACCAGCCCAGCGCGGCGAAGGCGACGACCTGGAAGATCGAGTTGATGGCGACCAGGACGGCCGCGGCCTCGCGGTCGCCGCAGGCCAGGTCGTTCCAGATCAGCACCATGGCGATGCAGCGGGCCAGGCCGACGGTGATCAGGCCGGTGCGGTACTCGGGCAGGTCGGGCAGCAGCAGCCAGGCCAGCGCGAACATCAGCGCCGGGCCGAGGATCCAGTTGAGCACCAGGGAGGCGATCAGCAGGCGCCGGTCGCCGGTGACGGTGCTCAGGCGGTCGTAGCGGACCTTGGCCAGCACCGGGTACATCATCAAAAGCAGGCCCAGCGCGATCGGCAGCGAGATCCCACCGACCCTGACCGCCTCCAGCGCGGAGTTCAGGCCGGGCACCAGGCGGCCGAGCAGCAGCCCGGCGGCCATCGCCAGCCCGATCCACACCGGCAGGAACCGGTCCAGGGTGGACAGGGCAGCGACCACGCCGCCCTTCGCCGTGGGGACGGGGGCGGTGGTGCGAGGGGGTGAGGACATCGCGCTTCCTTCGTGGTCCGCGCTCAGGCCGAGGCGGGAACGTCGATCAGGGCCGACAGGTCGGCCAGGGTCTCGGGGACCAGGCGGTAGTACACCCACGAGGCCCGGCGTTCGGAGACCAGCAGCCCGACCTCCTTGAGGACCTTCAGATGGTGGCTGATGGTCGGCTGCGACAGCTCGAAGGCGCCGGTCAGGTCGCACACGCACACCTCGCCGCCGGCGTGGCTGGCCACGATCGACACGATGCGCAGCCGTACCGGATCTCCCAGCGCCTTGAACACGCGCGCCACCGCGGCGCTCCGCTCGGCGCTGAGCGGCTCGCGCGTCAGCGGAGGGCTGCACCCCGACAGCTCCAGCGGCTCCAGCGGCTCCATCGGACATCCTCCATATAGACACTAATCGAAGTCGACCGCTGTCTATATTGACACACGTCTATCAGGCCGAGATACGGCGGGGCCGTCCTTCGTTCCACGCCCACGCCACCGGCTTCACCGTGCGGGGGCGGGGTCCAGCGGGGCGTAGCGCAGGTGCGGGCGTCCGTCCGGCGACAGGCTCACCGTCGCGCGGACGCGGTAGACGCGTTCCATCCACCGTTCGGTCAGCACCTGCGCAGGAGGGCCGGAGGCGACCAGGCGCCCGGCCTCCATCAGGAGCAGGTGGTCGCAGTACTGGGCCGCGAGGTTCAGGTCGTGCAGCGAGGCGACGACGGTGGCCGGCGCGTCGGCCAGCATCCGCAGCAGGTCGAGCTGATGGTGGATGTCGAGGTGGTTGGTGGGCTCGTCCAGCAGGAGCTCGGTGGGGTCCTGGGCCAGGGCGCGGGCGATGGTGACGCGCCGGCGCTCCCCGCCGGACAGCGTCGACCACCGGCGCTCCCCCCAGCCCTCCAGGCCGCACCGGGCCAGGGCCTTCTCGGTCTCCAGCACGTCGCGCGGATCGTCGCGGCCCACCATGGCGAGTCCCCTCCGGTGCGGGACGCGGCCCAGCATCACGACGTCGGTCACGGTCATGTCGATGTCGGTGGACGTCTCCTGGGCGACCACGGCCAGCCGGCGGGCGACCTCGCGCCGCGGCAGCTCGCCGATGCGGTGCCCGTCCAGCAGGATCGTTCCCGTCCGCGGGCGGAGCAGGCCGGCCAGCAGCCGCAGCAGGGTCGACTTCCCGCTGCCGTTGGGTCCCAGCAGCCCGGTGAGACGGCCCCGGGGGATGGAGACCGTGATCCCGTCGATGATGGGCGCGCCGCCGGCGCTCCAGGTGACGTCGTGGGCGTCCAGGCTCATCTGGGGGTGCTCCTTCGGCGCATGAGGACCGCGAAGGCGGGCACACCGATCAGCGCGGTGAGCACGCCGACGGGGATCTCCCGCGGGGTGAACAGGACCCGCGCGGCGGTGTCGGCCCACAGCAGGAAGACCCCTCCGTACAGGGCGCAGGCCGGCAGCAGCAGGCGGTGGCGGGAGCCGGTCAGGAAGCGGACGGCGTGCGGTACGACCAGACCCACGAACCCGATGGCCCCGCTCGCGGACACCAGTGCCGACGTGCCCAGAGCGGTGACGACCATCAGCGTGACCTGCGTCCTGACCGGGGAGACGCCCAGGGAGGCCGCGGTCTCGCGTCCGAAGGCGAAGGCGTCCAGGGCGGGCGCGGCGGCCCAGCAGACGGCCAGGGTGACACCGGCGGCGGCCGCGCACAGGGCGACACCGCTCCAGGACGCCGAGGCCAGCGAGCCCAGCAGCCAGAACGTCACGCTGCGGGTGCCGTGCGCGTCACCGGCCCAGATGACGATCAGGCTGGTCACCGCGCTGAACAGCTGTGACACCGCGACCCCGGCGAGCACGACGCGGACGGCGCTCGCCGACCCCGTACCGGCCAGCGCCAGGACGCAGCAGAAGGCCGCGACGCTTCCCGCGAAGGCTCCGGTGGTCAGGGTGGCGGCGGATCCGAGGCCGAGGATCAGGACCGCGACGGCCCCGGTGGAGGCGCCGGAGGAGATGCCCAGCAGGTAGGGGTCGGCCAGCGGATTGCGCGTCAGCGCCTGCAGGACCGCCCCGCACACGGCCAGGCCGCCACCGACCAGTACCGCCAGCAGGACGCGCGGCAGGCGCAGCTCCCAGACGATCGCGTCCTGCAGCGGGGGGAGCGGCACCACCGGCAGGCCCAGGTGCGCCGCGAAACTCCGCAGCACCTCCCCCACCGACAGGCCCGCCGCGCCGACGGCCACCGCGAACGCCACGGACAGCACGAGCACCGCCAGGCCGGCGCCGCCCAGCGAGATCGCGCCCGGCCACCGCCTGCCGGGGGTCGCGGCGCCGGGGGCCTCCGGATCGGCGGGTTTCGTGGTGCGCGGTGGTGCGTGGGAGGTCATCGCCGGGCGAAGACGACGTAGTCATCCAGGTACTGCCAGACGGTGCCCACCTCGGTGAAACCGGCGTTCCGCAGGGCCGCGAGGTGGAACTCCAGGGACGCCGGGGGCTGCGGCGGGCGGTCGGCGAAACGCCGCTCGCGCTCGGGCATCAGGGAGGCGAGGTCCGGATGGCGGGCGGCCAGGTCCCACCACCGTTCCCAGGTCTCGGCGCCGCCGGTGAACGCCTCCCGCTGCACGGCGGCGTCGTGCTCGGCCGACAGCCGCCGCAGGGCCGGCCGGTCGTCACCGAACCGCAGGTGGTCGGCGTTGAGCAGCACGGCTCCGGGAGGCAGCAGCCGCGCCAGCTCGGTGTAGACGGCCAGCAGCTGCCCGGGAGACAGCCAGTGCAGTGCCGTGGAGCTGAGCACGGCGTCGAAGGTCCGCTCCTCCGGCAGGGCCGACGGCCAGTCCGCGCTCACCAGGTCGGTCTCGACCACGGTGGCGCGGTCGTCGTGCCGCGCGAGGACCGACCGGGCGATCCGCGCCAGGACCGGGTCGAAATCGGCGGCCACCACACGCGCGCCCGGGAAGCGGCGCAGCACCAGGTCGGCGATCGAGCCCGGCCCGCAGGCCAGGTCGAGCACGGTGAGGTCGGCGGGACAGTGCAGGTCGAGCACGTCGAGCATCACCTGGAAGCGGTTCTGCCGGTGTGCCACGTACGCGGCCTGCTGTCGCTCCCACCGGGAGAACAGGTCGTCGAGGGTGGGCGCGGTGAGGGGAACGGTCATCGGGAACTCCTGGGAAGGTCGGGCCTGGACGGGCGTGGATCGGGCGGGCGCCCTGCGGTGGGTCAGCCGTCGAGGTCCCGCAGTCCCCTGCCGACCTGCTCCACGGCGCTGACGCTCCTGATCGAGGGGTCCATGGACGAGCCGGGGACGACGATGAAGCGGTCGTTCCTGACGGCGGTGAGCTTGGAGGCGACGGGGTCGGAGCGCAGGAACGCCTTCTTGGCCTCGGCGCTGTCGCCGTCGCCGCCGCGGGTGAGGTCGGCCAGCACGATCACGTCGGGGTCGCGTTCGGCGATCGTCTCCCAGTCGCCCTCCGCCCACTGCTGGGTGATGTCGGAGAACGCGTTCCCGGCGCCGAGGAACGTGCCGATGGTGTCGGGGAGCCCTCCGCGACCGGCGATGGCCGGGGTCTTGGTGCCGGAGTAGTACCACATCAGCTTCACCTTCCCGGCGGTGCCGGCCGCGGTCCTGGCGGCTTCGAGGCGCCGGCACAGGTCGTCCACCACTTTCCGGCCGCGCTCCTCGACATCGAAGATCTTCGCGATGTCGCCGATCTCGGCGAAGACGGCGTCGAACGACACCGCGGCGGGGATCAGCGCGCGGTCCTCGCAGTCGTTGGAGGACAGGTAGGCCGGTACGCCGAGCGCGGCCAGGTCCTTGCGCGTACCGCCGGCGTCGGGGGCGTAGGCCGAGGCGCGCATCGAGTAGACGAAGTCGGGGGTGGCGGCCAGCAGGGCCTCGCGGCCCGGGTACTGGGCGGCCAGGACGGGGACCTTGTCGTAGTCGCTCCTGAGCTCGTCGAGCACCGGGTCCGTCCGGTAGGCCGTACCGACCATCCGGTCCGCGAGGCCCAGCGTGAGCATGATCTCCGTCGCGTTCTGCTCCATGGAGACCGCGCGGCGCGGCGGCGCGGTGACGCGAAGGGGCAGGCCGCAGCTGGTCAGCTCCGTGGCGGCGCGCGCGGCGCTCGTACCGCTCGTGCCGCTCGCCGGGGCCCCGGTGGTGCCGGAGGACGCTCCCCCCGCGCTGCCGCAGGCGGTGAGAACCGCGACCAGGCACACGACCATCCCGATAGGAATGATTTTCATATCCGCGGACTATACAGGAGGAAAATGTACAGAAGCGACGACCCTGTACATACCTCTCTCGTCGGCCCGGACCTCGCAACGCGACCGCCCCACCGGCCGGGACCGCGCCCGGCCGGACACGCCCGGCCGCACACGGTCACGCCGTCACCGTGTCGTCACCGTGTCGTCACGGGGCCGGGACGCGGCTCATCTCGGGGTGATCAGGCCACGCTGGTAGGCGCGGATCAGGGGGCGGGGGACCAGTAGTCGCCGTCCCTCGATGGTGATGGGGACCAGGTCGGGGGTGGTGGCCTTCCACTGGGAGCGGCGGTGGCGGGTGTTGCTGCGGGAGGTCTTGCGTTTGGGGACGGCCATGGTTCACCAGCTCGCCTTCGTGATGCCGGGCAGTTCGCCGCGGTGGGCCATCTCGCGGAAGCGGATGCGTGACAGGCCGAATTTGGTCAGGTGGCCGCGGGGGCGGCCGTCGACGGTGTCGCGGTTGCGCACCCGGGTGGCGGAGGCGTCGCGTGGCTGGCGGGCCAGGGCCCGTAC
>NZ_JBITFY010000012.1:0-131128 GCF_044456585.1 Streptosporangium sp. NPDC050855
AACGTGATCGCCCCGATCAGGACCGAGCCGGGCGGCCCGGCCTGGCGACAGAGCATCTTCCACCCGTTCGCGCTGACCGCGAAGTACGCCCGCGGCCAGGTGCTGCGGGTCGAGCCCGAGTGCGCCACCATCCCCACCGACAGGTACGGGGAGGTGCCCGCGATCTGGGCGACCGCCACGCACGACGAGGAGACCGGCGAGCTGGCCCTGTTCGTGGTCAACCGCGACCGGCACCGCCCCTGCGAGCTGGAGCTCACACTGCCCGAGGGTCTGCGGCCGGTGGAGCACATCGAACTCGCCGACGACGACCCCTCGGCCGTCAACACCGCCGAGGCGCCCGACCGCGTCGTGCCCCGGCCCGGCGCGGGCGCCCGCATGGAGGGCCACCACGCATCGGTGACCCTGACGCCGGCCTCCTGGAGCGTCGTCCGCTTCACCGGCGTTCCTGACCGGGAGTAAGCTTTTCCCGGGAGCAAGAAATGACCGGTACCCTTTCGCGCCGTTCGGCCCTCGGCCTCTGCGGCGCCGCGGGCCTCGCCGCGGCGCTGCCCTCCTGCGGAAGGGACGCCGGGACCGGTTTCGCCCCGGCCTCGCCCGCGCTCCCGGCCGGGGAGTACTCCGGGCCCAGGGTGACGCTGGACTGCTGGAACGGCTTCACCGGCGGTGACGGCCCGTACCTGCGCGCCATGCTGGAGGCGTTCAACCGGAGGTTCTCGGGCCGGATCGCGGTCCGCAACGTCACCCGCCGCTGGGAGGACCTCTACCCCGCGATACCGATGGCCATCGCCGCGGGCAGGGGGCCGGACGTCGCGATCGTCCACAACGACTGGATCGCCACCCTCGCCGCGCGGCGGACGCTGGTCCCCCTGGACGACCTGGCAGGCGCGCTCGGGCTGACCGGGTCGGACTTCGTCCCCGCGGTGTGGAACGCCGGGATCTACCGGGGCAGGCGCTACAGCGTGCCGTTCGACGTGCACTGCCTGGGCGGCTACTGGAACCGGGCCCACCTGGAGAGGATCGGCCTGACCGGCGCCCCGGCGGACGGGGTCTCCTACGAGGAGGCGCTCGGACGGCTCCGGCAGGCCGGGATCGCCGCCCCCTTCTGGGTGCCGAACAGGTGGCCCGGGCATCTGATGTTCATGAGCCTGCTGTGGCAGTTCGGCGGCGAGCTCTACAGCGAGGACGGCTCGAAGGCGCTGTGGGGCTCCGACGCGGGGGCCAAGGCCCTGGGCTGGATGGTCGAGCAGATCGACAAGGGCCTCAGCCCGGCCAAGGTCGCCCAGGACGGCCAGTACGCCGCCTTCAAGAACGGCGCGAGCAGCTTCACCTGGGACGGGATCTGGCAGATCAACGATCTGACGTCCAACACCGGATCGCTGCGGTGGGGTCTGTCCCCGCTCCCCGTCGTCGGCGGCACGGCCGCGGTGTGGAGTTCCTCCCACAACTTCGTGATGACCTCCCGCGCGGGCGGGGACCCGGACAAGGTCCGGGCGGCCGGTCTCCTCATCGACCACATGAGCCGGCTGTCCGCCCGGTGGGCCGGGGCCGGGATGATCCCGGCCCGCACCTCCGTCCGCCTGGATCCCTCGCTCGCCGGTCTGCCCCAGATCAGGCTGGCCGCCGACCCGGGCGTCCTGCGTTTCCTGCCCTCGCTCCCCGGGGTCGGGGACGTGCAGACCAAGGCGCTGGAGCCGGCGGTGGCCAGGGCCGTGCTGAAGGAGGCGTCCCCGGCGGAGGCGTTGAAGGCGGGCGTGGCGCTGGCCGACAGGCTGCTGGCCGAGAACACGCGGAAGTACGGGCGATGAGCACGCGGACCGCCGGGTCCCCCGGTGTCGTCCGCAGGATGCGCCCCTGGACGCCGTACCTGTTCGCCGCCCCCTACCTCGCCCTGTTCGCCGTCTTCATGCTGCTGCCCATCGGCTTCGGGTTCTGGACCGGCCTGCACAGATGGGACATCGGCCTCCCGGACAGGCCGTTCGTCGGGCTGGAGAACTACGCCGAGCTGTTCGACCCCGCCGGCGTGGAGGGGGCGCGCTTCTGGACGGCGATGCGGGCCACCGGAATCTTCACGGTCGCGTCGGTGCCGCCGCTCATCGTGCTGCCGCTGCTCACCGCGCTGCTGATGAACGGGCGCTTCGCCGGGCGCGACGTCTACCGGGCCGTCTACTTCGCGCCGTACGTGCTGGGCGTGGCGGTCGTCGGGTTCGTCTGGCGGTTCCTGCTGGACGGCAACATCGGCCTGGTCAACCACTACCTGGGCCTGGACGTGCAGTGGACCACCGACGTGCCGGCCGCCTGGGTCGCCCTCGTCGGGGTGACGGTCTGGTGGACGCTCGGCCTGAACGCCGTCATCTTCCTGGCCGGGCTGCAGGACATCCCGCGCGAGCTGCACGAGGCCGCGATGGTCGACGGTGCCTCCGCCTGGCAGCGGTTCCGCTCGGTGACCCTGCCCGGCCTGCGGCCGGTGACGATCTTCGTCCTGAACACCACGATCCTGGCCTCGGCCAACATGTTCGGCCAGTCGTACCTGATCACGGGCGGCGCTCCCGCCGACCAGACCAAGACCGCGATCCACCTCATCGCCGAGACCGGCCTGCGCCAGTTCGACCTGGGCACCGCCTCGGCCATGAGCTTCATCCTGGCCGCCTTCCTGATGGTGACCAGCGCGCTGGTGTTCGGCGCCCTCGGGAACAGGGGCGGATCGTGACCCGGGACGTCCGCGGCCTGCGGCGGGCCCTGCTCCATCTGACCCTCGTCACGATCGCGGCGCTGTACCTGAGCCCGCTGGCCTACATGCTGTCCACCTCGTTCAAGACCCGCCGGGAGGCCGGGGTGGCCGAGCCGCGGTGGATCCCCGCCCCGGCGACCCTGGACGCCTACCGGGAGATCCTCACCGGTACGGACAGCCCGATCGCCAGGTGGTTCGTCAACAGCCTCGCCGCCGCCACCGGCCACGCCGCCCTGGTCCTGGTGACCGCCGCACCGGCCGCGTACGCACTGGCCCGGCTCCGCTTCCGCGGCCGGAACACCATCTTCGCGACGGTCGTGGCGACCCTGTTCGTGCCGCCGGTGGTGCTGCTGGTCCCCACCTTCCTGATCGTCAACGAGCTCTCCTGGGTGGACGACCTGCCCGCGGTGATCGTCCCGGCGGCGGCGGGGGCGTTCGGCGTGTTCTTCCTGCGGCAGTTCTTCGTCACGCTGCCGCGGGAGCTGGAGGAGGCCGCCGAGCTGGACGGCTGCAACCGGTGGCAGATCTTCACCACCATCGCGCTCCCGCTGGCCCGCCCCGCCCTGGTGACGCTGTTCCTGCTGTCGTTCCTGACCAACTGGAACGACTTCCTGTGGCCGCTCTACGTCCTGTTCAGTCCCGAGTCGCTGACCCTGCCCGCGGGCCTGGGCAACCTCCAGGGCGCCAACAGCATCCGCTACGACCTGCTGATGGCCGGGGCGGTGATCGCGGGCCTGCCGGTGATCGTGCTCTACCTCGTCGCCCAGCGCTGGGTGATCCAGGGGGTCTCCCGGTCCGGGCTCAAGGGATGAGGGGGGCGCGACGCGCGGCCGTCCGGCGGGGCCGTTCACCCGGACCGGCCTCGCACCCGTCCCGGCCGCGGAACGGTGGCGCACGACCGGGATGAAGATCACATGGAATACGGTTAGGCTTCGCTGCCTACTTCATTACACAGAGTATCCGTTCTGTCGCCCTACGCCATGTCACCCTATGAGTGACTATTTGGGGTGAAAGGGACAGAGCTCATATGTCACATCGTGACCAGCAGGCGATCCCAGTCGGACAGGAAGCGGCCGAGCCCGTACCTGCCGAGCGCGGCCTCGCGCCCGGCCTCGCCCGCCCGTCTGGCGCGGCCGGGATCGGCGACGAACTCCCGCAGCGCGGCGGCCAGGGTCTCGACCCTGGTGGAGATCACTCCCGCCGCCGCGGGCACGGCCTCGACGGCCTCGGTCGTGGCGAGCGCGACGACCGGCATGCCCAGGTGCATGGCCTCGACCAGCGCCAGGCCCAGCGACGTCCAGCGGTAGGGGTGCAGGTAGACGCGGCGCCTGGCCAGCTCGGCGTGCATCGCGGCCTGCGGCAGGTCGTAGGCGGGGTAGGCGAGCCCGTCGGCCTTCATCCCGAACACGTCCAGCGGCGCGGCCCCGGCGAGCCGGGGCAGCAGGTCGGTGCCCGCGACCCGGGTGCGGCGCACCGGCTCGTTGACGACCACCCCGGCCCGGGGCAGCTCCCCGGTGTAGAGGGGGCCCGGGTCGACGACGCCGTGCTCGATGACGCGCGTGGGCGCCCGGCCGTTGTCCCAGAACAGCTCGTTGAAGTGGGTGACGTGCACGATCGGGACGTCGCTCCGCCCGGCCAGCGGGTGGCGGGTGTGCGGCACGTCCCCGGCCGGGGTGTTGTGCTCGACGTACACGCCGGGCAGGTCGCGGCCCAGCCACTCGCGGGCCAGCTCCATCTCGTGCGGGCGCTGGTAGACCACCGCGTCCAGGGGCTCGTGGCGCAGCGCGTCCCAGGGGACCTCGCGCACGCCCTCGGGCCAGGCGAACGTCCGCGCCCTGCCGCGCCCGTCCGGGCCCCGGCCGGGGACGAGCGGCACCACGTAGTCGTGGCGGCCCTGGACGAACGCCGTGGTCCACGAGCCGTGCACGTGCCACAGCATGATCCTCATCGCCGTACCCGCACGCCCAGCGCCCTGGTGACGGCCTCGGTGAGGTCGGCGGCCACCTCCGGCGCGGCGGCCACCTCTCCGGCCAGGGTCTCCGCGGTCGGCACCAGGATGCCGCGCGCGCCCGCGGCCGCGGCGGCCTCCATGTCGCCGCCGATGTCGCCGATCACGACGCAGTCGCGCGGATCGACGCCGAGCGCCGCGGCGGCCCGCAGCACCAGCCCGGGGGCGGGCTTGCGGCACGCGCAGCGGTCGTCCTCGCCGTGCGTGCAGACCGCCCAGGTGTCGAACGTCCCCAGCAGCCGCTCGACCTCCGCGTTGACCAGGTCGAGCTGCTCGCGGGTGATCAGACCCCTGGCGACGCCCGACTGGTTGGTGATCACTCCGGTGGGCACCATCGCGCGGCGCAGCCGGTCGAGCGCCTCCCGGGCGCCCGGCACCGGCTCGACCAGGGCGGGGTCGGCGTTGTAGGGCACGTTCCTGATCAGTGTCCCGTCCCTGTCGAACAGGACGGCGGCCGGTGGCCGGATACGGTGCATGAGCTGCGGCTACCCGGTCTCCGATCAGCCCAAACGGCGACCGGCGAGGCCCTGACCTCCCCTTTCGCCATCACAGCCGATACGTGAGACACCTTTCGGAAGGGGAGCTCGATGAGGTTCCTGGGCATCAACGCGATCTTCCACGATCCCGCCGCGGCCCTCGTGGTCGACGGGGAGGTCGTGGCCGCCGCCGAGGAGGAGCGCTTCAGCCGCCGCAAGCACGGCAAGCGGCCGGTGCCGTTCTCGGCGTGGGAGCTTCCCGAGCAGGCGGCCGGCTGGTGCCTCCGCCAGGCGGGCCTGAGGCCGGAGGATTTGGACGCCGTCGCCTACTCCTACGACCCCGACCTGGTACGGCCGGGCCAGGAGGGGCTCGACGGCGGGTGGGAGGAGCTGCGCACGACCTACGCCCGGCGGGCGCCGGCCTTCCTGGCCACCGCGCTGCCCGGCCTCGACCCGGCGCAGGTCTCCTACGTCCCCCACCACGTGGCGCACGCCGCGTCGGCCGGGCTGGCCTCGCCGTACCGCGACTGCGCGGTGCTGGTGTGCGACGGCCGGGGCGAGGCCGTGTCGCACCTGGCGGGGCACTACCGCGACGGCGAGCTGACCGTGCTGGCCGCCCAGGCACTGCCGCACTCGCTCGGGCTGATGTACGAGGAGGTCACCGAGCACCTGGGGTTCCTGCGCTCCTGCGACGAGTACAAGGTGATGGCGCTGGCCTCCTACGGCACGCCCCGCCACCTGGCCGCGCTGCGCGAGCTGATCGTCACGACCGGCGACGGCGGGTTCAGGGTGGAGCCGATCGACTGGGGCGGCTACGCCAAGGCCCTGGCGGCCGGGGAGCCCTGGTCCGCCGACCACGCCGACCTGGCCGCCAGCGTGCAGGCCAGGCTGGAGGAGGTGCTGCTGGAGCTGGCGACGTGGCTGCACGGCCGTACCGGTGACCGCTATCTGACGCTCGCCGGGGGCGTCGCGCTCAACTGCGTCGCCAACACCCGGCTGCTGGCACAGAGTCCGTTCGAGGAGGTGTGGGTGCAGCCCGCGGCGGGCGACTCGGGCACCGCGCTCGGCGGGGCGCTGCACCTGGCCAGGGCCCACGGCGAGGTCACGGTACCGATGCCAGGCGCCGACCTGGGGCGGGGCTGGAGCGAACAGGAGCTGGCCGCGTGGCTGGACGTGGCGCGCGTGCCGCACACCCGGCCGCGCGACCTGGCCGCCGCGGTCGCGGCCGAGCTGGCCGCCGACCGGATCGTGGCCTGGTTCCAGGGTCGCGCCGAGTACGGGCCCCGGGCGCTGGGGAGGCGCTCGCTGCTGGCCCATCCGGGGTACGCGCGCAACACCGAGCGGCTGAACGACGTCAAGGGCCGCGAGCAGTTCCGGCCCATCGCGCCGATGGTGCTGGCCTCGCGCGCCGGGGAGATCTTCTCGCGGGGGCCGGCGTGCTCGCCGTACATGCTGTTCGTGCACGACGTGGAGCCGTCGTGGCGGGAGCGGATCCCCGCGGTGGTGCACGTGGACGGGACCGCGCGGGTGCAGACGGTCTCGGAGCGGCAGGAGCCGCTGCTGGCCCGGATGCTGGGCGAGTTCGAGGCGCGCACCGGCCTTCCCGTGGTGGTAAACACCAGCCTCAACACCGCAGGGCGGCCCATGGTCGACGACCCGCGCGACGCGTTGGAGTGCTTCGGTTCCTCACCGGTGGACGTGCTGGCGCTCGGCCCGTTCCTGGTACGGCGCGGGGAGGTGTTCGCCTCGTGACCCGCCTCGTGACCGGCCCCGTGACCGGCCCCGTGACCGGCCCCGTGACCGGCCCCGTGACCGGCCCGGTGACCGGCCTCGTGATCTCCGTCGTGGTGCCCACCGTCGGCCGGCCGAGCCTGGCCGCCACGCTGGCCGCCCTCCCGCCGGAGCTGGAGGTCGTCGTCGTCGACGACCGGCCGCCGGGACCGGGCCGGGGCGAGTTGGGCGGGCTTCCCCGGCACGCGCGCGTCGTGCGCTCCGGCGGGCGCGGGCCCGCCGCGGCCAGGAACGCGGGCTGGCGGGCCTCGGAGGGGGAATGGGTCGCCTTCCTCGACGACGACGTGGTCCCCGGGCCGGGCTGGGCGCGGGCGCTGCTCGCCGACCTCGCGGGCCTGCCCGCCGACGTGGCCGCCTGTCAGGGTCGCATCGAGGTGCCGCTCCCGGCGGACCGGCGGCCCACCGACGCCGAGCGCGACACCGCCGGGCTGGCCGAGGCCGAGTGGATCACCGCCGACATCGCCTACCGCCGCTCGGCGCTGGAGCGCACCGGCGGGTTCGACGAGCGTTTCCCGCGCGCCTACCGCGAGGACGCGGACCTGGCCCTGCGCGTGTCCGGGGCCGGTCTGCGCCTGGTGCGGGGAAGGCGGGTCAGCCTGCACCCGGTGCGCGACGACGGTTTCCTGGTCAGCCTGCGCCGCCAGCGCGGCAACGCCGACGACGCCCTGATGCGGCGCCTCCACGGGCCCGGGTGGCGCGAGCGGCTCGGTGGCGCCCCCGGACGCCTGCGCCGCCACGCGCTGACCAGCGCGCTGGGGGTGGCGGCGGCCGGGCTGGCGGCGTCCAGGTGGACCGCGCCCAGGTGGACCGCGGCCGGGTGGGCGGCGGCCGGGTGGGCGGCGGCCGTGGCCGGGCTCGGGTGGGCCGCGCTCACCGCGGAGTTCGCCTGGGCGCGCATCGCCCCCGGCCCCCGCTCCGCCGGGGAGGTCGCGCGCATGCTCGTGACCAGCGCGGCGATCCCGCCCGCCGCCTGCCTGCACCGCGTACGCGGTGAGCTGAGGGCGCGCCGGTGAGCGCCGCCACCGCCGGTCGGGCCGGGCCCGGCGCACGGGCCGGGCGGAGAGCTCGGGCCGCGCCGGGGGGACGGGCCGCGCCGGGGGAACAGGCCGGACCGGCGGAGCAGACCGGGCCGAGGGGACGGGCCGCGCCGAAAGGACGCGTGCTCGTCGCCCGGACCGACAACGCCGGTGACGTCCTGCTGGCCGGTCCCGCCGTCAGGGCGGTGGCCGCGTCCGCCGCGCACGTCACCTTCCTGGCCGGCCCGCACGGCCGGGCCGCCGCCGGGCTGCTGCCCGGCGTGGACGAGGTCGCCGAGTGGCGTACCCCCTGGATCGATCCCGCCGCCCCGGCCGTGACGCCCGGGCACGCCCGGGCGCTGCTGGACCTGGTCGCCGCCGCCCGCCCCGACGAGGCGCTGATCCTGACCTCCTTCCACCAGAGCGCGCTGCCGCTGGCGCTGCTGCTGCGCCTGGCGGGGGTCGCGCGGATCGCCGCGATCAGCCAGGACTTCCCCGGCGCGCTGCTCGACGTGCGGGTACGGGTGGACGAGGAGCGCGACGTCCCCGAGGCCGAGCGGATGCTCGCCGTCGCCGAGGCCGCGGGCTTTGCGCTGCCGCCCGGCGACGACGGGGCGCTCGCCGTCCGGCGCCCGCTGCCCGCCGCCGCGCACCTGACCGGGCCGCCCGGCTACGTCGTCGTCCACCCGGGGGCGTCGGTGCCCGCCAGGACCTGGCCGGCCGAACGGCACAGGGACGCGGTCGCGGAGCTGGCGGGCGACGGCCACCGGGTCGTCGTCACCGGCACCGCGGCCGAGCGGGACCTCACCGCGTACGTGGCCGGCCGCGACGGTCTCGACCTCGGGGGGCGCAGCACGTTCGCCGGGCTCGCGGCGGTGCTGGACGGCGCGGCGGCGCTCGTGTCGGGCAACACCGGGCCCGCCCATCTCGCGGCGGCGGTCGGCACGCCCGTGGTCAGCCTGTTCTCCCCGGTCGTGCCCGCCGGGCGCTGGGCGCCCTACCGCGTGCCGTGCGTTCTGCTGGGCGACCAGCACGCGCCCTGCCGCGCCACCCGGGCGCGCGTCTGCCCGGTACCCGGCCATCCGTGCCTGGCCTCCGTCGGCCCGGAGGAGGTCGTCAAGGCCGTGAGGGAGCTGATCGCATGAGAATCGAAATGATCTCCGAGCACGCCGATCCGATGGCGGCCGTGGGCGGGGCCGACGCGGGCGGCCAGAACGTGCACGTCGCCGCCCTGGCCGTCGAGCTGGCCCGGCGGGGACACGACGTCGTCGTGCACACCCGGCGCCACGACGCAGCCCTGCCGCTGACGGTGTCCCTGGCACCGGGGGCGACCGTGGAGTACGTGCCCGCGGGACCCGCCCTGCCGCTGCCCAAGGACGAGCTGTTCGGGCACATGCCCACGTTCGCCGCGCACCTGGCCAGGCGCTGGGCCACGCAGCGGCCGGACGTGGCGCACGCGCACTTCTGGATGAGCGGCGTGGCGGCGCTCGGGGCGACGCGGGGCGTGGCCACGCTCGGGGCCGCGTACGGCGTGCCGGTCACGCAGACCTTCCACGCGCTCGGCGTCGTCAAGCGGCGCTGGCAGGGGGCGGCCGACACCAGCCCCCCGGAGCGCATCGCGATCGAACGCGAGATCGGCCACCGCGTGGACGCGGTGATCGCCACCTGCGACGACGAGGTGACGGAGCTGCGCGCGATGGGCGTGCCCCACGAACGGGTGCGGGTCGTGCCGTGCGGGGTGGACCTCGGCCGGTTCCGGCCCGAGGGGCCCGCGGCCGGGCGCACCGGCGCGCACCGCGTCCTCAGCATCGGCCGCCTGGTACCGCGCAAGGGGGTCGACACCGTGATCAGGGCCCTGGAGGAGCTGCCCGGGGTCGAGCTGGTGATCGCCGGCGGCCACCCGGACGACGAGGAGTCGCGGCGGTTGCGCGCCCTGGCCGAGTCCCGGGGCCTGTCCGGCCGGGTCCACCTGCTCGGCAGCGTCGGCCGCGAGGAGGTGCCGGGCCTGATGCGCTCGGCCGACGTGGTGGTGAGCGTGCCCTGGTACGAGCCGTTCGGCATGGTGCCGCTGGAGGCGATGGCCTGCGGCGTCCCCGTGGTCGCCTCGGCCGTCGGCGGGCACCTCGACACGGTCGCCGGCTGCGGGCTGCTGGTGCCTCCGCGCGACCCGGCGGCCCTGGCGGAGGCGCTGCGCGGCCTGCTCGCCTCCCCGGGGCGAAGGCGGGCCATGGGCGAGGCGGGCGTCCGCAGGACCGCGGAGAGGTACAGCTGGCCATACGTGGCCGGGCAGACCGAGGCGGTCTACCGGAGTGTCGTCGCGGCACGCCAGGACCGGCTCGCGGTATCGGGAGGCTGATCATGAACGCACATCTGGCCGACCTCACCGGGACCCTGGCGAGGATGGACGGGAAATGCGCCCTGGTCCAGGCCTGGGGCATGAAGCTGGCCACCGTCCTCGAGAGCGGCGGCAGGCTCCTGGCCTGCGGGAACGGCGGATCCGCGGCCGAGGCCCAGCATCTGACGGCCGAGCTGGTCGGCAGGTTCAAGAAGGACCGCCGCCCTTTCGCGGCGATACCGCTGCACGCCGACGGCTCGTCGGTGACCGCCATCGCCAACGACTTCGGGATCGAGGAGGTCTACGCCCGCCAGGTGCGCGCCCACGGCCGGACCGGGGACGTGCTGATCACCCTGTCGTGCAGCGGCACCAGCCCGAACGTGCTGGCGGCGGCCAGGGCCGCGCAGCAGACCGGCCTGCTCGTGTGGGCGCTGACCGGACCGGCCCCCAACGCGCTGGCCGAGCTGAGCGACGAGGTCGTGGCCGTGCCCTCGCCCGACACCTCGATCGTCCAGGAGGTCCACCTGGTGCTGATCCACATGCTCTGTTCCGCGACCGAGGAGGCCCTGACATGAGGGGTGCCACCGGACCGCTGGTCGTCGTCGGCGACACCGTGCTCGACGTGGACGTCGAAGGCGAGAGCGAGCGCCTCTGCCCGGACGCGCCCGCGCCGGTCGTCGACGTCGGCGCCGAGCACCCGCGACCGGGCGGCGCGGGCCTGGCCGCCCTGCTGGCCGCCCGTTCCGGCGCCGAGGTCGTCCTGGTCACCGCGCTGGCCGACGACCCCTCCGGCCGGGTGCTGGCCGGGCTGCTGACCCCGTACCTGAGCGTGGTGCGGCTGCCGTCGCGCGGCACGACGGTCCGCAAGAGCAGGATCAGGGTGCGCGGCCGGACGCTGCTGCGGCTCGACACCGGTGACGGCGTGACCCCCGCGGGCGGCGGGGAGGCCGCGGCCCGTGCCCTGCGCGGGGCCGGGGCGGTGCTGGTCTCCGACTACGGCAGGGGCGCCGCGGACGCGGTGCGGGACCTGCTCGGCGGCCTCGGCGTGCCGGTCGTGTGGGACCCGCACCCCCGGGGGTCGCCGCCGCCGCCGGGGTGCGCGCTGGTGACACCGAGCGAGGCCGAGGCGGCCGTGCTGTGCGGGCGGACGCCCGGCGGTGCCCGGACGGCCGGCGCGTCGTACGGGCGGGCGCCCGCCGATCCCGGGCGGGCCGCCCTTCACCTGGTGGCGGCGCTCCGCGCCGGGGCCGTGGCGGTCACGCTCGGCGCCCGCGGGGCGGTACTGGCCTGCGAGGACGGTCACCGCTCGCACCTGCCCGTCCCGCCGTCCGTGCCGTCCGCGCCGTCCGCGGTGTCTCTGCCGTCCGCGGTGTCTGCGGCGCCTGCGGTGTCTCTGCCGGCCGCGCCGTTCGAGGGGCGTGACACGTGCGGCGCGGGCGACCGGCTGGCCGGTGCCGCGGCGCTGGCGCTGCGCGACGGCGCGCCGGTGCGGGACGCGGTCGCGGCCGGGGTGCGGGAGGCCGCGCGGTTCGTGAACGAGGGAGGGGCCGCGTCGGTCCGGCCGGTCCCGTCCCGCGGGGAGGCCGTCCCGGACGGGGACGACCGCGGGGCCTCCCGGATCCGCTCCCTGAACGGGGACGGATCCGCAACGGCGTCGCTCCGGCCGGCCGCCCCGGCAGCGGGCGACGGGCCGCGCGACGCGCTGCGGACCGCCGAGGCGGTCAGGGCGGGCGGCGGGCGCCTGATCGCCACGGGCGGCTGCTTCGACCTGCTGCACGCCGGGCACGTCAGCCTGCTGCGCAGGGCCAGGGCCCTGGGCGACGCGCTGGTCGTCTGCGTCAACTCCGACGCCTCGGTGCGCAGGCTCAAGGGCCCCGGCAGGCCGGTCGTCGGGCAGCACGACCGGGTCGAGGTGCTGCGCGCCCTGGGGTGCGTGGACGCCGTGCTGGTGTTCGACGAGGACACCCCGTGTGCGGCCATAGAGCTGCTCCGGCCCGAAGTATGGGTGAAGGGCGGCGACTACGACGGCCGGGTACTGCCGGAGACGGCGGTGCTCGACCGGCTGGGCGCCGAGAGCGTCGTACTGAGCCACGTCCCCGGCCGCTCCACGACCGGACTGATCGCGGCCGCGCAGGCGGCCTCCTGACCGTCGCCGTACGGGCGGCACGCCGAGAAGGGGAACACCGATGCTGGGAAACATACTGATCACCGGAGGAGCGTCCGGGCTGGGCCAGGCGACCGCCAGGGCCGTCGCCAAGGCGGGCGGGCGGCCGCTCGTCGTCGACCTGCGGGCCCCCGGCGACGGCTTCGACCACGTCACGGCCGACCTGGCCGACCCCGAGCGGGCCGCGGGGGCCGTACGGGAGCTCGCCGCGCTGGCCGGAGGGCTGGACGGGGTGGTGACCGCCGCGGGCGTCGACGCCTGCGGGCCGCTGGCCGAGGTGCCCGCCACCGACTGGGAGCGGGTGATCAGGGTCAACCTGCTGGGCACGGCGACGGTCGTGCGGGCGGCGCTGCCGTACCTGATGGAGTCGCGCGGCCGGGTGGTGACCGTGGCCTCCACCCTGGGGCTGCGCGCGGTGGGCGACGCCACCGCCTACTGCGCCAGCAAGTTCGGCGTGGTCGGCTTCACCCGGGCGCTCGCCACCGAGCTGGCGGGCATCGTCGGGGTGACGCTGCTGGTGCCCGGGGGGATGCGGACCGCCTTCTTCGACGACAGGACCGAGCAGTACCGGCCCGGTGCCGACGCTCTGCTCAACCGGCCCGAGGACGTCGCCGACACCGTGGTCTTCGCGCTGGGCCAGCCTCCCGGCTGCGAGGTACGGGAACTGGTCGTCTGCCCCTCGACGGAGCCCTCGTGGCCCTAGAGGTGCTGGTGCTGCGCGGGCTCGGGCTCGGCGACCTGCTCACCGCGGTGCCCGCGCTGCGGGCGCTGCGGCGCGCCTTCCCGGACGGCCGGATCACGCTGGCCGCGCCGGCCGTCTACCGCGGGCTGACGGCCCGCACCGGGGCGGTGGACGACCTGGTCGACGTCTCGGGTCCGGGCCCGGTGCCGTACGCGAGGGCCGTCACCGCTCGCGGGCGACCGTGCCCGGCCCCGCGCGAGAGGTCCGTCGCCGCCCCGCAAGGGCCGGGCCCCGCCCCGTACGGGGGTCCCGACGTCGCGGTCAACCTGCACGGCAGGGGTCCGCAGAGCGTCGAGGCGCTGCGCCGCACCGATCCGGGCAGGCTGCTGAGCCACGAGGTGGACGGCGGCCCGCCGTGGCGTGCGGACGTCCACGAGACGCGCCGCTGGTGCGACCTGCTGGGGTGGTACGGCATCCCCGCCGACCCCGCCGACCTGTCCCTCGGGACCTCGGACCTGCGCGGGCCCGTCGTCGTCCATCCGGGGGCGGCCTCGCCCGCGCGCAGGTGGCCGCCCGGGCGGTTCGCGCTCGTCGCGGCCGCGCTGCGCCGCGGTGGCGCCGAGGTCGTGGTGACCGGCGGCCCGGCGGAGGTCGCACTGGCCCGCGAGGTGGCCGGAAGGGCGGGCCTGCCGGCCGGGAGCGTGCTGGCCGGGCGGACCGGGCCCGCCGAGCTGGCCGACCTGATCGGCGGCGCCAGGCTGCTGGTCTGCGGCGACACCGGGGTGGCCCACCTGGCCACCGCGTACCGGACGCCCTCGGTGGTGCTGTTCGGCCCCACCTCCCCCGCGCTGTGGGGACCGCCACCGGGCGGCCCGCACGTGGCCCTGTGGACCGGCCGCACCGGCGACCCGCACGCCGCGTCGCCGGATCCCGGCCTGCTGGAGATCGAGACATCCGAGGTTGTCGACGCGGCCCTGGGGCTGCTGGAGGTGAGGGCGTCATGAGAGCGGTGGTGGCCGGCGGTGCCGGATTCCTGGGTTCCCATCTGTGCGAGAGGCTGCTGGCCGACGGCACCGAGGTGGTCTGCATGGACAGCTTCCTCACCGGCTCGCCGGACAACGTCTCCCACCTGCTGGGACGGCCGGGCTTCCGGCTCGTCGAGTGCGACGTGACGGGCTTCGTGCACGTGCCGGGCGAGGTGGACCTGATCCTGCACCTCGCCTCGGCCGCCTCCCCGGCCGACTACCTGGCCTACCCGATCGAGACGTTGAAGGTGGGCAGCCTGGGCACGCTGCACCTGCTCGGCCTGGCCAAGGAGAAGGGCGCCAGGTTCGTGCTGGCCTCGACCAGCGAGGTGTACGGCGATCCGCTGGAGCATCCCCAGCGGGAGACCTACTGGGGCAACGTCAATCCGGTCGGCCCGCGCAGCGTCTACGACGAGGCCAAGCGGTTCGCCGAGTCGCTGACGGTGGCCTACCGCCAGACCCACGGCGTCGACACCGGCATCGCGCGCATCTTCAACACCTACGGCCCCCGGATGCGGCCCTTCGACGGCAGGGCGATCCCGACGTTCGTCAGGCAGGCCCTGCGCGGTGAGCCGATGACGGTCACCGGGGACGGGCGGCAGACGCGTTCCATCTGCTACGTCGACGACACGGTCGAGGGCATCCTCGCCCTGGCGAGCCGCGACGTCGCCGGGCCGGTCAACATCGGCAACCCCGGTGAGCTGACGATGACCGCACTGGCCGAGACGATCCGTGACCTGGCCGGTTCGTCCTCGCCGATCGAGTACGTCGCGCGTCCCGCCGACGACCCCCGGGTGCGCAGGCCCGACACCACGCTGGCCGCCCGCTGTCTCGGCTGGCACGCCGGGATCGACGCCGCCGAGGGGCTGCGCCGCACGATCGGCTGGTTCCGCGCCGAGCTGGAACGCGACGGCGTCGACGCCTCGGCCCGCCCGGCCACGCCGCCGCTGACGAGAGGCTGAGGGGTGCGCGACCGGCCGTCCGCGGAGACCTGGGTCGGCGGGCGGGCGGACCCGCGCGCGCGGGTGACGGTGGTGGTGGCCAGCCGCGACCGGCGCCGGGAGCTGGAACACTCCCTGTCCCGTCACGAGGGGGCCGTGATCCTGCTCGACAACGGCTCGGCCGACGGCACCGCGCCCGCCGTACGGCGGCGCTTCCCGCACGTCGAGGTCGTCGAACTGGGCCGCAACCTGGGCGCCCCGGCCCGCAACATCGGGGTACGGCTGGCCACGACGCCCTACGTGGCCTTCGCCGACGACGACTCCTGGTGGGCGCGGGGCGCGCTGGCCCGCGCCGCCGGCGTGCTCGACGCCCACCCCCGGCTGGCGGTGCTGGCGGGACGCGTGCTGGTGGGCCCGAAGGAGCGTCCCGACCCGATCTGCGCGGCCATGGCCGCCTCTCCGCTGGGCACCGAACCGGACCTTCCCGGGCCGAGCGTCCTGGGGTTCCTGGCCTGCGGCGCGGTGGTGCGGCGGGACGCCTACCTCGCCGCGGGCGGGTTCGACGACGTCGTCTTCTTCTTCGGCGAGGAGGAGCGTCTGGCCCTGGACCTGGCCGCGGCCGGCTGGGGACTGGCCTACGTCCCGGACGTCGTCGCCCACCACCATCCCTCCCCCTCGCGCGAGCCGCGGGGCAGGCGGACCCTCGCCGCCCGCAACGCGGTGCTCACCGCGCTGCTGCGGCGGCCGTGGCCGGTGGTCGCGCGCAGCGTGCTCGCCGCCGCGTGCGGCGGTCCCGAGGGACGGCGGGGTCTGTGGGACGCCGCCCTGCGGTCGCCCGCGGCGCTGGCGGACCGGCGCAGGCTGCCTCCGCCGGTCGAGACGGCACGGCGGGCCCTCGACGCGGCCCGGCCGTGACGGTGCCCCTCAGCCACCGAAGATCGCGACGGGGTCGCCGGTGTACCAGGTGTTCTCGATGCGCAGGCGCTGGATGACCCAGCGCTCGCCGTCGCGTACCAGGTCGACGTCGTAGGGGTTCTTCAGCAGCGCGAAGGTGGCGTGGTCGCCGGTGAGCAGGTGCTGGGCCTCCACCAGGGCGGTGAGGCGCGCGGTGTCGCCGTCCACGGCGACGCGGGGGTTGGTGACCTGGTGGGTGGTGTCCACCCGGCCGGTGAACGCGTCCAGGATGGTGGTGACGATCGTGTCCCGCCCCGACATCGGGGGCGGCTCGCCGCCCCACCGGGACGCGGCGGGGCGGAAGTCCAGTTCGGCGTCGGCCGCGAAGGCCGAGGCGAACAGTTCCCGGTCCTTCAGGTCCTGTCCCAGGGCGAACCGGTGGAGCGCGTCCAGGATCTCGGCGCGGTCCCGCAGCTCCCGGACGACCGCCTCGGTCCCGGTGGCCGGGGCGGACAGGGCGCGCCCGTCGGTGACGAACATCGTGTGCTCCCGTGCTGGTCGGAGGGTGTTCGGGCGGTTCCCACTCTCGACCGGCCGACGGGGCCGATCAATACGGCCCTGTGCAAGGATCGTGAAGCCTGGTTCAACGATGAGGGGCGTCATGCTGGAGCGGTACGAGCTGGAGGCGTTCCTCACGCTGGCCGAGGAGCTTCACTTCGGCCGTACCGCCGAACGCCTGCACGTGTCCACCTCGCGGATCAGCCAGACCATCGCCAGGCTGGAGCGGCGGGCCGGTGTGCCGCTGTTCGACCGCACCAGCCGCCGGGTGGAGCTGACCCCGGTGGGCCGACGGCTGTACGAGGAGGTCCGTCCCGCCTGGGACCGGATCGCCACGGCGTTCGAGGAGGCGGTGGCCACCGGTCGCGGCCTCACCGGCGTCCTGCGGTGCGCCTTCCTCGGCCCGGCGGGCGGGCAGCTGCTGTCGGGGGTCGCCGGGCTGTTCCGGGAACGCCTGCCCGGCTGCGACGTCCGGCTCGTCGAGGTCAGGCCGGCCGACCTGGTCCCCTGGCTGCGCGACGGCGAGGTCGACGTCGCCCTGGGGCCCCTCCCCGTCCGCGAACCCGGAATCGCCAGCGGGCCGTCCCTGGTGTCCGAGGCGCGCATGCTCGCGGTCTCGTCCCGGCACCCCTTCGCCCGCAGGGAGTCGGTACGCCTGCAGGACCTGGCCCGGGTGAGGGTGCTCCGGCTCCCCGGCCTTCCGGGGGAGGACCCGACGCCGGCCGTCTCCTCGGAAGGCGACCGGACACCGCCCGGTCTCTCGGCAGAGGACCGGACGTCGTCCCGTTCCTCGGGAGAGGACCGGGCGTCGCCCGCCGGGTGGCCGGTCGAGGCGGGTCCCCCGGCCTCCACCCTCGACGAGGTGCTCACCCTGGTCGGCGAGGGCCGGGGCGTCCTGCCCGTCGGCGCGCACACCAGGCGCTACCACCCCCGCCCCGACGTGACCTACGTCCCCTTCGACGACGCCCCGCCGGTCCGCTGGGGTCTGCTGTGGCGTACCGACGGCGCCACCGCCCGTGTCCTCGCCTTCGCCGAGGCCGCCCGCGACCTGCTCTCGCCGGCGGGCAGGGCTTAGCCGACGGGCAGGACCCCGGTGGCGGACGGGGTCCCGGTCGCGGCCGGGCCGCGCCCGCAGCGGGAGCACCCGGGGCGCCTGCGCAGGTGGTAGGCCAGGGCGGCGGCGGCCAGGGCCGCCCCCCAGACGGGCCAGAAGGTCTCCGGGAGCCAGGCCCCCCATTCGGCCAGGTCGAACCGGCCCGCGACGGTCCAGCGGATGTAGGTCAGCCCCGCGACCGTGACGATGATCGAGACGAAGCCGGCCGGGACGACGGCGAGGAGAACGGGCACGCGCCTGCCGCGCAGGCCCGGGATCCAGCGAGGGAAGACCTCACCCCAGCGCTGGACCAGCCCCAGCGTGAGCACGCCGCCCAGCGCGCCGAACGTCGCCAGGTACGCGCCGGCCAGCCAGATGCCCGGGGTCTCTCTCGATCCCTCCTCCAGGAACTCCCGCCTCACCCCCAGCGGGATGCCGAGGGCCCAGCTCCACCGGGTCGCGCAGTACACCAGCGGCACGGCGACGGCGACGGCGACGGCCGTACGGCCCCAGCGGGCCGCCGCGGCCGGGGAGGTCCACCCGTCGTGACCGGTGCGCCCGCAGTCGGCGCAGGCCCCGTGGCGGCGGCGCCGGAAGTTCAGCGCGGCGGCGGCCAGCAGCAGCCCGCCGGCGACACAGAGCAGCTGGTTGAGCACCGGCCACGGCCAGGCGTCGGCCAGGGTGGTACCGCCCAGGCTCAGGTCGAACAGGGGCGCCACCAGCAGCAGCGGGGTGTAGGCCACGCCCATCATCAGCCTGGAGTCGGGGATCACCAGGACCAGCAGCACGACCATGGGCCAGGCCGGGAACAGGGGCACGCGGCCGGCCGCACCGCGCCCGCCCGTCAGGGTCAGGGCCAGCGAGACGACCACGCCCAGCGCGCAGAAGGCGGCGATCCACCAGCCGCCGGGGACCGGGCTCGCACCGGCGAGGACGGACAGCTCGCGGTCGAGGTCGGGATCGGACGCCCCCCAGGGGAAGCCGGGAGCGCCGAGCGCCCACGACACGCCGAGGGCTCCGTAGCCGAGCGACCAAAGGGCCGCCGCGTACCCCTGCCAGGGGGGTCGGTGAACGCGCCGGGCCGGCGCGGTGATCGTTGTCATGCGACCAGCGTCCTGCCGCGGACCGGTGAGCGGCCATGTGCCGTTCGGCAGGTCTTCGCGGCCCCGGCGCCCCGCACCCGTGCCGTACGGCAGGTGCGTCACGGGGTCCCGCCTGCGTATCGTCGGCCCGGTGAGCGTTCGTGAGAACATCCGGGTGGCCGCGGTCGTCGCGGTGGTCCTGGCCGGGATCGGCGGTGCGCCGGTGTTCGGGGCGGTGCCCATGGCGTCGGTCACGACGGCGGTGGCCGCCCTGGTCTGGGTGGTCGCGGGCCGGTGGGCACGGGCCCGCCTGGCCGCCGTGACCCGCGTGGCCGCGGCCGTGTCCCTGGCGGTCACCGTGGCCACCCTGGCAGGACTTCCCCTGTCGCACGAGGCGGGCATGTTCGGGCTGGCCGAGAGCGTGACGCTCATGGTGCTGGCCGGCCTGACCGTCCGGTGGTCCCCGGTACGGCAGGCGGTGGTCACCGGCGCGTTCGCGGGCCTGGCGTCCGCCGGCTGGCTGCTGCGGTTCATCGCGCCCTCGTCCCTGCTCGAAGCGGTGGGGGCCTGCGCGTTCTGGTCGGTCGGCACGCTGATCGCGGCGGGCACGGGGGCGTACCTGCGTTCCCTGGACGTCCGGCGGGCCCGCGCGGTGGCCGACGGCCGCGCCGCCCTGCGCCTGCAGCTCGCGGGGGACCTGCACGACTTCGTGGCCCACGACATCAGCGAGATGGTGGCGCACGCGCAGGCCGGCCGGACGGTCGGGCCGGGTGATCCCGGGCAGGCGCTGGCGGCCCTGGAGCGCATCGAGAGGGCCGGGCAGCGGGCCATGTCGGCGCTGGACCGGACCGTGCTCATGCTGCACGGGGACGAGCTCGCGACCACCTCACCGCTGCCGGGCCTGGCCGAGCTGTCCGGGCTGGCCGAACGGTTCGCCGCGGCCGGGCGGGCACGCGTCCGGGTGAACGTGGACCCGGGCCTGGAGGAGACGGTGCCGCGCGAGACGGCCGCCACCGCGTTCCGGGTCGTGTCCGAGTCCCTGACCAACGTGCGCCGCCACGCCCCGGACGCCACCCTGGTGGACGTCACCGTCGCGGTGGAGTCCGCCGCGCTCGTGGTCACGGTGAACAACGACGGGGTCACCGGGCCGGACGGGAGCGGGCGTGGCGGGTTCGGCCTGCCGGTCCTGGCCGACCACCTCCGGTCGCTGGGCGGTCTCCTGCGCGCCGGTCCCGTACCCGGCGGGTGGTCGCTGACGGCCCGCGTCCCCCTGGCACCGTGAGCGACATGTCGATCCGCACCCTCGGCACCATGGATGACACGTCGATCCGCACCCTCGGCACCATGGGCGACACGTCGATCCGCATCCCCCTGGCACCATGAGCGACATGTCGATCCGCATCCTCGTCGCCGACGACCAGGAGGGCATCCGTACCGCCTTCCGTCTCATCCTCGACGCCCAGCCGGACATGACCGTCGTCGCCGAGGCCGCCGACGGCGTCACCGCCATCGAGTCGGCCCGCCACCTGCGTCCCGACGTGGTGCTCGCCGACATCCGGATGCCCCGCGCCGACGGCATCGAGGTCACCCGCGCCCTGGCCGGCACCGGCGTGCGCGTGGTCGTCGTCACGACGTTCGGGCTGGACGAGTACGTGCACGCCGCGCTCGGCCACGGCGCCGCCGGGTTCGTCCTGAAGCGCTCGGGCCCGGCCCTGCTGGTCGAGGCGGTACGGGCGGCCGTGAACGGTGACGTGCTCATCAGCCCGCAGCTCACCCCGCGGCTGCTGGACCGGGCCGGCCTGTCGTCCGAGGAGGCCCCGCCGGACGCGGGGCTGACCGAGCGCGAGACCGAGGTCGCCCTGCTGGTCGCCCGGGGCAGGACCAACGCAGAGATCGCCACCGAGCTCTTCCTCTCCCCCGGGACGGTCAAGAACCACATCGCCGTCATCCAGCGCAAGCTGGACGTGCGCAACCGCGTCGGCATCGCCTCCTGGGCCTGGAGCACGGGCAGGCTTCGTCCGGGGCCTGACCCCGCCTGAGCACTCGTCGAGGCCGCCGCCGAGGCGAGCGGCGACACGACCACCGAGGAGGAGATG
The DNA here is from genome assembly GCF_044456585.1 of Streptosporangium sp. NPDC050855. Classification (NCBI taxonomy): domain Bacteria; kingdom Bacillati; phylum Actinomycetota; class Actinomycetes; order Streptosporangiales; family Streptosporangiaceae; genus Streptosporangium; species Streptosporangium sp. NPDC050855. The sequence goes on from NZ_JBITFY010000012.1 coordinate 20,890, forward strand.
GCCGCCGTCATGGCGGCCCGCCTCGGTAAGGCGACCGCGTGAGCGACCGGTACACCGTCCTGCTGGATCCGCCTGCCCGGCGCGCCCTCGCCTCGGGTCTGCCCGAGACCGTGGCGGCCGCCGCCTGGGAGTTGATCACCGGCGCCATCGCACGCGAGCCCTGGCGTGTCGGCAAGCCGCTCCTGGAACCTTACGAGGAGCTGCACGTCGCCCGGCGCGGAACGTATCGCGTGATCTACCGCATCGACGAGGACAAGCGCACCGTGACGATCCAGACGATCGAACACCGCCGAGACGCCTACCGCCCCTGACGGAGCCAGGCCGCACAGGTCGTACGTGCGCACCGCCTCTCACCGTGCGGACGGACACGCGCCGGAGAGCACCGGACCGACCTTCGTCAGCATATGTTGACGGCCTGGCGATCGTCAGCATATGCTGACGAAGTGTCCATGAGCGCCGATCTCGAACAGGCCGTGCACGGCTCCGACCCTGACGCGGCGCTGCGCGCCGTGGCCCGCCTGCGACGGCTGGTGGAGCAGCTGGAGGCCGAGCACGTGGCGGCGGCGCGGCGGGCGGGGTGGTCCTGGCAGGACATCGCCGCCCGGCTCGGCGTCACCAAGCAGACCGTCCACCGCAAACACCACCGTGCCCAGGAGGACTGATGTTCCGAGGCGACCACCCCGAACTGCGCCGGAGGCTGGGCCTGGCCCTGAGGCTGGCACGTGACCTCGGGCATCCCCGTACGGGCAGCGAGCACCTGCTGCTGGCCCTCACCGAGGACGTCGACGAGAGCGGCGTCGAAGGCGGCATCGACGTCGTCACCGGCATCGACGACGGTGTCGACGGGGACCGGGGGCGCGTCGCCGCCGTCCTGGCCGGGTACGGCGTGACGCCGGAGGCCGTCCGGGAGGCCGTCCGCGAGGTGGCGCCCGCCGGGGCCGGAGCCGCCGCCGACCGGGACACGCTGGCCGTGCTCGGCATCGACCTCGACCGGCTGCTCGGCCCCTCCGGGACCGGGACGCTGGACCGCCCGCCCGTACGCGAACCGCTGTTCCCGCTGGGGGCGGCCGGGGCGCGGCGCCGATGCGCCCGGACGCGCCCGCCGCTCGGCCTCGACGCCCAGGCGGCCTACGAGGCGTCGCTGCGGCTGGCGCTCGCCCGCCGGGAACGCGAGCACCGGCCCGAGCACCTGGCGATGGCGCTCGTCGCACTCGACCCCGGCGCGGCCCGGGTCCTCGCCACCACCGGCACCGACGCGCGGGCGCTCCTGGACGCGCTGGCCGCCGCGTTCCCGCCACCGCGGCGCGCCCTCCCGCTGCGCGTCGAGCGGCGGCTCGGCCGGGGGGTCCGCCTCCGCGACATCGCGCGGCGCTACCGGCACACGACGGGACGCGCCGTGGTCGCGGGCCCCGCCCTCGCCTCGCTCATCGACGGCTGACCGTCCCCGGGCATCAGGTGCTGTCGTACCCGGTCCCCGCGCCGGCCGTGGTGACGGGCGCGCGCTGCGGGCCATCCGCGGCGAGCCGGGACGGCGATGGAGCGTCGAGGAGCTGGGCAGGTGCGCGGGTCTGTCCCGCGCGGCCTTCGCCCGGCGGTTCACGGCCCTGGTCGGCCGGCCGCCTACCGCGGCGGGAGCGGGTGCGGGCCGGGGAGTGACCCCGGCGGCGACACGGCGGGCCGTACTCCCGGCCCGGGTCGTCGCCCTCCAGGGCAGGGCCGTCACCCTTCCGGGCCGAAGAGCACCAGCACCAGGGTCAGCGCCACGGCCAGGGCGGTCCACGCCAGGATCCGGCCGGTGGGCCCGGGGCCCTCGCGCAGCACCCGTACGCCCAGCGGCAGGAACGCCACGCACAGGCAGGCCAGGGCGACCAGCGACTGCGGCTCGGTGCCCTTGAGCGTGCCCAGGGCGAGGACCCACATCGCGCCCAGCGCGACGGAGCGGACCGGTCCCAGCACCCCGGACCGGTAGGCGCCGACCGCGAGCACCACCCAGCCGGTGACGATGGTGACGGCGGGGAAGCGGAACACGTGCCAGGCCGCGTAGGAGCCGGCGACCGTCCGGGTGGCCGGCTCCAGGCCGTACAGGTCGACGAGCTGGAAGGCCAGGTGGTCGATGCCCCCGTGGAAGGTCCGGGTGAACAGCCCGAACATCACCAGGGTGCCGCCCCAGACCGCCCAGCCGGGCCTGGTGGCGCCGATCAGCCGGGCGAGCGTCATCACGGCGGGCCACATGAGCACGTTGCCCGCGACGAAGAGGGAGTAGGCGGCGACCATCAGCCGCGGTTCCGCGTCGTAGGCCGCCAGCTGCTGCGGGAAGAAGTGGTGGTACCTGACGCGGAGGAGCACCCCGGCGGACATCAGCAGGGGGCCCAGGATCATCGCGATCCCGCCCACCCAGGGTCCGGGGAACCAGAACGGCTCGGTCCGACGCGCCCGCCCGGCGACGGGATCGGCGGCCGCTCCGGCGGCCGGGTGACCGACAGGGTGGCCGGCCGGGTGGCCGGCCGGGTCGGAGGCGGGTTCGCCGGTGCGCCCGGCGGCCCGCCCGGAGGCGCGTTCGGCGGCCCGCCCGGTGACGGGAGCGGCGGCAGAGGAGGGAAGGTCGTCGGTCATGCCCCGACGGTCGCGGACTGCGGGGTGCCCGCGCATCGGGCCGCGGTCGGACATCGCCGCCGTGCCCGGGGACCTGCTCCCGGCCCGTCTCCTATGCCTCCGGTCGTCCGACCGTGGTCGGATGTCCCGGTCCGTACCGGGACGGTAGCGTCGCGGTGTGCCCAGCTCCCGGGAGATCGTCTTCCCCGCCCCCCTCGACGTCGTGGCGGCGATGATCCTGCTGCCGCTCGCCGCGTACGCGATCTTCGAACCTCCCCTGCGGGTGTTCACCGGTCCGGCCTGGGCGGCGTGGGCGACGGCGGCGCTCATCGCGCTGCCGGTGACGGCACGGCGGCGGTGGCCCTGGACCGCGCTGGGCCTGTCGGGGGCGGGCGCGACGGCCGCGACGCTGCTCGGCGTGATCGGCGCCGGGGCGATCTGGGTGGCGTACGTCCCGGTGGCGCTGATCCTTCACCGTGTCGCGGTCACCGAGCCACGCAGGCGGTCCCTGGCCGCCCTGGGGATCGGCCTGCTCACCTCGGCGGCCGCGGTCGCCCGCCTGTACGCGACGCTCGGGATCGAGGTCCGTTCCGGGTCCGCGCCCGGCGAGCCGGCGCTCGCCTGGCCGATGGAGGCCGGCGCGATCTGGGTGGTGACCGGTGCGTCCTGGGCGGCCGGGGCGCTGGTCCGGCGGCGGCGGGCCGCCGCCGAGCGGCTCTCCCGGCAGGCCGTGGCCGACGAGCGGCTGCGCCTCGCCCGCGAACTGCACGACATCGTCGGCCACAGCATGAGCCTGATCGCGGTCAAGGCCACGGTCGCCGGTCACATCGCCGAGACCGACCCGCGGCAGGTGCTGCCCGCGCTGGCCGTCATCGAGCACACCAGCAGGGCCGCGCTCACCGACATCCGCCGCCTGCTGGGGGTGCTCCGCGACGACACCGCCTCCCCCGCCGACCTGGAACCGGCTCCGGGGCCGGACCGGCTGCCCGAGCTGGCCGAGCGCACCCGCGCGGCGGGCGTCCCCGTCGAGCTGGAGGTGCGCGGTGCCGACGAGCTGCCCGAGGCGGTGGGCCTGTCGGTGTACCGCATCGCGCAGGAGGCGCTGACCAACGTGGTCAGGCACGCCGCCCCGGCCCGGTGCCGGGTCCGCGTCGAGGCCGACGGGCGGACCGTGCTGGTCGAGGTGGTCGACGACGGCCGGGGACGAGGCGGCGCCGAACCCCGGGGCGGCGGGGGGCACGGGGGGCACGGGGGGCACGGGCTGATCGGCATGCGGGAGCGGGTGACGCTGTACGGTGGCACGCTGAGCGCGGGCCCGGTCCCGGAGGGCGGCTTCCGGGTCTCGGCCACCCTGCCGTACGAGCCGCGGGAACGGCTCCCGTGAGCGGGGTCGCGCCGATCCGGGTGCTGCTCGCCGACGATCACGTACTGCTGCGCGACAGTTTCCGCGCCCTGGTCGACGCCACCCCCGGGATGACGACCGCCGGTGAGGCCGCCACCGGCACCGAGGCGGTGCGCCTGGCCGAGCGGGAACGCCCGGACGTCGTGCTGATGGACGTGCGGATGCCCGAGATGGACGGTATCGAGGCCACCCGGCTGATCTGCGGCTCACCCCTGACGGCCGGGGTGCGGGTGCTGATCCTGACCACGTTCGACCTGGACGAGTACGTCTACGCGGCCCTGCGCGCCGGGGCGAGCGGTTTCCTGGTCAAGGACACCACCGCGGCGCACCTGCTGGAGGCGATCCGCGTGATCGTCGCCGGGGACGCGCTGCTGGCCCCCGGGGTGACGCGGCGGCTCATCTCCGAGTTCACCCGGCGGGCGGCACCCGGCAGGCCGCTCGGACGTGAGCTGGACGAGGTCACCGCGCGCGAGCGCGAGGTGCTCACGCTGATCGCCCGGGGGCTGTCCAACTCCGAGATCGCCGGGTCCCTGCACCTCAGCGTCGGCACGGTGAAGACGCACGTGGGACGTCTGCTGGACAAGCTCCGGGCGCGCGACCGGGCCCAGCTGGTGGTCGTCGCCTACGAGACGGGCCTCGTCGTCGCCGGTCACCGGTGATCCGCGGGACCGGCGACGACGAGGGCCCCGGGGTCAGGGGCTCGGGGTCGGAGTGGGAGTCGGAGTCAGGGTGGGGGTGGGGGTCGGGACGGGCGTGGGGGTCTCGGCGGGCGGCACGGTGTCCGTCACCGTCGGGGTCGGCTCGGGGGTGGGGAAGTCCGTGGGCGGCGGGGTCTCGGTGGGCGGCAGCGTGTCCGTCACCGTCGGGGTGGGAGTGGGGGTGGGCGGCGGCACGGACGGCGTGGGGCAGGAGGCCGGGGCCCGCCACTTCTTGCCCGGCCGCCACGGCTTGTAGGACCACCAGCCGTCACCGCGCCAGAAGTGCTTCTTGGGACGCGTCAGGTCGAAGACGTAGGCGGCCGTCGGCGTCTCGCCCACGTTCGTCGCGGTCAGCGACACCCAGTCGCCCTGCCTGATCTCGTTGCCCCGCCGGCCCGCCAGGGTCCGGGTGGAGTCGGTGATCGCGTACGCCTTCTCGAAGCCGTCCTGGCTGCGCACGGTGATCGAGTCCTCCGCCAGGGCGACGGCCTTTCCGGTCTGGGCGAACACCGTGAAGCCGCAGCCCTCCCGGTCCGGCAGGACGAACTCGCCGTGCAGCGTGCTGGGGAAGGCCAGCGGCGGTACGCGGGGCACCGGCTTGACGGTGGGGCTGGGCGACGGTTCCACGGTCTGGGTCACCGTCACGGTGGGAGCGGGTGTCTCGCTCATCGTCACCGACGGCGTGGGGGTCGGCGTGTCCGTCGCTCCGGGGACGGGCGCCGGTGTCGCCGACGCCGCCGCGGACACCGCCACCCCGCTCGACGCCGCCAGTGCCAGGGCGGCACCGAAGACCACGGGCCGTGAGACGCGCCGGCGCGGCCCGCCCGATCCGCCCGATGCGCTCGGCAGGATCTCGTCTGGCCTGTCCGGGTTCGTTCGCGTCACCTTGTCCTCCAGCTGGCTCGATCCGAAACCGGCGGCGGTATGGCGCGAGGGTGCGTGCGCCCGCCACCGAGACGGAGGGCCACGTGCCCGGCTGTGATCCTCCGTCGAAGGGCGCGGAGGAGACTTCCCGCTTTCTCCGGACACATGCGGACGAAATTTGTGGGAGTACGCTGTCAGGTGATCTTCTCGCAGCTCATCGGCGATTTTCACGAATTCGAACGCCCGCCGCGAGAGCGCGCCGGACGGACTCCGTCCGGCGCGGGCGGCCGGTCAGAGCGAGGCGGCGACCAGCCCGACGAGGACGCCGGCGAGCGAGACGCACGTCAGGACGGAGCCGGCGACCACCGCTCCCCGCCTGCCGCGCCGTACCCCGAGGACATGGAGGAGCGCGTACGGCAGGAAGGCCGGCACGCCGACGCCGAGGAACGGCATGGTCAGCGCGGCCAGGACCCCGGCGGTGCCGGTCGGCACGGCGCGGTCGCCCTCCGGGGCGAGCCGGGCCCGCGTGACGTCACCGGCGCGGGAGTCGGGCGAGGCGTCGACCGCGATCGCGGCGCCACCGCCGTCGGGCGTGAAGCGGCCCTTGCAGTCGTAGCGCCCCTCCCCCAGGTCCTCGCACGACAGGACCGTGAGGGTGCCGGGGGTGCCGACGGCCCCCGTGGCGAGCCTCCACCCGGGCACCGCGGAGACGAAGCACGACACCGCGAGCCCGGCCCAGAGGATCATCAGGATCGACATGCCGATCCTGCCCGGTGTACGGCCGGGACCGGGGGCCGGCAGGAGGACATCGGTCAGGGTGTCGAACGCATCGCTCATGCGGACAGGATGGGACACCCCACTTGTGAACGACCTGCCCCGCACTTGTACGCGTCCCCGGGCGTCGCCTTCCGTCCATGGAACGCCCGCGACGGGTCGTCACCGATGACGGCGCGTCACGCCCCGTGGCGCGTCGCCCTCTCCGCGGCCTCGGCGGCGTCGAGCTTGGCGGCCTCCTCCGGGGTGGGCGCGGTGCCTCCGAGGTGGCGGGGCTGCCACCAGACGCCCTGCGGGATCTCCGGGTAGCCGCGCTGCGCCCGGTCGAGCATCTCGCCCATCCGCCCGTGCAGGTCGGCGGTGACGGCGTCGTAGTCGTCACCGCGCTTGGGGTGCATGGGCTCGCCCACCAGGATGGTGATCGGCACGTGCCGCTGGAGCAGGTTCCGGGGGCGGCCCTTGGTCCACAGCCGCTGGGTGCCCCACAGGGAGACCGGGATCATCGGCACCTTGGCGCCGACGGCCATCCGGACCGCGCCGTTCTTGATCTCCTTGACCGTGAAGGACCTGCTGATCGTGGCCTCGGCGAACACGCCGACGACCTCGCCGTCCCGGAGCGCCTTCAGGGCCGCGCCGAACGCGGCGGCCCCGGCCGCGCGGTCGACCGGGATGTGGTGCATGCCGCGCATCAGCGGGCCGGAGATCCGATGGTCGAAGACCTCCTTCTTCGCCATGAAGCGCACCAGGCGCCCGGCCGGGCGCGCGGCCAGGCCCGCGAAGATGAAGTCGAGGTAGCTGATGTGGTTGCTGACCAGCACGGCCCCGCCGGTCCGCGGGATGTTCTCGGCACCCTCGATGCGGATCTTGAGGTCCAGCGCGCGGAACACGGTCAACGCCGCCCCGACGACCGGGGGGTACACGATCTCAGCCATGGCTGAACCGTACCTCAGCTCCGCCCCGGGCCCGGACCGGTGCCCACGCCCCTTCCGGTGTCCCTTCCGACGCCGTCATGGGCGTCCCCGTCCGCGTCCCGTCTCAGTGTCCCGTGTGTCCCCGTCAGTGTCCCCGTCTGTGTCCCGTCAGTGTCCCCGGAACGCCTCCTCCAGCCACCACGCCCCCCTGGAGCGGACGACCCGGGCGTGGACCAGCAGGGGCCGGTCCCTGGCGCCGTCCAGCAACCGGGCCACCTCGGCGAGGTCCGCCACGTCCCGTACGGTGACCGCGTCGCAGCCGAAGCCGCGGGCGATCGCGGCGATGTCCGCGGGCGGGAAGGTCACGGTGTCCAGCGGGTGCCCGTCCGGCCCGAAGTGGTGCACCTCGGCCCCGTAGCCGTCGTCGTCGTACACCACGATCACCATCGGGATCCCCAGCCGTACGACCGTCTCCAGCTCGGAGACGCCCATCAGCGCGCCGCCGTCGCCGAGGGCGGCCACCGGGAGACGGTCCGGCCGGGCCAGGGCGGCGCCGATCGCGGTGGCCAGGCCGAGGCCGACCGACTGGAACGCCTGGGTGAAACAGAATCCCCGCTCGTCCGGAACGTCGAGGAACATCGACGGATATCCCATGAAATTTCCGGAATCGACGGCGACGACGCGCTCGGCGGGCAGCAGGTCGTCCAGCCCGATGGTCAGCGTCCTGGGGTCGATCCTGCCGTTGCCGCCCTCGTCCTCGTACGGGACGTCCCGCCAGCGGCCCTCCCGGGCGATCCGCGCGGCCAGCCCCGCCGAGCGGTAACCGGCGGCGTCCCCTTCACCACCGGATCCGCGACCACCTGCTCCGTCACCACCGGCTTCGTCGCGGTCCCCGCCTGCGCCATCACCGTCCCCGCCTGCGCCATCACCGTCCCCGTCGCCCCGGTCGTCGCGGTGACCGTCGCCGTGGCCGCCGAGGAGCCGGACGACCGCCCGCGCGGTGCGGGCCACGTCACCGGTCACCCCCAGGTGGACGGGACGGTGCGCGCCGAGCGCGTCCTCGTCCAGATCGACCTGGACGACGACGGTGTCGGGACCGATCAGCGTGCCGTGCCGGGTGGTCCACATGGTGAACGCGCACCCCCAGCCCACCAGCACGTCGGCGCCGCGGACGAGCTCGGCCGTCAGCGGTGAGGCGAAACCGCCGCTGACGTCCAGGTCCCACGGGCTGCCCCGGAACAGGCCCCGGGCCACCGCGGAGGTGGCCAGCAACGCCCCGGTCAGGTCCGCCAGCTCCTCCAGCTCCCGCCGGGCCGCCCGGGCACCCCGCCCGGCCACGAAGACCGGACGGCGCGCCGCCGAGAGGACCTCCGCCAGCCGGGCGGCCTCCCCGGGCGACGGAGCGCCCGTCCCCCCGGTCCCTGCCCCCCTCAGGGCCTCCGTCACACCGGCCGTCGTTCCCCCCTCCCCCGCGGGGACGTCCAGTGCCTGCACCGCCAGCGGGAGGTTGAGCAGGACCGTCCTCCGCTCGTCGCGGGCGACGCGGAAGGCCTCGGTCACCTCTGCGACCGCGGTCCGCGCGGAGACGATCCGCATCGGGACCGCGCCCACCGCCTCGGCCAGCGCGGCCTGGTCGACGAAGAAGTTGGAGCGCCGCTCGGTCACCTCCCCCGCCAGCACGACGAGCGGGGTACGGCTCTTGGCGGCCTCGGTGACGCCGGTCATCGCGTTGGTGAGCCCCGGCCCCTGGTGGACGCTGAGCACGCCGACCCGGCCGCTGAGGCGCGCGTAGGCGTCGGCCATGGTCGCCGCGCCGCCCTCGTGGCGGGCGGCGACGTAGCGCACGCCGTGCGCGACCAGGGCGTTGGTCACGTGGAAGTTGCCGCTGCCGACCACGCCGAAGGCGACCTCCACGCCCAGCGCGGCCAGCGTCGCGCCCACGACCTCGGCGACGTTCACCTCTCGACCAGGGCCAGCACCCGCAGCGGGCTGCCCGAACCCCCGACGATGGGCAGCGGCGGGGCGACGACCACCGCGCCGGTCACCGGGAGCCGGTCGAGGTTGCGCAGCTGGGTCAGGCCGTACTTCCCGGCGCCCAGCAGGAACGAGTGGCACGGGAAGGCCGGGTCGAAGCCGTGCGCCGCGCCCGCGTCGGTGCCCACGGTCTCCACGCCCAGCCCGGCGATCGGGCTCTCCTCGGCGAGCCAGCGGGCGCACTCGACCGAGACACCGGGGGTGTGCGGGCCGGTCTCGTTCGCGTTCAGGAAGCTCTCCTGGTCGTGGGAGCGGGCGTCCCAGCCGGTGCGGTAGAGCAGCCAGCCGCCCTCGGGCAGCGGGCCGTTGGCCTGCTCCCACGCCCTGACGTGCGCGATCTCCAGCAGGAAGTCGGGGTCCTTCGCCGCCTCGTCGGCGAGGTCGAGGACCACGGCCGGGGCGATGAGCCGTTCCGGCGGCACCTGCGAGACGTCGTCGCCGTCCCTGCCGGTGACCCAGTGGACGGGCGCGTCGAAGTGGGTGCCGGTGTGCTCGCCGGTGACGATGTCGTTCCAGTACCAGGCCGGGCCGCGGTCGTCGTAGCGGCTGATCTCCCGCAGGGAGAACGGGACGGTGTTGCCGAACGGCTCCGGCAGCCGCAGGATCGGCGTCTGCGGGGACAACGGCGCCGTCAGGTCGATCACCTCGATCCCGCCGTTCCGGATGCTCTCCACCAGATCGCGCAGCACCGACATGACGCCTCCTGTATGGGACGGGACCTGCGCAGATCCTCCTACAGCGGCACCCGCCGCCGCCACCTCCGCCGCCGCCCCGGCCCGGGCCGGATCCGGCCGCCGTCGCGCGGCAGATCCTCCTCCGTCGCACGGCCGGACCTCCTCCGTCGCGCGGCAGATCCCCGGCTTCGCGCGTCCGGTCCTTGCCATCGCGCGCGAACGGGGCGAGGTTGGACACCGTGAAGAAGCTCATCAACGACGCCGGGACGGTCGTTCCCGACGCGCTGCGCGGTGTCGCGGCGGCCCATCCGGGGCTCCGGGTGGACGTGGACAACCAGATCGTGTTCCGGGCCTCGGGTCCGCGTACGGGCAAGGTGGGGTTGGTGTCCGGCGGCGGGTCGGGGCACGAGCCGTTGCACGGCGGGTTCGTCGGGTACGGCATGCTCGACGCGGCGTGCGCGGGTGAGGTCTTCACCTCGCCCGTCCCCGACCAGATGATCGAGGCCACCTCCGCGGTCGACGGCGGGGCGGGGGTGCTGCACATCGTGAAGAACTACACCGGCGACGTGCTGAACTTCCGGATGGCGGCCGAGCTGAGCGCCGAGGAGGGGGTGCGGGTGGAGAGCGTCCTCGTCGACGACGACGTGGCCGTGCGCGACTCCCTCTACACGGCCGGACGCAGGGGCACCGGCGCCACCCTGTTCGTCGAGAAGATCGCCGGAGCCCTGGCCGAGACCGGGGCTCCGCTGGCCGAGGTCGCCCGGGTGGCGCGGGAGGTCAACGCGCGCAGCCGTTCCTTCGGGATCGCGCTGAGCCCCTGTACCACCCCGGCCGCGGGAAGGCCCACCTTCGAGCTCTCCGACACCGAGGTGGAACTGGGCATCGGCATCCACGGCGAGCCCGGCCGGACGCGCTCGGCCCTGCGCCCGGCCCGCGAGCTGGTGGACCTGGCGATGGACGCCGTCCACGAGGACCTGCCGCTGTCGGGCGACCTGCTGGTCATGGTGAACGGCATGGGCGGCACCCCGCTGATCGAGCTGTACATCGCCTACGCCGCCGTCGCCGACCACCTGGCCGGCAGGGGCGCGCGGGCGGCGCGGTGCCTGGTCGGCAACTACGTCACCAGCCTCGACATGCAGGGCTTCTCGGTCAGCGTCTGCCGTCTGGACGACGAGCTCACCGGCCTGTGGGACGCTCCCGTGGAGACCCCTGCCCTGCGCTGGGGCCGCTGAGATGGACGTCGCCTTCTTCGCCTCCTGGATCGAGGAGGCCGCCAGGGCCGTCTCGTCCGACAGGGAGCGGCTGACCGCGCTGGACGCGGCGATCGGTGACGCCGACCACGGGTCCAACCTCGACCGGGGCTTCACCGCGGTCGCCCACGCGCTGGGCACGGCCGAGCCGGCCACCCCCGGGGCGCTGCTGACGCTCGTGGGCAGCACGCTGATCCGCAAGGTCGGCGGGGCGTCCGGCCCGCTGTACGGCACGTTCTTCCGGGAGACGGGCAAGGCGCTGGGGGACGACGCCGAGGTGTCCGTCGCGCGGCTGCACACCGCCCTGCAGGCCGGGCTCGCCGGGGTGCGGGCGCTGGGATCGGCCGCCGAGGGGGACAAGACCATGGTGGACGCCCTGGCCCCGGCGGTACGGGCCCTGGAGGAGGCCGTACGGGACGGTGGTGACCCGGCCGACCGGGCGAATCCGATCGATCCCGCGGAGGCGATCGGCGCCGCGGCGGCGGCGGCCCGCACCGGGGCCGAGTCGACGATCCCGCTCCAGGCGCGCAAGGGCCGGGCCAGCTATCTCGGGCCCCGCAGCGTGGGCCACGAGGACCCGGGCGCCGCCTCCACCGCGCTCATCCTGGCCGCCCTGCACGCGGTGGCGACACGGTGAGCCGGACGGGCCGGGCGGGCCGGACGGGCCGGGTGCGCCGGTGGTAGGCATCGTCCTGATCTCGCACAGCGGGCCGCTGGCCGCCGAGGTCGCGCTGTTGGCCTCGCAGATCGGCGGCTCGGAGGTGCCGCTGGCCGCCGCCGGGGGTACCGAGGACGGTGGTCTCGGCACCTCCCCCGACCTGGTGGCGGCGGCGATCGAGACGGCCGACCGGGGGGACGGGGTGATCCTCATCCCGGACCTGGGCAGTTCGGTGCTCACCGCCCGGCTCTTCGCGGACGAGCGGGTGGTGATCGCCGACGTGCCGTTCGTGGAGGGGGCGATCTCGGCCGTCGTGTCCGCGGGCACGGGCGCCGCCCTGCCCGAGGTGCTCGCGGCGGCCGAGGAGGCCAGGACCTTCCGCAAGCTCTGACGGCCCGGCACCCTCGACCTCCGCGGAGGTCGAGGGCACCGGGCCGTACGGGAGCGACGGCCGGGCCGGACCTGGCCGGGGCCGGGCCGAGCTGGGCCGTCCGGGCGCTAGCGGGTGGCCAGCAGGCCCTCCAGCAGGCCCAGGACGGCCTGGATCGGCGGGGGCGTGGTGCCGAACTCCACGTCGGTGCCGCTGACGGAGTCCATCACGGTGACCGAGTTCAGCGGCAGCCCCCAGCGCTCGCCGCCGTCGTGGCCCACCCCGACCTCGATACCGGCGAAGGTGACGTACTCCCAGTTCTTGAGCTCCCGGCGCAGTGCCTCGTGGCCGCGCGAGGTCGCCCACTCGGCGGTGGCCGTCAGGATCCCGCCGAGCGTGTTCTCGCGCTCCTTGAGGTCGCCGGACTGGAGTTCCTCGATCTGGCGGTCCAGCTCGGCGCGCTGGGCGAGAAGTGCATTGAGATCGGTCATAGGGGGCCTTTCAGAGGAGCCGTGAGGGTATGCGGGGAGGCGATGGTCTCCACGGGCGTGTCCACGCGAGGATCGGGCCGTCCCCCGGCCGGAGGATCCCGCCGCGCTGCGTGACCTGCCGATCGGCCGTACCGATCACCGGAGAGGACATTGCCGTCATGCGTCACATAATGGTGCCGTACGACCAGGCCCGCCGTCGATCCGCAAAAGTGGCGTCCTCACCGCTCAGAGGCCTCGGCCCCCGGAAACGCCCGGCGCGCCCGGCCGGGACGTCCCCTCAGGCGAGACCGCCTCCATCACCCCTCGTGCGCCGCTGCGCCCAGCCGGCCACCAGACCGGCGACGAACATGACGGCAGCGATGATCAGCAGCCATTTCAGGGCCTTGACCACGATGGCGATCGCCCCGAGGACGATCGCGCCCAGCATGAGCAGCAGGACCCACACCACGTCGGGCCTCCTCGGTTCGGTTGGGGATCCCTGTGAGCATTCCCCTTCCGGGCCGGTTTCACGCGGTCGTCCGCCATGTCCGGATCATGGCACGGGCCGGACTTCGCCAGGACCGGCCGGTCCGCCGGTCACGGGGTGAGGACGATCCGGCCGCCGACACCGCCCTTCTCCAGCAGCTCGTGCGCCTCGCGCGAGCGCTCCAGTGGGAGCGTGTGCGCGACCCGGAGGGTGAGGACGCCGTCGTCGACGTACCCGGCCAGCTCGGCGAGCCGGTTCCCGTCGGCGAGGACCTCCTGCACGACGACACGGGTGCCCCGGATCGGGGGCGGCGCGAACGGGGCGACGAGCGCGACGAAGACGCCGCCGCCGCGCAGCGCCTGGTGCGCCGTGATGCCGAGGATCGCGGCGTCGATCACCGCGTCCACACCGCCGGGGACGATCCCGCGCACCACGGGCCCGAGGTCGTCGGAGGAGGTGACGACCTCGTCGGCGCCCAGGGCGCGGACCCGGCCGGCGTCGTGCGGGCGGGCGAGCGCGATCGTCCGCAGCCCGCGCAGCGCCGCGAGCTGGAGCGCGAAGCCGCCGACGCCACCGGAGGCGCCGGTGACCAGGAGCGTCGAGCCCGGTTCCAGGCCGGCCAGGTCGAGGGCTCGGTCCGCGGTCAGCGCGTTCAGCGGGAGGGTGGCCGCGTCCGTGAGCGGGACGGACACCGGGGCGGGCGCCAGGGCCTGCTCGTCCAGCACCACGTACCCGGCGTGCGCGCCCCCGGCGAACAGCAGGTCCCGCAGCCCGACGACCGGGTCCCCCACCCGGAAGCGGGTGGCTCCCGGCCCGGTGGCGTCGACGTGCCCGGCGACGTCCCAGCCGAGCCCGAACCGGGGCATCGGCGGCATCAGGCCCGCGGCGATGAGGCGTCCCGCGCGGGCGGACAGGTCGATGGGGTTGAGCGAGGAGGCCTCGACCCGCACCAGCACCTGACGCGGCCCGGGCTCGGGAATCGGGCCCTCGGCCAGTTCGAGGACCTCCGGGCCCCCGGGCGTGCGGACGACGATCGATGTCATGGAGTTGTTCACGGAATGAACGCTAGGCAGCGGTGGTTGGCCCCGGGAAGAAGGCACTTGCGAGTGCCTGGAGTACCCGGAGGAACCCACCGTGACCCTGAGCGCCGCGCAGAAGCGCGAGATCACACGGCAGGAGTACAACGCCGACCTCGCCGAGTGCCCGGGGCACGAGGTGCTCGCGACGCTGAGCGACAAGTGGGTGACGCTGATCGTCGACGCGCTGGCCGACGGGCCGCTCCGGCACGCCGAGCTCGCGCGGACCGTCGCCGGGGCCAGCCGGAAGATGCTCACCCAGACCCTGCGCAAGCTCGAACGCGACGGCCTGGTCGGCCGCACCGTCACCGCCTCGATCCCGCCGCGCGTCGACTACGAGCTCACCCCGCTGGGCCACAGCCTGCTCCCGATCCAGCGGGCCATCAAGACCTGGGCGGAGACCCACATCGAGGCCGTCCACCGCGCCCGCGACCTCTACGACACGGCCGAGGAGCAGGACCCGCCGCGGGCCACGCCCCGCCCCTGACCGCCGGGGCGGAGTCCGGCTCGGCCATCGCCGCTGCCGCGGCTCGGGCGGGGATAGCAGACCCTCTGCACGGCTCGCCTGTCGATGTTCCGCGCCTGATCCCGGCATCCGACACGGTTCGGCCCGGAACCGCGGCCATCGGCACGCGTCGGGCCGGTGTGGACGTGCTCCACGGCACCGTCGTCGATCCCGGCCCCCGGAGGAGTCCGGCGAACGACCTCCGGCCGACTACGACGGTGTGACGCACCTGATCGCCGCCGCGATGAAGTTGTCGGCGTCGGCTCGGACTGTGGGGACGGGGACGACGACCGGCTCCGGGATACACGCCGGATCCGCGCGGCCTCTAGGCTTTGCCCGTGAAGACGGACGACTTGACCGGGCGCATCGGCGCCAGTGTCGCGGTCCTGATCGGGGACGTGGCTCTGTTGACGGCTGCGGGGTTCGCCATCGACCGGGCACGCAACCGGGGCGTGCTGTGCGACGGCGCCACCGTGCTCTGCTCGGGCGGAGACCCCTCTCCCGCGCAGTGGCAGGCGGAGATGGCCTTTCGCTCCACCGTCGCCTACGGCTCCTTCGCAGTCGTGGCCCTGATCTTGATCGTTACCGTGGTTGCCGCCTGGCGGCGCCGACGTAACGGCATCGTGGTCGTGCAGCTCATCGCCTTCGCGGCCGTGGCGGTGCTCGGCGCTCTGTGGGAGCCGTACGTTGCGCAGCACTGACAGGTCTCTGCCCTGAAGACCGGTACTCAGCAGAGCCTCATCACGCTGCCGCGCAGGGCACACGCGGGGCACGTCACAACGGAATCGCCCGCGACTCGATGAGACCCGGAGGGACGAGGAACCCGGGTCGGACGCGGTTCACGACGGGTCTCCGCGGGCCGGAGACCCGTCCTTCCTACTTGTAGCGGAAGTAGACGAAGAGCCGGCCGTGGTTCTTGGCGTCCTTGTCGATGCGGTGGTAGAGGGCCTTGATCTCCTTCTGCTCCAGGAAACGCAGGACCTTCTTCTTGAGCTGGCCCGAGCCCTTGCCGGGGATGATCTCGACCTCGGTGGCCTTCTTCCTGATGGCCTCGTCGATGACGCCCCGCAACGCCTTGTCGATCTCCCCGCCCCGGTTGTAGATGGGGTGCAGATCCAGCTTGAGCTTCACACCGTCCCCTTCACCGCCAGGCCCGGGGGCCGGACGTGACACCGATGCCGGCGGAAGACCGGCGCCCTCCAGGGTACGGCCTGCGAGCCGTCACGGACAGGTGGCGTACGGCCCGCGAGACCGGCGCGGGCGGGGGGCGGACCCGCGGGCACGACGTGGACGACGTGGACGACGTGGACGACGTAGACGACGTAGACGGCGCGGACGGCGCGGACGGCGCTGCGGGCCTTCCCGGTCGCCGTGGACCGTGCGTCCGCCAAGGACGGGAACGTGGAACCCGGCCGAAATCGCGGTACAGGCGCACGCTCGGACAAAAGCGACACAAAAGGCTCTCATCAAGCCCGAACACGTTCTCCCGGAACCCCGCAGGAGTCTGCACTGAAATCTGACCAATTAATTGGTTGATTGTGTCAATTTCACGATCTAGGCAAATAAATCCTCTCTGGTTAGGCTCCCTCTGATGATCGGCCGCTCCTCGTGGGCGGCCGGTCGCGTCACCCGACGGGGAGGGTCGAGGCCTTGCCAGGCATGCCCTGCCCCGGGCACGCGGGTGACCGTCCCCCCTCCCTGCCGCGTGAGCTGTTCACGTTCCAACAGGGAGGTCCGTTGACCAGGAAGCCCCACTTACCGAGGATCAGGCGCGTGGCGGTGCTCGCCGCCGGCGTCGGGCTCGTCGCGGCGATGGCGCCGCCGGCGAACGCCGATCCCACCCCCACCCCCACGCCGTCCACCAAGTGGACGGCGACCCCCCTGACCGGGGGTGAGCCGGTACAGGGCGCGAAGTCCCCGACCGGCAGGCTCGCCCGGAGTGACGAGGGGCTGCTGAAGTCCACCTCGGGCGCCACGGTCAACGTGATGGTGAAGCTCGACTACGACTCCTTCGCCGCCTACCAGGGTGGCCTGAAGGGGCTTCCGGCGACGAGCCCGGCCAAGACCGGGAGGGCACTCGACGTCAAGAGCGGCGACGCCAAGAAGTACCAGAAGCACATCGAGGACGTGGAGAACGGCTTCCTGGCCGCGCTGGCGAGGAACGTTCCCACGGCCAAGGCGGGCCAGAAGCTGCGGACCGTCTACGGCGGCATCGCGCTGCGCCTGCCCGCCAACAAGGCGGCGGCCCTGCTCAGGCTTCCCGGTGTGGCCGCGGTCCAGGAGGACAAGCCCGAGCAGCTGCTGACCGACTCCAGCCCGGAGTTCATCGGCGCGCCCTCGATCTACAACAAGCTGGGCGGCAGCTCCTCGTCCGGCAAGGGCGTGGTCGTCGGCATCCTGGACTCCGGTGCCTGGCCGGAGCACCCCCAGTTCGCCGACCCGGGCACGCTGCCCGCCGTGCCTCCGACCAAGGACGGCACCCCGCGCGTCTGCGACTTCGGCGACAACCCGCTGACCCCCGCGGCCGACCCGTTCACCTGTAACCGGAAGGTCATCGGCGGCGCGCCGTTCCTGGAGACCTACAACGCGATCTACCCCGGCGAGGTCTACCCCGACAGCGCCCGCGACTCCAACGGCCACGGCACCCACACCGCGACCACCTCGGCGGGCGGCCCGGTGGCCGACGCCAACCCGCTGGGCATCAGCCGCGGACCGATCCACGGCATCGCCCCGGCGGCGCACGTGTCGGTCTACAAGGTCTGCGGCGTCGAGGGCTGCTTCCCCTCCGACTCCGCCCAGGCGGTCGGCCGGGCCATCCTCGACGGCGTCCGCGTGATCAACTTCTCGATCTCCGGCGGCACCTCCCCCTACAGCGACCCGGTGGAGCTGGCCTTCCTGGACGCGTACGCGGCGGGCGTGCTCGTGTCGGCCTCGGCGGGCAACGCCGGGCCGGGCGCGGCGACGGTCAACCACGTCTCCCCGTGGGTGACGACGGTGGCCGCCTCCACCCAGACCAGGACCTTCCAGTCGACCATCACGCTGGCCGGTTCCGGCGGCGCGACGGCCACGCTCAAGGGCGCCTCCATCACGCCCGGCCTGCCCACGCCGCTGCCGCTGGTGCTCGCCTCGGCGCCGCCGTACTCCGACCCGCTCTGTGAGGCCCCGGCGCCCGCCGGGCTGTTCACCGGGAAGATCGTCGTCTGCGAGCGCGGCCCCGGCCGGGTCATGAAGGGCTACAACGTCAAGCAGGGCGGCGCGGCCGGCATGATCCTGTACAACTCCAGCCCGCTCGACGTGATGACCGACAACCACTGGCTCCCGTCGGTGCACATCGACAAGCCCGAGGGGGACGCGCTGCTGGCGTTCCTGACGGCCAACCCCGGAGCGACGGCCTCGTTCACCCAGGGCACCAAGACGACCTGGCAGGGCGACGCGATCACCACGTTCTCCTCCCGCGGCCCCGGCGGCGACTTCCTCAAGCCGGACGTCACCGCTCCCGGCCTGCACATCCTGGCCGGTCAGACGCCGACCCTGGAGGACCCGGCCGGTGGCCCGCAGGGCAACCTGTACCAGGCCATCTCCGGGACCTCGATGTCGTCGCCGCACGTCGCGGGCTCGGCTGCGCTGCTGTTCGCGCTGCACCCGGACTGGACCCCCGGCCAGGTGAAGTCCGCGCTGGAGACGACGGCCAAGACCTCGGTCACCAAGCAGGACCGCGTCACCCCGGCCGACCCGTTCGACACCGGCGGCGGCCGCATCGACCTGACCAAGGCCGGCGACCCCGGCCTCACCCTGGACGAGACCGGCGCGAACTTCGCGGCCTCGGCCGCCGACCCGCTGAACCGCATCGACCTGAACCTGCCGTCGGTGAACGCCCCGATCATGCCGGGTCTCATCACCGCCGAGCGGAAGGTCACCAACGTCACGGACAAGACGCTCATCTTCACGGCCACGGGCAAGACCGTCAGCGGCGCCAACATCACGGTGCTGCCGCCGCTGCTGAGCGTGAAGCCGGGCAAGACCGCCACGTTCAAGGTGGTCATCACCGCTCCGGACCTGCCCGAGGGCCAGTACTTCGGCCAGGTGGACCTCAAGCAGGTCGGCGGCTCCCGCAAACTGCACCTGCCGGTCGCGTTCTTCCGCAAGGAGGGCGCCATCCCGGTGGACCAGACCTGCGTCCCGGCCACCATCGCGCGCAACACCGGCGAGTCCACCTGCACGGTCACCGTGAAGAACGAGACCCTCGAGGACGCCGAGGTCACCGCGGTCAGCACGCTGGACTCCAAGCTGCGGCTGAACTCGGTCACCGGCGCCGCCAAGATCGGCACCCAGATCGCGACGGCCAAGACCACCCTGGCGGCCAGGCAGCCGGACAGGCCGGGCATCGCCCCGGGCACCGGCCCCGCACCGTACCTGCCCCTCGACGCCTTCGGCATCGCCCCGACGCCGATCGGTGACGAGCAGGCGCTCAACTTCACCGTTCCCGCCTTCCAGTACGCGGGCAGGACCTACACCAGGATCGGCGTCGTCTCCAACGGGTACACGATCGCCGGAGGCAGCGCGGGAGCGACCGACATCTCGTTCCAGCCGCAGACCCTCCCCGATCCGGCGCCCCCGAACAACGTGCTGGCCCCGTACTGGACCGACCTGGACGGCACCGGCACGCCGGGCGTCTACGTCGGGACCCTCACCGACGGCGTGAGCGACTGGCTCGTCGTCGAGTGGCGGGTCAACCCGTACGGCACCACCGACACCAAGGTGTTCCAGCAGTGGATCGGGCTCAACGGGACCGAGGACATCACCTACACCTACGACCCGGAGAACCTGCCCGGTGACCCCCCGGCGGGCTACGGCCTGACCGTGGGCGCCGAGAACGCCGAAGGCACGGCCGGCGGCCAGATCAGCGGCCCGCCGACCCAGGACCTCCGGGTGACCAGCACGCCCGGCGCTCCGGGCGGCACCCTGAGCTACACGATGAAGATCAAGGGCGTCAGTCCCGGGGCCGGGACGGTGACGACGGGCACGTCGACACCGCAGGTCAAGGGCGTGACCATCGAGGTCGACAGGATCACCGTGCAGTAGGGGCGGAGCAGCACGTGCGACGGGCCCGGCGCGAGGCGCCGGGCCCGTTCGTCGTCTCCGTGCCCCGGCGGCCTTGCGGGCCTTGCCGCGGACCGGCCAGGGGCCCTCGTGGACCGCTCGTGGACCGCTCGCGGGCCCGTCCCGGCCGGCCGTGCCCGGGACGGGCGCTACGGGCCGCGGGATCAGTGCTGGAGGTAGTCGACCAGGTAGGCCTTCTCGCTCTCCAGGGCCTCGATCGAGCTCTTGACCACGTCGCCGATGCTCACGATCCCGGCCAGCCGGCCGGAGTCGACGACCGGCACGTGCCGGATGCGGTGCGTGGTCATGGTCTGGCGCAGGTCCTCGACGTCGGCGTCCGGAGGGCAGGTACGGACCTCGGTCGTCATGATGGACGAGACCGCGTCGTCCAGCACGCCCGCGCCGCGGTCGTGCAGCCGCCGCACCACGTCGCGCTCGGAGACGATGCCGGCGATCGACTCGCCGTCCTCGGACACCACCACGGCGCCGATGTTGTTCCCGGCCAGAACGGCCAGGAGCTCTGTGACCGTCGCGTCCGGGCGCACGGTCGCCACCTGCGTCCCCTTGCCTTGCAGAATCGTACCGATCAGCATCGACACCACCTCGGTTCGCCTGGCGCGGGTATCCCTTTCCTTTGCCCGATCGAGCCTCGGGCTAAGCGTCCGAAGGAGCAAAGGGTGTGATTGTTACGTTACGGGTAGCAGCCGTACCGCGTCGAGGGCCAGGGTGAGCTCCACGATGTCCAGCGGGCGTGCCAGCGAGCGCCCGGTGAGCTGCTCGATGCGGCGGATGCGGTTGAAGACCGTGTTGCGGTGGCAGTAGAGCTGCCCGGCCGCGCGCATGGCCGAGCCCTCGCAGCGCAGCCACGCCTCCAGGGTGCCGAGCAGCACCTCGCGGTCGGCCTGGTCGAGGGCGAGGATGGGGCTGAGCACGGCCCCGCTGAGATGGCCGGCGAGCTCGGGCTGGCTGACCACGAGCGCGGCGGGCAGCCGGTCCTCCAGCCGGGCGATCTCCGGGCCGTCGCCCACGCAGGTCCGCAGGGCCAGCTCGGCGAGCCGCCGGGCGCGGCCCAGCTCGGCCAGCCCCTCGACGACCGGGCTGATCCCGGCGCAGCCGGTGACGTGCGGGCGCAGCTCTCCGGCCAGGTCGTCCATGCCTGCCTCGTGCAGCAGCACCACCGAGACCTCGTAGTCGGGGCGCATCCGCCACAGCAGCCGCATCGTGCCCAGCGAGGTCGGCCGAGGCTCGTCGTCGCCGTGGTCGTGCCGGCCGGGCAGCCGGGTGATGACGACGGCGTACCGGCCCAGCTCGGGCAGGTCGAGCGCGGCGGCGGCGCTGCGGACCAGGGCGGCGTCGGCCCGGTCCTCCAGGAGCGCGTCCAGCAGGGACTGGACCCTTTCGGCTGTGCGGCCGAACATCTCGGCCTCCCGTCTTCGATAGGCCTCGGCGGCGGCGATGGCCTGCCGATCGATGGCGTGCCAGACCTTGGTGGCGCTGCGGATGAGCACGGGCAGGCTGTCGGAGTCCTCCTCGGCGACGACGTCGATGAGTCCGTCCCACATCACCTGCGCCGAGAGGCGGTAGCTGCGCAGCAGTGAGTCCATGGGCAGGCCCTGCTCGGCCCTGCGGCGGGCGGTCTTCTCCGCCTGGGGCAGGTCGCGCCGTTCCGGCCTGGGGAGCAGAATGGCTCCGATGCCGTCGCGCATCGCCTCGTACACGCTCTGCCAGTGGTCGTCGGTCGGTACCATCCGGCGATAGGCCTCGTCGGTGTCGCGGATCTTGGCGACGAGTTCGTCGGTCAGCTCGGGAAGTCTCAGCAGCAGCCTGCGAGCGGCCAGCCGCATGATCCTGCGTACTTCGTCGTCGGTGACGGGCCGGGTCCCCATCCGGTGATGGTGTCAGCAGAACACGTACGGAACAAGGTTCTGTTCTGTTTCGTGATGAGGGGTTGTGCCGGTGCACAACCCGCACCCGTCCGGCCTGGGCGCCCGCCCCGACTTCACGCCCGCCTCTGGACGCCGGTGAACCGCCTCGGTTGGGTGCGTTCATCGGCTGTCAGGAGGCAGAACATGGACGTGCACGACCCTCGCCCGCCCGGGGACTCCGGGCTGGTCGTCAGGGATCTGGCGGTGAGCTACGGCCCGGTCCTTGCCCTGCGGGGTGTCTCGCTGGACGTCCCGCGCGGCTCGGTCGTCGCGGTGCTCGGCGGCAACGGCGCGGGGAAGTCCACCCTGCTGCGCGCGGTGTCGGGCACCCTGAGGTTCCACCGGGGCGGGATCACCTCCGGCGAGATCGCCTTCGGCGGGAAGCGCCTGTCCGGGGCCGCCACCTCGTCGGTGGTGGCCGGCGGCGTCGTCCAGGTTCCCGAGGGACGGCGGGTGTTCGCCCGGATGACCGTGGAGGAGAACCTGCGGGCCGGCGCGCTCGGCGCTCCCGACCGGCGCGCCGCGGCCGAGGCCAGGCGGGAGGTGCTCACGCTCTTCCCTGTCCTGGCCGAGCGCGCCGGGCAGCGCGCCGGGCTGCTGTCCGGCGGCGAGCAGCAGATGCTCGCCATCGGCCGGGCGCTGATGGCCTCCCCCAGGATGCTCCTGCTGGACGAGCCCACCCTCGGCCTGGCCCCGATGATGGCCGCCCGGATCGCCGACACCGTCCGTGAGATCAACGCCCGGGGCACCACGGTCCTGCTGGTCGAGCAGAACGCCGCGATGGCCCTGACGCTCGCCTCGCACGCCTACGTACTGGAGGTGGGCGAGGTGGTGCTCTCCGGACCGGCCGCCGAGCTCGCCGCCAGCGACGAGGTGCGCCGCCGCTACCTGGGCATCGAGGACGCCCCCGAGGAACTGCCCGCGACCGGCCGGGCCGCCGCGTCGTCCCGCCCGGTCCTGGCGAGGTGGTCGTCGTGACCGAGGCGACCGGGACGGGCGGGGGAACCGGCGTGAGCACGACATACCAACCAGGCGGTATGGAGGACTCCGTCCCCCGGCTGGAGGTCCGCGACGTCACGGTGCGGTTCGCCGGGCTCACCGCGCTGGACGCGGTCGGCTTCACCGTCGAGCCGGGCAGCGTGCACGCGGTGATCGGGCCCAACGGGGCGGGCAAGTCGACCTGCTTCAACGTGCTGTCGGGCGTCTACCGCGCCACCTCGGGCAGCGTGCGGTTCGGCGACGCCGAGCTGACCGCGCTGGCCCCGCACCGTATCGCCGCCCTGGGCGTGGCGCGCACCTTCCAGAACATCGCGCTCTCCGCGCACCTGTCGGTACGCGACAACCTCATGCTCGGCCGTCACCGGCTGACCCGCGCCGGGTTCGTCTCGTCCGGGCTGCGGCTGCCGTCGGCCCGCCGCGAGGCCGCCGCGCACGGCGAACGGGTGACCGAGATCGCCACGTTCGTCGGGCTCGCCGAGCGGCTCGCCACCCCGGTCGGGCTCCTGCCGTACGGGGTGCAGAAACGCGTGGAGCTGGCCCGGGCCCTGTGCATGGAGCCGCGGCTGCTGCTGCTGGACGAGCCGGTGGCCGGGATGAACGGCGGCGAGCGGCGCGACATGGCCGAGCTGATCATGGCGGTGCGCGAGAGCCTCGGCATCTCGATCCTGCTGGTCGAGCACGACATGGGGATGGTCATGCGGCTCGCCGACGCGGTGACCGTCCTGGACTTCGGCAGGCGCATCGCCGACGGGACGCCCGCCGAGGTGCAGAACGACCCCGGCGTCGTCCGCGCCTACCTGGGCGCGGCGGCCGAGAGCGTCACCATCGACGGCATCGACGGCGCGGACGGGACCGGAGGGGTCACTTCATGATCACTTTTCTTGAGCTCCTGGTGAACGGGATCTCCGTCGGGGCCGTCTACGCGCTCATCGCCCTGGGCTTCGTCATCATCTTCAAGGCGACCGAGGTGGTGAACTTCGCGCACGCCTCGCTGCTGCTGGTCGGCGGCTTCGTGGTCGCCAAGCTGCACCCGTCGGTCGGCTTCTGGGCGGCCCTGGCGCTGGGCGTCACCGTGGCGGCCGTGGTGGGCGCGCTGATCGAGTTCCTCATCATCCGCCGGGCGAACGTCACCTCGCACAGCGTCCTGGCGATCGTGACGATCGGCGTCGACATCGTGCTCGTCACCGAGCTGACCCGGCGGATCGGCACCGACGTGCTCGCCCTGGGCGACCCGTGGCGCGACCGGGTGCTGCACCTGGGGGAGGTCAGCGTCGCGCAGACCCGGGTGGTCGCCCTGGGAGTGGCCGCCGCCCTGATAACCGCGTTCCTGCTGGCCTTCAAGTACACCAACTGGGGCATCGCCATGCGGGCCACCGCCGAGGACTCCGAGACCGCCGCGCTGATGGGCGTGCGGCGCGGGCGGGTCTCGATGGGGGCCTGGGCCGTGGCGGGTGCGCTCGCCGCGGTCGCCGCGCTCTTCCTGTGCGTCTTCCCCACCCCCGGGCTGGACCGCAGCACCACGTTCGCGGCGATGAAGGCGTTCCCCGCGGCGATCCTCGGCGGCCTGGACTCCACCACCGGGGCACTGGCCGGCGGGCTCATCATCGGCGTCACCGAGGCCATGATGAGCGGCTACCAGAACGACCTGGCCTTCCTGGGACGGGGCATCGGCGACGTCGCCCCGTTCCTCGTGATGATCGTGGTCCTGCTCATCCGCCCCGCGGGGCTGTTCGGGACGAGGGAGCTGGCGCGTGTCTAAGAAGGTCATCCTCGCCTGCGTCGCGCTGGCCGCGGTGGCGGTCGCCGTGCCGTTCTACCTGGAGGGCTTCTGGCTGCAGGCCGGTCTCTTCGCGATGTCGGCCGCGATCGGGGCGATCGGCATCAACCTGCTGACGGGTGCCACCGGCCAGCTGTCCATGGGCCACGCGTTCTTCCTCGCGGTCGGCGCGTACGCCTACGTCTACTTCTCCTCCGAGCCCGAGGGCGGCGCGCACGCCCTCGGCGGCCTGGGCCTGCCCACCCCCCTGGCCGCGCTGCTCGCGGTGGTGGCCGCGGGCGCGGCCGGCGGGCTGTTCAGCCCCATCGCCGGCCGCCTGAAGGGCGCCTACCTGGGCATCGCGACCCTGGCGCTGATCTTCGTCGGCCAGCACGTGCTGTTCAACGCCGAACCCGTGACGGGCGGCTACAACGGGCGCCCGGTGCCGCCGATGGAGCTGTTCGGGCTCGTCTTCGCCGACACCCCCGAGCTGGTGATCGCCCAGGTGCCGTTCGGGGCGCTGGAACGGCTCTGGTTCCTGGGGCTGGTCCTGCTGACCGGCGCGGCGCTGTTCGCCCGCGGCGTGCTGCGCGGCAGGCCCGGACGGGCCATGAACACCATCCGCGACCACGAGATCGCCGCCGGGGTGATGGGCGTGCCGGTGGCGCGCTACCGCGCCGGGGTGTTCGTGCTCTCGTCGATGTACGCCGGGCTGGCCGGGGTGCTGGTCGCCCTGGTCTTCCAGCGGACCGTACCGGACTACTTCGGCCTGCTGCTCTCCCTCGACTACCTCGCGATGATCATCATCGGCGGGCTCGGCTCCGTCGCGGGCGCGGTCATCGGCGCCTTCTTCATCTCGATGCTCCCGCAGGTGCTCAGCCGCTACAGCGACGCCCTGCCGCTGGTGGCCGAGCCTGGATCCGGTGGGGTCTCCCCCGCCGAGGCGGCCCGCATCCTGTACGGCGCCGCCGTCGTCGTCATCGTGCTCTTCCTGCCCGGCGGGCTGCTCGGCCTCGCCAGGCGGGCCGGTCTCGCCCTGCGAGGGCGGGCCGGCACCGCCGCACCCGCGAGGCAGGCCCCGCTGTCCCCCTCTCCCGCCCCGTCCCCCGACCCAAGGAACTGATCACATGCGAAACTCGAGAACCCCGGTCCGGCGCATGGCGGCGCTCGCCGTCCTGGCCCTGGCCGTCACCGCGTGCGCCAGCGAGAAGGCCACCGGGGGCAGCGGGGGCGCCGCCCCCTCCGCCGTCGGGGGGGACGGTGTGAAGACCGGTCCCGGCGTCACCGCGGACAAGATCACTCTCGGTCTGATGACCGACCTCACCGGCCCGTACGCCTCGTTCGGCAAGAGCCTGACCCAGTCCCAGCAGCTGTACTTCGAGCAGGCGAACGCGGCCGGGGGCGTGTGCGGGCGGCAGCTGGAGGCCCTGGTGCGCGACCACGGCTACGACGCGCAGAAGGCGGTCGCGACCTACACCGAGATCGCCCCCCGGACGGTGGCGCTGGCCCACGTCGTGGGCTCGCCGATGGTCAACGCCATCAAGCAGCGCCTCGAGGCCGACCAGATGCTCACCATCCCGCAGGCCTGGGCGACCGCGCTGCTGGGCAGCAAGCCGATCCAGGTCACCGGGACGACGTACGACATCGACATGATCAACGCGGTCGACTTCCTGACCAAGGAGAAGGGCGTCAAGTCCGGGGACAAGATCGGCCACCTGTACTTCGAGGGCGACTACGGCGAGAGCGCGCTGAACGGGTCCAAGTTCGCCACCGGCAAGCTCGGGCTCACCCTGGTGGAGCAGAAGATCAAGGCCACCGACCAGGACATGAGCGCCCAGGTCGCGGCGTTCAAGGCCGAGGGCGTCAAGGCCATCCTGGTCTCGGTCGGGCCCCGGCAGACCGCCTCGCTCGTCGGTGTCTCGCTGGCCAAGGGCATGGACGTGCCGTTCGTCGGCAGCAACTCGGCCTACTCCCCGCAGCTGCTGCCCACCCCGGCCGGGCCCGCGCTGCTGAAGGACTTCTACTTCATGACCGCGGGCACGCCGATCAGCGCCGACAACGCCGCCATGAAGAAGCTGGCCGCCGACTACGCCGCGAAGTACCCCGACACCGCGATCGACAGCGGCGTGGCCGCCGGTTACTCGTCGGCGGCGATCGTGGTCGACGCGCTCAGAAAGGCCTGCGAGAACAAGGACCTGAGCCGGGCCGGCGTGGTGGCCGCGCACCGCAGCCAGTCGGCCTGGGGCGAGGAGTTCGGCGCCGTGATGGACTTCACCTCGTTCGACAGGCCCGCCTCGCTGCTGTCGTACGTCGTCAAGCCGGACAAGGAGGCCCTGGGCGGCGCGAAGATCTTCAAGGAGGCCGCCACCTCCGACCTGGCCAAGGAGTACCAGGTGCCGGTCGGCTGACCGGCGGGCCCCGGCCGGGCGCCGACCGGACCGGCCGGATCGGCCGATCAGGCCGATCAGGCCGTCGGACGGGCACCGGCCGGGCACGGTTCCGGGTACGGATCGGGAACGGGCCGTCCGGTACGGATCGGGGAACGGGCCGCGTCGCGGTCGTGCATCACCGGGGATGCGCGGCCGTGGCGCTCCGGTTAGCGTGGACGGCACACGCAGACCTTCGCTCCCGGGGACAAAATGACCCAAAAGCTCAATATCGGTAGCCACGACCTGCCGGTCTCCGACGCACTCGCCGCGTTCATGACGACCGGCTGGGCCGACACCCACCGCGACGACCTGGCGCCGCTTCCGCAGGTCTCCTACACCGCCAAGCGCCGCGCCGCGCTCGCCGCCCGGTTCCCCGGCGAACGGCTCGTCATCCCCTCCGGCACGCTCACGACGCGCAGCAACGACTCCGACCACCGGTTCCGGGCGCACACCGCGTTCGCCCATCTCACCGGCGGCCAGGAGCCCGACGACGTGCTGGTCGTCGAACCCTCCGGGGAGGCCGTGCTGTTCCTGCGCCCCCGCTCGCCGCGCTCGGCGCCCGGCGAGGCCGGCCAGGAGTTCTACCGCGACCGCCGCCACGGCGAGTTCTGGGTGGGACGGCGTCCCGACCTGGCGGAGGCCGAGGCGCTCCTGCAGATCGCCTGCGCGCCGATCGACCGGCTGGACGACCTGCTCGGCGGGCCCGCGCGGGTGCTGCGCGGGGTGGACGTCTCGGTCGACAGGCGCGTCGCCCCCCACGACGGGGACGCCGAACTGGAGACGTTCCTGTCCGAGATGCGGCTGATCAAGGACGAGTGGGAGATCGCCGAGCTCCGGTTCGCGGTGGAGGCGACCGTCCGGGGGTTCGAGGACGTGGCACGGGCGCTGCCCGCGGCCCTGGAGCACCGGCGCGGCGAACGCTACCTGGAGGGGGTCTTCGGGCTCCGTTCCCGCCTGGAGGGCAACGCGGTCGGCTACGACAGCATCGTGGCCTCCGGCGCGAACGCGTGCGTGCTGCACTGGATCCGCAACGACGGGCGGCTGAACGAGAACGAGCTGCTGCTCCTGGACGCGGGCGTGGAGACCGACCACCTCTACACCGCCGACATCACCAGGACCCTGCCACTGTCCGGCCGCTTCGACCCGGTCCAGCGCCAGGTCTACGAGCTGGTCTACCGGGCCCAGGAGGCGGCGATCGCCAC
Source organism: Streptosporangium sp. NPDC050855 (assembly GCF_044456585.1). NCBI lineage: Bacteria > Bacillati > Actinomycetota > Actinomycetes > Streptosporangiales > Streptosporangiaceae > Streptosporangium > Streptosporangium sp. NPDC050855. Next base: position 49,066 of record NZ_JBITFY010000012.1, read on the forward strand.
CCTGCGGCCCGGCGCGCGCTTCCGCGACTTCCACCGCGCGGCCATGCGGGTCATCGCGGAGGGACTGCACGACTGGGGCGTGCTGAAGATCAGCGCGGACGAGGCCATGGAACCCGGCAGCGGCCTGTACCGGCGCTACACGCTCTGCAGCAGCGGCCACATGCTCGGGATGGACGTGCACGACTGCGCCAGGGCCCGCTCCGAGGTCTACCTGGACGGCGTACTGGAGGAGGGGCAGGTGCTGACCGTCGAACCCGGCCTCTACCTACAGCCCGACGACCTGACGCTCCCGCCGGAACTGCGCGGCATCGGGGTGCGCATCGAGGACGACCTCGTCATCACCGCCGACGGGGCCCACATGTTGTCCTCGGGTCTTCCCCGGCACCCGGACGAGATCGAGAAATGGTTGTGTTGATGGCGACGCTTCGCGTCGCGGTGAGGCCCTGCTTATGGCGACGCTTCGCGTCGCGGTGAGGCCGCTCTTATCCGGTGACTTCCCTCGTCGCTCATCCGCTTCGCTCCTTCGCTCCTCAGTCCAGTCACCGGCGCGGCCTCACGGGCCGGTCCGTGGTCGGAGGCGCGGGGTCCGCGGGGGCGTCGCCGCTCTCCAGGTCGTCCCACCCTCCCCGCCCGTCACGGCCGGCACCCGAACGGTCGCGCGTCCCCGAGCGGTCTCCGGCGTCCGGGTTCTCCCGGGCACCCAGGCCGGGGGTGGGGTCCAGGAACACCTGCACGATCTGCGGGAAATGCTCCCTGAGCGTGCCCTCCACCCGGTCGGCGGCCCGTTCCAGGCTCGCCCCGGTGGCCTCGTCCACGAAGTCGATCCGGGCCGCGACCAGGATCTCCCCCGGGCCCATCATCATGGTCAGCAGCTCCACCACGTTCTCGACCTCGGGCATGGACCGGATCTCCTCACCGATCCGCTCGGCGATCGACGCGGGCGCGGCCTGGCCGATCAGCAGCGAGACGTTGGTCCGGATCAGGTTGATCGCGACCCACAGGAGCAGCAGGCCGATCAGCACGGAGGCGACCCCGTCCCAGACGGACGAGCCGGTCAGCTCGGCGGCCAGCAGGCCCGCCCCGGCGATCAGCAGCCCGGCCAGGGCCGCGGCGTCCTCGAAGAGCACGGCCTTCAGCGCGGTGTCGGAGGTCTTCGTGACGTACCGCCGGGGGCTCACCTCGTACCGGCGGGCCTGGCCGCGCACCTGCGCCAGGGCCCGCAGGAACGACACCCCCTCGATCAGGAACGAGACCGCGAGGACCACGTACGAGATCGTCAGATCGCTGAGCCTCTCGCCCGCGCCGATCTCGTGCACGCCGTGGGTGATGGAGAACCCGGCCCCGCCGACGAGGGTGGCGAAGGCCGCCATCAGCCCCCAGAAGAACCCGGCCCTGCCGTGCCCGAACGGGTGCCGCGCGTCGGCGGGCTGCCCGCCCCTGCGCACCGCGACGTACAGCAGCACCTCGGTGAGGGTGTCGGCGGCGGAGTGCGCGGCCTCGGACAGCATCGCCGAGGAGCCGCTGATCAGCCCGGCGACCAGCTTGGCGACGGCGATCGCCAGGTTGGCCAGGCCCGCCACGACCACCGTGATCAGGCTCTCCGACGCCGCCCCGCCCCCGGTCCCCCCTCCGGTCCCGGCCCCGGCACCCGTACCCGCCGCGTTCTCCCCCATGCGGTCACCCTACGTGCGCCCGCTGACCCGTCCGGCGGCGGTGCCGTGAACCACCGCGGGACGCCATACGTATCCGTACATGACACGAAACGAGCGGGCAGGCAGAGCCCATGGGATCCGGTGATCCACGACATGATCGACGCCGGAACACCATGTCGGCGACCACGAAAGATCGGCATCCTGTGAGGTAGATTCTGATCTATGACCGTGAAGCAAGCCTCATCCGGCGAGCGGAGTGGTCGGCCGGGGGATGAGACCACCGAGAGCACCGGGGCCGGTGAGGCCACCGGCGCCACGGGAGCGGTGGACGAGAGGGGTGAACGACCGGTGGACGGTGAGGAGACCCACTGGCTCTCCCCGATCGAGCAGGGGGCATGGCGCGCCCATCTGGCCGCCCACAAACTTCTCGAACACCGCCTCGACCGGGAGTTACAGCCCTTCGGGCTCTCCTTGAACGACTACGAGATCCTGGTGAACCTGTCGGAGATCGCCGACCGCCGCATGCGGATGAGCGACCTGGCCGAGGCCACGATCCAGTCCCGCAGCCGGCTGTCGCACCAGATCTCGCGGATGGAGAGCGCCGGCCTGGTCGCCAGGGAGACGTGCGCCGACGACCGGCGCGGCACCTTCGCCGTGCTCACCGAACACGGCTGGGCCACCATCCAGAAGGTCGCGCCGCACCACGTCGGCAGCGTGCGCCGGCACTTCATCGACCTGCTCACCGACGATCAGCTCATCGAGCTGGAGACGGCGTACGCCCCCGTGGTCAAGCACCTCAAGGGCATTCGCTGACGCGAAACCGATACCCCCCGTTCTCCACGAGTAGACCGGGGGATGGCTACGATCCGGCCATGCCTGCTCGCCGGATCCTCATCGCCGCGGTGATCGCCGCGCTCTCCCTGATCACCGCATGCAGCGGGGGAGGCGGAGCCGGCGCCACGGCCGCGCCCCTTCCCAGCGGTACCGAACTGGTCAAGAAGTCCGCGGAGGCGGCACGCGCCGCGAAGTCCGTCACCTTCTCGATGGAGACCGAGGGCACCCCGCCGGTACAGGTCAAGAAGGCCTCCGGCCGCCTCACGGGGACCGGTGACGCGGACGGCACCCTCCAGGTCGACGTGCTGGGCACGCTGCAGGAGATCAGCTTCGTGCTGCTCGGGGAGACCGTCCACTTCAAGGGCGCGACCGGCGGCTTCCAGAAGATGTCACGGAGCCAGCTGGCGGCGATCTACGACCCGTCGGCCATCCTCGACCCCGACCGGGGCGTGGTGCAGCTCCTGGGCACCGCGCAGAACCCGAAGACGCAGGCGGCCGAGACCCTGGACGGCGCCGACGTCTACCGGGTGACGGCCACCCTCTCCAAGCAGGTGCTCGCCACGATGGTGCCCGGCATCGCGCAGAACGTCGACGCGACGCTGTGGATGGACCGGGCCACCGCCCGGCTGATCAAGGCGGACCTGCCGCTGACCGGCGGCAAGGTGATCGTGGGCTTCGGCGACTACGACGTACCGGTCGAGATCACCGCCCCGGCGGGGTGACGGTGTCCCACCTCGCCCCCGGGGCCCCCGGGGACCGTCGCCCGGACCCCGACTCCCCCAGCTCCTTCGGCTCCCCCGAGGGTTCCCTCACCGGCTCCGCCCTGCCCGGGGGTGGCGCCGACGGTTCCGGGAGTGGCTCCCCCACCTCCCCGGCCCCCCTGGGCCGTGGCTCCGCGGCCAGGCGGCGGGTCGCCCTCGGCGTCGGCGGCACCGCCGTCCTGCTGGCCGCCCTGGACGCGTACGTCGTGGTCACCGTCCTCGTCGACATCGCCAGGGACGTCGACGTCCCGCTCAACCACCTGGAGCGGGCCACCCCGATCGTCACCGGCTTCCTGCTCGGCTACATCGCGGCCATGCCGCTGCTCGGCCGGCTCTCCGACCGGTACGGCAGGCGCCCCCTCATCCAGCTCTGTCTGGCCGGTTTCGCCGTGGGCTCGGTCGTCACCGCGCTGGGCGAGACCGTGCCCTGGCTGGTCGCGGGACGGGCCCTGCAGGGCGTCGCGGGCGGCGCGCTGCTGCCGATCACCATGGCCCTGATCGGGGACCTGTGGGAGGAGGACGAGCGTCCGGTGGCCCTCGGCGCGGTGGGCTCGGCCCAGGAGCTCGGCAGCGTGCTGGGCCCGCTGTACGGCGCCGCGCTGGCCGCGCTGGTCCCGGCCACCCTCCAGCTCGGCGGCGTGCAGCTCGGCGGCTGGCGGTCGATCTTCTGGCTGAACCTTCCGCTGGTGGCCCTGGCCGCGATCGCCGTGCAGCGGTCGGTGCCGCCGCCCGCCCGCGACCGGGCCCGCCACGGCCACGGCGCTGACCAGGCCGAGCGCGTCGACGTCGTCGGCGGCCTGCTGCTGGCGCTCGCGCTGGGCCTGCTGGTGGTCGGGCTGTACAACCCCGACCCGGGCGGGGCCGTCCTTCCGCCGTGGGGCCTGCCCGCCATCGCCGCCGGGGTGGTGTCCGGTGCCGCGTTCGCCGTCTGGGAGGCGCGCGCCAGGACCCGGCTGATCGACCTGACCGGGGCGCTGCGCCGCCCGTTCTTCGCCACGCTCGGGGTCGCCTTCGTGACCGGCGCGGCGCTGCTGGTCACCCTGGTCGACGTACAGCTGTCGGCGCAGACGCTGCTGAACCTGCCGGCCCTGGACGGCGCCCTGGTGCTCTCGCGCTTCCTGATCGCGCTCTCCGTGGCCGCGGTGGCGGGCGGGTTCCTCTCCCGCCGGTACGGCGAGCGCGCGGTGTGCGTGGCGGGGCTCGCGGTGGCCGCGGCCGGGTACGTGCGGATCGGCCAGTGGCCGCTGGACCTGGCCTCGGCCGGGTACCGGATGGACGTCGACCTCGTCGTCGCCGGTCTGGGCCTCGGCCTGGTGATCGCGCCGATCTCCTCGGCGGTGCTGCGCGTCGTCCCCGCCGCCCAGCACGGGGTGTCCTCGGCCGCGGTGGTCGTGGCCAGGATGATGGGCATGCTGCTCGGTGTCGCGGCCCTGTCCGCCTGGGGTTTCCACCGCTTCCAGTCCCTCACCGCCGACCTGGACACCCCCCTGCCGTTCGGGGTGGACGCGGCCGTGTACGCCACCCGGCTGGCCGAGTACCAGGCGGCGATCAAGGCGGCGCTGCACACCGAGTACAGCGAGATCTTCCTGATCACCGCCGTCCTGTGCGGGGTGGGCGCGCTGACCGCGCTGCTGCTGCCCGGCTCCGGTCCGGTGCGCGAGACCCCCGGAAGGTAAGCCCCGCCCCGCTGGAGTTCACCGGACGCCGGAGTCCACCGGACGATGGACCTGCGGACGACCGGAGGGCGGGCGACCGGCACTCGCGGATCACCCGGAGACGAACGAACGACCCGGCAGGGGCCGGGTCGTTCGTTCGTTCGCGGGATCGCCCCCCGGAGGGGACTACTTCCGCTTGCCCTGCGGCTGGCGCTTCTCGCGGATCTTCATCGTCACCTCGATGGGCGAGCCGGCGAAGCCGAACTCCTCGCGGATCCGGCGCTCGATGAAGCGGCGGTAGGTCTCCTCCAGGAAGCCCGAGGTGAACAGCACGAACTTCGGCGGCTCCGTCGACGCCTGGGTGGCGAAGAGGATCTTGGGCTGCTTGCCGCTGCGGACCGGTGGCGGGGTGGCCGCCACCAGGTCGGTCAGGAAGGCGTTCAGGCGGGCCGTGGGCACCCGGGTCGACCAGGAGTCCAGCGCCTTCTCGATCGCCGGGACGAGCCGGTCGACGTGCCAGCCGTTCTTGGCGGAGATGTTGACCCGCAACGCCCACGGTACGCGGACGAGCTGGCGGTCGATCTCCTTCTCCAGGTAGTAGCGGCGGTCCTCGTCCAGCAGGTCCCACTTGTTGAACGCCACCACCATGCACCGGCCGGACTCGATCACCAGCGAGATGATCCGCAGGTCCTGCTCGGTCAGCACCTCGCTGGCGTCGATGAGCACCACCGCGATCTCCGAGCGCTCCAGGGCCCCCCGGGTGCGCATGCTCGCGTAGAAGTCGGCGCCCTTGAGCTCGCGGTCGCGCCGCCGGATGCCGGCGGTGTCGATGAACCGCCAGGTCTTGCCGCCGAGCTCGATCAGCTCGTCGACCGGGTCGCGGGTGGTGCCCGCCATGGGGTCGACCAGCACCCGCTCGGAGCCCGCCAGCTTGTTCAGCAGCGAGGACTTGCCCACGTTCGGCTTGCCGACCAGGGCGACCCTGCGCGGGCCGCGTTCGGCACCGAAGCGCTGCTCCGGCGTCTCGGGCAGCTTCTCCAGGATCACGTCCAGCAGGTCACCGCTGGAACGGCCGTGCAGCGCCGAGACCGGCTGCGGCTCGCCCAGGCCCAGGGACCACAGCCCGGCGGCCTCCAGCTCCATCTGCTGGTTGTCGACCTTGTTGGCGGCGAGGATGACCGGCTTGCCGGACCCGCGCAGCACGTGGCCGACGATCTCGTCCGCGTCGGTCACGCCCACGACGGCGTCCACCACGAACAGGATCACGTCGGCCAGCTCGGCCGCCACCTGCGCCTGCTCGGCGATCTTCAGCGCCATGCCGGTGGCGTCCGGGTCCCAGCCGCCGGTGTCGACCACCGTGAACCGGCGTCCCCGCCAGGTGGCGTCGTAGGTGACACGGTCGCGGGTCACCCCCGGCACGTCCTCCACGACCGCCTCGCGGCGGCCGATGATCCGGTTGACCAGGGTGGACTTGCCCACGTTGGGCCGGCCCACCACGGCCACGACGGGCTGCGGGGCGTTGTCGTACGCCTCGTCCCGGTCGCCCCCGTCGTTCGTCGAGCTGTCGTCGGTCCCCGGATCGGCGAGCTCCGCGTCGATCCAGCCGTTGTCGTCGTCGTATTCCCCGGTCACGCCTTTTCCTTAATCACACGCAGTATTTCGGCGATGACCTCTTCGAGGTTCAGCGCCGTGGTGTCGAGCTCGACGGCGTCGTCCGCCTTGGCCAGCGGGGCCGTCGCGCGGGTCGAGTCGAGGGTGTCGCGGCGGGCCATCGCGGTCCGCTGCGCCTCCACCGTGGTGTCGTTCAGCTCCGCCGTACGGCGCAGCGCCCTGGCGTCCGCGCTCGCGGTCAGGTAGATCTTGACCGCGGCGTCGGGCGCCACGACCGTGCCGATGTCACGGCCCTCGACGACGATCCCGCCCGTGCCGATGATCTCACGCTGCTGGGCCACCAGGCGGCGCCGTACCTCCGGCACCGCGCTGACCGCCGAGACGGCCGCGGTGACCTCCGCGGTACGGATCGGCCCGGCGGCGTCGGCTCCGTCGACGGCCACCGCGGGGGCGTCCGGGTCGGTGCCCAGCGTGAGGACCGGGTCGAGCGCCCGCGCGGCGATCGCGCCGGGGTCGGCGAGGTCGACGCCCCGCTGGAGCATCCACCAGGTGATCGCCCGGTACATCGCACCGGTATCGAGATAACGCAGCCCAAGGGCCCGCGCCACCCCTCGTGACGCGCTCGACTTGCCCGATCCCGAAGGACCGTCCATGGCGACGACCAGTCCGGTCACGACGCCTCTCCCTTGCAGCCCGCTTCAGTTGTCCGTACGAGGCTACCGGGAGCCGGGAAGGAACCGCGCATCGAGCGCCCGCCCCCCGTCCGGGGACGGTGGTGGCCGGCCCTCGCAAAGCCGCCCCCGGGGAAACCCGAGCCCCCTCGCCGGAGGGCCCGAGCGGCCCTCAGGGCAGGTGCCAGCCGTGCTCGCGGAGGGCCTCGCTCAGCGTGGGCACCGCCTGGGGCTGCACCCAGAGCTCGGCCGCTCCCAGCGGCAGGCCGGGGGCGTGCTCCAGCCGCACGTCCTCGATGTTGACGCCCACCGCCTCGGCCACCTTGAAGAGCCTGGCCAGCTCACCGGGACGGTCACCGATGATCACCTGGACGGTGGAGTAGGCCCGCGGGGGGCCTCCGTGCTTGCCGGGGATGCGACCGGTGCCCGCGACGCCGCGGTGCAGCAGCTCGGTGACGGACGCCATGGCGGCGGGGTCGGCGGCCGACCGGAGCGAGGCCGCCGCGGCCGCCAGGTCGGCCGCCACCGCCTCCAGCACCTCGGCCACCGGCAGCGCGTTGCCCGACAGGATCCCGGTCCACAGGGCCGGGTCGCTCGCCGCGATCCGGGTCACGTCCCGTACCCCCGGCCCGGCCAGGCCGAGCGCGGCGGCCGGGGCGTCCGCGAGGCGGGCGGCCACCGCGGAGGCGGCCACGTGGGGGGCGTGCGAGACCACCGCGACGGCCCGGTCGTGCTCCTCGGCGCCGATCCTGACGGCCTCGCCGCCGCAGAGCTTGACGAGCCCGTGCATGATCTCCACCGCGTCGGCCGAGGCCTCCTCGGTCGGGCAGAGCGCCCAGGGGCGCCCGAGGAACAGATCGGCCCGCGCCGCGGCGGGCCCGGAGCGTTCGCGGCCGGCGAGCGGATGCCCGGCCACGTAGGTCGTCAGGTCGCATCCCAGCTCGGCCGCCCGGCCGAGCGGCAGCACCTTGACGCTGGCCACGTCGGTGTAGAACCGGGCCGCCCCGGCCTTCTGGAGGACGGCGAGCCGCTCCGCGACCGCGTGCGGCGGGATCGCGATGACCGCGACGTCCACCCGCGTCCCCTCGTCCCACTCCACGCCCGCGCCGAGCTCCCGTGCCAGCCGCAGGGACGCGGCGTCGCGGTCGGCCAGGTGGACGGTGACGCCGTGCTCGCGCAGCGCCAGGGCGATCGAGGTGCCGATCAGCCCGGTACCGACGATCAGGACGCTCTCGAGACCGCTCACGCGCGCTCCTCGGGGGTGGTGACGACGTACGAGGAGGTCACTGGGCGATGTCCACGCGCAGGGCGACGGCCCCGCGCAGGTAGACGTGCTGGATCTCGTGGCGGGGGCGGTCGACGTCGACGTGGGCCATCAGCCGCACCACGCGGGGCAGCGAGCCCGGGACGTCGATCTCGGAGGCGCAGATCAGCGGGACGTCGTGGAAGCCGAGCTTGCGGGCGGCGAGGGCGGGGAACTCGGCGGTGAGGTCGGTCGTGGCCGTGAAGATGACGCTGATCACGTCGTCGGTGGTGAGCCTGTTCCGGCCCATCACCTCGGTGACAAGTTCGGTGACCCCGGACAGGATCTCGTCCCGGTCGTTGGCCTCGACCTGGATCGCACCGCGGATCGCCCGCACCATCGCCGTTCCTCCATATCGACCCACGCCGGACCACCCCGAGGGGTGATCCGGCGTGTTCTGACTCGCGTATCAGGAAGGTTACAGCCCGACGGCCGCGTAGAGCTCCCCGACCTCGGTGAGGGTCAGCGCGCGGACCGTGCCCGGCTTGAGGCGGCCCAGCTTGACCGGGCCGAACTCGATGCGGGCCAGGTCGATCACGGGGTGACCGACCTCCTCCAGCATCCGGCGGACGATGTGCTTGCGGCCCTCGTGCAGCACGATCTCGACCAGGGCCTGCTGGCCGTGCTCCTGGACCAGGGTGAAGGAGTCGGCCTTGGCCAGGCCGTCCTCCAGCTCGATGCCCTTCTTCAGGCGGCGGCCGAGGTCGCGCTCGATCCGGCCGGGCACCTTGGCCCAGTACTTCTTCTGCACGCCGTAGCTCGGGTGGGTGAGGCGGTTGGCCAGCTCGCCGTCGTTGGTGAGCAGGATCAGGCCCTCGGTCTCGGTGTCGAGACGGCCCACGTGGAACAGGCGCTCGGTGCGGTCCGCCACGAAGTCGGCCAGCGAGGGCCGCCCGTCCGGGTCGGACATGGTGCTGACCACGCCGATCGGCTTGTTGATCGCGAGGTAGACGAGGTCGGGCATGGTCGGCAGGCGCTTGCCGTCGACGTGGATGACCTGCCTGGCCGGGTCGACCCGGGCGCCGAAGCGGCGCACCGTCTGGCCGTCGACCGTCACCCGGCCCTCACCGATCATGTCCTCGCAGGCCCGGCGGCTGGCCACGCCCGCCTGGGCGAGGACCTTCTGCAGCCGGATGCCGTCCGGGACCTCGGTGGTGTCGCGCTCGTCGACGTAGTCGCGGTCGTAGAAGTCGGGGTCGCGCTTGGGCTGGCGGGCGGTCTTGAACCGGTCGTTCGCGATCGTGCCGGGCCGCAGCGGCGCCTTGGCCGCGGGAGCCCGCCCGGTGGTGCCACGGCCGGTGGAGGAACGGCCGGTGGAGGAACGACCCGCCGGGTTCCGGTCGGAGGTACGGCGCTCGCCGTACGCCTCGGCACGGTCGCCGCCGATCGTCTGGATGCCGTCGCGGCGGTCGGTCCTGCCGAAACGGCCACGGGAGCCTCCGGAGGGCGCGTCACCGCGGCGGTCGGAGCCGGGCCTTCCGCGGGAGCCGTCCCGCTCGGCGCGGAAGCCGCCCCGGTCCTCACGGCGCGGGCCGTCGGCGCGGAAGCCGCCTCGGTCCTCACGACGCGGACCGTCGGAACGGAAGCCGCCTCGGTCCTCACGGGGCCTGTCGAAAGAGGAACCACCACGGTCGTCACGACGCGGACCGTCGCTGCGGAAGCCGCCGCGGTCCTCACGGCGCGGGCCGTCCGAGCGGAAACCGCCCTGCGAACCACCCGGGGAACCGTCGAAGCGGCTGCGCGAACCGTCGCGCTCGGCACGGAAACCACCGCGATCGTCGCGGCGCGGGCCGTCCGAACGGAAGCCCCGGTCGTCGCGGCGCGGACCGTCGGAACGGAAACCGTGGTCGTCGCGGCGCGGCCCGTCCGAGCGGAAACCGCCCTGGGAGCCGCCCTGCGGCCTGCCGTACGAGGATCCGTCGCGGTCGTCGCGGCGCGGCCCGTCGGAGCGGAAACCACCCTGTGAACCGCCCTGCGGCCTGCCGGAGGGTCCGCCCCGGTCGTCGCGGCGCGGCCCGTCGGAGCGGAAACCGCCACCCTGACCACCGGAGGAACCGCCGAACCGGCTCCGCGAGCCGTCGCGCTCCGCGCGGAAGCCACCGCGGTCGTCACGGCGCGGAGCGTCCGAGCGGAAACCGCCCGACGAACCACCGGACGAACCACCGCGGGAACCTCCCGAGGACCCGCCCCGGGAACCGCCCGAGGACGATCCGCCCCGGGATGATCCACCCCGGAATCCACCGGACTGCGACCCTCCGCGGGAACCGCCGCGCGGGGCTCCGCCACGGCCTTGACCGCGTCCATCACCGGACGGGGTGCTGCGCCTGTTGTTCACTGCTTCTGCTCCTCTAGGGATTCCATGTCGTCGGGCAGGAAGGGCGCCAGTTCGGGAAGCTCACCGAGCTCCCGCAGGCCCATCCGCTCGAGAAAATACGAACTCGTCCGGTAGAGCACGGCTTGGCTCTCCGGTTCGGTGCCGGCCTCCTCGACCAGCCCCCTGGTCACCAGCGTGCGCATGACGCCATCGCTGTTGACACCGCGGATGGCCGCCACCCGGGCCCGGCTCACCGGCTGCCGGTAGGCGACCACGGCCAGGGTCTCCAGCGCGGCCTGGGTCAGGCGCGTCTGCTGGCCGTCGCGGACGAACCGCTCGACGAGAGGAGCGCACTCGGCCCGCGTGTAGAACCGCCAGCCGCCCGCGACCTCTCTGAGGTCGAAACCCCGTCCGGCCCTCGTGTATTCCGCCGAGAGCTCCCGGATCACCCGGGCGATCTCGGCGACGGGCCGGTCCAGGACCTGGGCCAGGGTGACCTCGGCGACGGGTTCGTCCACCACCAGCAGGATCGCCTCCAGCCCGGCGCGCAGCCCCGGCTCCGAGGCCGCGTCCGGGACGAAGCCCGCGATCGTGTCCGGGACGAAGCCCGCGATCGGGGCCGGGCCCGGCTCGGGCGCCACGTCACTCATCGGCGGGCTCTCTCCTCGCGGTGGTCTCGTCGTAGTCGTCGGCCACGGCGACGTCGCCGTCGTCACTGCCGGTCCAGGTCACGTGCAGGTCCCCGAGAGGCTCCACCTGCTCGAAGGAGACGGCCGCCTCCCGGTAGAGCTCCAGGACGGCCAGGAAACGCGCCACGACCTCGAAGGTGCCGGTGCAGTCGGAGGTGAGGGCCCGGAAGGTCGCCCGCCGTACCCGGCGCAGCCGCTCGACCAGGATAGCCGCCTGCTCGCGGACATTGGCGAGCGGTTGGTAGATGTGGGCCACCGAGACCGACGGCGGCGTCCTGGGCGCGAAGGCCCGCCGGGCGATCTCCGCCAGCCGGTCGGGGCCGATGCCCAGCACCAGCGCGGGCAGCAGGCTCGCGAACCGCGCCTCCATCGGCACCGTACGGGGGAAACGCAGCGCCGCCTCGGCCATCCGGGCGGAGAAGACCTTCACGACCTCCTTGTAGGCCCGGTACTGCAGCAGGCGGGCGAAGAGCAGGTCCCGGGCCTCCAGCAGGGCCAGGTCCTCCTCGTCGTCGACCTCCCCGGACGGCAGCAGCCGGGCGGCCTTGAGGTCGAGCAGGGTGGCCGCGACGAGCAGGAAGTGGCTCGTCTGGTCCAGGTCCCACTCCGGGCCCCTGGCCCGGATGTAGGAGATGAACTCGTCGGTGACCTGGCTGAGCGAGACCTCGGTGATGTCCAGCTTGTGCTTGGAGATCAGACCGAGCAGTAGGTCGAACGGGCCCTCGAAGACCTCCAGATGCACCGTGAAGGCGTCATCCACGGCTCGCGGCTGCTCGGTCATCCCCCCAGTGTCCCGTACCCGGCCGTCCCCTACCCGCAGGAGGGGATCACTGCTCCAGCGCGGCCCACCTGGCGAGGACCTCCCTGGCGAGCTCCCGGTAGGCGCTGGCGCCGAGCGAGGACGAGTCGAAGCTGGTGATGGGCTCACCGGCCACGGTCGCGTCCGGGAAGCGCACGGTCCGGTTGATCACCGTGTGGTAGACCTTGTCGTCGAACGCCTCCACGACCCGGGCCAGCACCTCGCGGCCGTGCAGGGTGCGCGCGTCGTACATGGTGGCCAGCAGGCCCTCGATGACCAGCTCGTCGTTGATGCGCTCCTGGACCTTGATGATCGTGTCCATCAGCAGCGCCACGCCGCGCAGCGCGAAGAACTCGCACTCCAGCGGCACCATGACGCCGTGCGCGCAGGCCAGCGCGTTGATCGTGAGCAGGCCCAGGGACGGCTGGCAGTCGATCAGGCACACGTCGTACTCGGGCAGCAGGGGCTTGATGACCCGGCCGAGCACCTGCTCGCGGGCGACCTCGGTGACGAGCTGGACCTCGGCGGCCGACAGGTCGATGTTGCTGGGCAGCAGGTCCATGTTCTCGACGCCGGTCTCCAGCAGCACGTCCCTGGCGGTGATCTGCCGCTCCATCAGGAGGTTGTAGACCGTCAGGTCGAGCTGGAGGGGGTTGATGCCCAGGCCGACCGACAGGGCGCCCTGCGGGTCGAAGTCGACGAGCAGCACCTTCAGCCCGGCCTCCGCCAGCGCGGCTCCCAGGTTGATGGTGGTGGTCGTCTTGCCGACCCCGCCCTTCTGGTTGACCATGGCGACGACCCTCGCCGGCCCGTGCACCGTACGAGGGGGCGGGTCGGGGAAGACCGGCCGGGGGCGCCCGGTCGGGCCGAGGACTCCCCCGCTGCGAGGGGTCCCGGCGGTCTTGGTGTCGCCCCAGGGATTCTCGGGGTTTGCCGGAGTAGCCCCCCGGATAGAACCGTCGGTGGTCACAGTCACCAGTCGAACCTCCCTGACGGCCTCTAACCGGAACCGTCCGGACGGACACTATGGCGTCAACACGTATGCGGCAAGGCGGCACGCCCGGACATAAGCAAGGTCAATCCCGCGTGCGCGGATGAGCAGCGGCACAGACCCCTCGGAGCTTGTCGACCGTCACCTGGGTGTACACCTGGGTGGTGGTCACCGAGGCATGGCCGAGTAGTTCCTGAACCAGCCTAACGTCCGCACCCCCGTCGAGGAGGTGGGTTGCGAACGAATGTCGCAACATATGTGGCGACACGCCGTCCAGCCCGCCGCGTTCCGCGGCGCCCCGGAGGACCTCCCAGGCCCCCTGACGGGTCAGCCGGCCGCCCCGGGCGTTGAGGAACAGCCCCGGGCCGCCGCGCCCCTGGGAGACGATACGGGGGCGGGCACGGGTGAGGTAGGCGCGCAGGGCCTCCCCGGCGAAGCCGCCCAGCGGCACCAGCCGGGCGCGCCCGCCCTTGCCGCGCAGTCGCACCCGCCAGGCCCCGGCCTCCAGGTCGACGTCGTCCACGCAGAGCCCCACGGCCTCGGAGATGCGCGCGCCGGTGCCGTACAGCAGCCCCAGCAGGGCCCGGTTGCGCAGCGTCAGGGGGGCGCCGTCGGAACCGCAGGCGGCGATCAGCCGTTCCACGTCGCGGGCGCTGATCGCCTTGGGCAGCCGCCGCAGCTGGCGGGGCGGGCGTACCTGGTGGGCGGGGTCGTGCCGGCAGATGCCCTGGGTCAGCGCGAAACGGTGCAGGCCCCGCACGGCGGAGACGGCCCGCGCCGCCGAGGCGGCGACGAGGGCCTGGTGCGCCTCGTCGCCCTCCCTGAGCGCCGCCACGAACGCGGAGACGTCGCCCTCGGCGACCCCGCCGAAGGTGACGTGACCGCGGCTCTTCAGATGTTCCAGGTAACGCAGGAGGTCACGGCGGTAGGAGGCCAGGGTGTTGGCGGCCAGGCCCCGCTCCACCGCCAGGTGAGCGAGGTAGCTGGACAGGACGGCCTCCGTCTCGCTCAGGGTGTCCTCCTGATCATGCCTCCGGTGCGTCGGCGGGCCGCAGCGAGGCGAATCCATCCGCCGAAGCGGCGTATGCGGCGAGAATACCGGCCACGGCTTGGGAATTGTGGATCATTCCCGCCATGGCACGCCGAACCGCGTCGGACAGGGGAATCCAGGCCAGCGGCATGTCGGCCTCCTCGTGCCGCCGGACGAAATCGAGTTCCCCCTCGGGCAGGAGGGCCAGATCCCTGGCCAGGAAGATCCGGGTGCGCTCGTTCGCCATGCCCGGCGAGGTGAAGGCGTCGACCAGGACGTGCCAGGTCCCCGCCCGGTAGCCGGTCTCCTCGGCGAGCTCGCGGGCCGCCCCGACGTGCAGGGGCTCGCCGTCCACGTCGCGCAGCCCCGCGGGCAGCTCCCACAGCAGCCGCCGTACGGGATGGCGGTACTGGCGCAGCAGCAGGATCCGGCCCTGCTCGTCCAGCGCGACGACCGCCACCGAGCCGGGATGGACCACGTAGTCACGGTCGGCGATCTCGCCGTCCGGCATCACCACGGCGTCGGTGACGCCGGTGATCACCCGGGCGCGGAAGCGCTCGGTGCTGGAGTCGACCTTCCACTCCTCGGGCACGTCCCGGACCTCCAGGTCCTCCGGTCCCCCGACGAACTCGATCCGGCCGGCGGAGCCGGTGCCCTCCGCGGTGCCGCTCACTTGCCCCGCCCGGCCTTCGCGGCGGTGCCTCGGATGTCGGCGTACGTCAGGGAGGCGGAGATCAGGCCCTTGAACAGCGGGTGGGCGCGGGTGGGGCGGGAGCGGAACTCCGGGTGCGCCTGGGTGCCGATGAAGAAGGGGTGGACGTCACCGGGCAGCTCGGCGTACTCCACCAGGCGGCCGTCGGGCGAGAGCCCGGAGAAGACCATGCCGACCTTCTCCAGCTGCTCGCGGTAGGAGTTGTTGACCTCGTAGCGGTGGCGGTGGCGCTCGTCCACCTTGGCCATCCCGTACAGCCTGCGGGCCAGCGACTCCTCGGCGAGCCTGGCCGGGTACAGGCCGAGCCGCATGGTGCCGCCCATGTCGCGCTCGCCGGAGACGACGTCCTGCTGGTCGGCCATGGTGGAGATGACCGGGTGGGTGGTCTCGGCGTCGAACTCGGTGCTGCCGGCGTCCTCGATGCCGGCCAGGTGGCGGGCGGCGTCGATGACCATGCACTGCATGCCCAGGCAGATGCCCAGCAGCGGGACCTTGTTCTCCCTGGCGTGCCGGATCGCGCCGACCTTGCCCTCGATGCCGCGCACGCCGAAGCCGCCGGGGATCAGCACGCCGTCGACGCCGTCCAGCTCGCGGGCGGCACCCTCGGGGGTCTCGCAGTCGTCGCTCTTGACCCAGCGGATGTTGACGCGGGCGTCGTTGGCGAAACCGCCCGCGCGCAGCGCCTCGGTGACCGACAGGTAGGCGTCGGGCAGGTCGATGTACTTGCCGACGAGCGCGATCGTGACCTCGTTGGCCGGGCGGTGCACCCGGCGCAGCAGCTGCTCCCACTCCTTCCAGTCCACGTCCCTGAAGGGCAGGCCCAGGCGGCGCACCACGTAGGCGTCCAGCCCCTCGGAGTGCAGCACCTTGGGGATGTCGTAGATGCTGGCGGCGTCGATGGCGGAGACGACCGCGTCCTCGTCCACGTCGCACATGAGGCTGATCTTGCGCTTGATCGCGTTCGTGACCGGGCGGTCGGACCGCAGGACGATCGCGTCGGGCTGGATGCCGATGCTGCGCAGCGCGGCCACCGAGTGCTGGGTCGGCTTGGTCTTCAGCTCGCCGCTCGGGCCGATGTACGGCAGCAGGGAGACGTGCAGGAAGAACACGTTGTCGCGGCCGACCTCGTGACGGACCTGGCGGACGGCCTCCAGGAAGGGCAGCGACTCGATGTCGCCCACGGTACCGCCGACCTCGGTGATCACCACGTCCACCTCGGGCCCGGCCATGGACCGGATGCGGTCCTTGATCTCGTTGGTGATGTGCGGGATGACCTGCACGGTGTCACCGAGATACTCGCCGCGCCGCTCCTTGGCGATGACGTTGGAGTAGACCTGGCCGGTGGTCACGTTGGCCGAGCCGTGCAGCTCGGTGTCGAGGAACCGCTCGTAGTGGCCGACGTCCAGGTCGGTCTCGGCCCCGTCGTCGGTGACGAACACCTCACCGTGCTGGAACGGGTTCATGGTGCCGGGGTCGACGTTGAGGTAGGGGTCGAGCTTCTGCATGGTGACCCGCAGGCCGCGCAGCTTGAGAAGGCGTCCGAGGCTGGAGGCCGTCAGTCCCTTTCCCAGGCTGGAGGCGACGCCGCCGGTGACGAACAGGTGTTTGGTGTGTGCGGCGCTGCGCAAGAAGGCTCCCGTGGTCGTTACAGATCAGTCGGCGCACCCTTATGAATGGCCTACAGGTCCACGGGCTCTCAGAATATCAAACGGCGCAGGCGGACGGCCCGGACGATCTCGACCCGCATGCCGAGGGTCCCCGACCGAGCGGTAACTTGTTCCGTCATGTCACTTCGTGGTGTGGTGCGGCGTGCCGCCGGCAGCCTCGTTCACCGGCTCTGGGCCGCCGCCCGCGAGGCCGGCACGGTCACTCCGGCCAGTCCCGGCGGTTACCGCTTCCGCCGGCTGGGCGAGGGCGCGTGCCTGTCGTTCCCGGTCGGGGCGATCTTCGGCGAGGCCTGGATCGAGATCGGCGAGCACTCCCTGATCGGCGAGCGGGTCTCCATCTCCGCGGGCATGGGACCGGGGGTCGACCTGGGCCCGGACTCGATCGTGCGGATCGGCCGGAGCTGTTCCATCGGCCGGGGCAGCCACATCGTGGGCCACCAGTCGATCGACATCGGCGACGACGTCTTCACCGGCCCGTACGTCTACGTCACCGACCAGAACCACGTCTACGACGACCCCGAGGCGCCGATCGGCCGGCAGTGGCCGCGCAACAACCCGGTCTCCATCGGGGCGGGCTCGTGGCTGGGCACCGGCGCGATCATCCTGCCCGGTACCAGGATCGGCAGGCAGTGCGTGGTGGCGGGCGGGGCCGTGGTGCGCGGGGAGTTCCCCGACCACAGCGTGATCGCCGGCATCCCGGCCAGGGTGGTGCGCCACTACGTGCCCGGCCGGGGCTGGCTGCCGCCCCACCCCGACGGCACCGACGCCGGGACGGGCATCGCCGCGGGCGCGGACATCGCGGGTGCGGACATCGCGGGTGCGGACATCGCGGCGGTCGTCGGCACGGGCGCGGGCATCGGGGCGGACCTCGACGTGGGCGTCGGGGCGGACGCCGGAGCGGACCTTGACGCGGGCATCAGGGCGGACCTCGTGAACGCGGCCGAGGGCGCGGGAGCGCGGGCGGCACGGGGGCGCCCGCCGATACCGGAGTGATATCCACCGAGGCGGCCGATCGGGATCGTTCGGCGGGCGGTGACCGTTGAACCCCGCAGAGAACACTACGGAGGTGCGATGCTCGCGGCACTGACAGGCCTCGGACTCTCCACCGCGGCCGGGCTCAACGCCTACATCCCGCTGCTGGTGGTCGGCCTGCTCGCCAACTTCACCGACCATGTACGGCTGCCGCAGGAGTTTTCCTGGCTCACCAACGGCTGGGTGCTCGGGATCATCGGGGTGCTGCTCCTGGCGGAGTTCGTGCTCGACAAGGTCCCGGTGGTCGACAGCGTCAACGACATGATCCAGACCGTCGTCCGCCCGGCCTCCGGCGGCGTGGTCTTCAGCGCCACCGAGGCGGCGGCCCGGCTGGACGGCTCGACCTGGATGAGCCACAACCCCTGGCTCAGCTGGGTCCTGGGCATCGGGATCGCGCTGGCCGTGCACACCATGAAGGCGGCCACCAGGCCGGTGGTGAACGCCACCACGGCCGGGGTGGGAGCGCCCGTGGTCAGCACGGTGGAGGACGCCGGATCCCTGGGCATCAGCCTGGTGGCGATCTTCCTCCCGGTCCTGGTCGTCGTGGTGGTGGCGGTGCTCGCGGTGCTGGCCTGGCTGGCGACCCGGCGGATACGACGGCGGCGCGCCGCCCAGCCGAGCCTGAGATGACGGCGCTCCGCCCGGCGCCTGCCGGTTCCGCCGCGTCCGGCGCCCTCGCGGGGGCACCGGCGCGGGCTATGCTCGAAACACCGCGTCCAACCCCTGTCGGGAGGTGGCTCCGATCGGCGATTTCCTCATCGTCCTGCTGGTGATCCTGCTGTTCCTGCTTCTCCTGGGAGGCGTCGGGATCTACCTGCTGGTCCAGGTCGGCAAGAAGGCCAGCAAGAAGGCCAGGAAGGTGACCGAACGGGTCACCTCGCACATGGCGGCGATGGGCACCGGCGACGCCGCCGAGACCGAGCGGATGCGGCTCGACCTGCGGCGCGAGGTGTCGCTGACCCGCCAGGCCGTGGAGCACGCGCTGCGCGGCGGCTGGGGGCTGGGCGACCTGCCCCACCTGGTGGCCGAGATCTCGGTGCACGCCGACCAGCTGGACGCCCAGCTCGCCCACTACGCCCAGGAACGCCGGGTGTCGCCCTACGTCGACCACACGGCCCTGAGCAGGCTGCGCGAACACCACTCCAAGCTGACCACGTCCTGCGCCCGGATCAGGGCCGACCTGCGCAACGACCAGATGGAGCACGCGGCCGGGAACATCGACCAGATCCAGGGCCGTACCGATCTGGAGATCGAGGCCCGTCGCCGCGCGCCCGACCCGCTGGACGAGATCGACGAGCTCTACAACCGCACGATGATCAACCGCTCCCGCCCGGACGACGCCCGCTGACCCTCAGCTCCGCTCCCCGGCCGCACGAAGCCCGAACGGCCCGCGCGCCGGGCACGGAGAGTGACATCATGACTCCGTCGGATAATGTTCCAGGGTGCCGACGAAGGAGGTTCTCTGATGACAGCCGTTTTCCCCGAGTGGTTCTACCCGGGACCGGCCGGCGGGTGGACCGCCGACATGCTCGACGACCTCCCTGCGGACGCGCCCCGGCATCTCGAACTGATCGACGGGTCGCTCATCATGATGTCTCCCCAGACCGCTTTCCACATGTTCGTCATCAATCTGATGATCGATCGCCAACGCGGTATACGACCGCCGGATCACCTTGCCGTCGTCCGGGAGATGACCGTGACCCTGGGGATCCGGCAGCGGCCCGAGCCCGACATCATGGTGGTGTCGAGGTCCGCGCTGACGAACCTGAGGACGACCTCGTTCAGACCCGAGGACGTGCACCTGGTGGTCGAGGTGGTCTCTCCCGAGTCGCTGGAGCGAGACCGCACCACCAAGCCCAGCAAGTACTCCGGCGCCGGGATCAGGCATCTGTGGCGCGTGGAGCAGGAGAACGACAAGCCGGTCGTCTACACCTTCGAGCTGGAGCCCGCCGTCAGGGCGTACGTCCCCACGGGCATCCATCGCGATCGGCTGACGACGGACATCGGTTTCCCGGTCGACATCGACCTGGACCTGAGCACGTTCATCGGCCCATGATCGCGAGGTCGGCGAGGTCGGCGAGGTCGGCGTAGGTGGCTCCGGCGTTGATCCGGGCGCGCAGCGCCTGGGCCTGGGGGGTGCTGGGCAGGAAGCCGTCCAGCAGGGCGGGCAGGCAGAGTCTCCAGCTGAGCAGGGCCCGCGGCGACTGCCGGTGCCCGGCGCGGACCACCGAGACGCCGACCCTGATCGCGTGCTCGTTGCCGGGCGGTACGCGGGGACGGTCGATCTCGACGGCCGAGTAGCGGAAGCCGTCGGCGAGGTCGCACGGCGGGCAGCCCCGGGGCCCCCTGCTCAGCGGGCCCCGGCATTCACGGCAGACGATCCGGTCGAGAGCGGCGTCGACGACCCGCCAGCCGTGCCGGTCGGGCTCGTCCGCGATCATCTCGGCGATGACCGGCTCGTCCTCGGGGGACGGCCCGTCCGGGCCGAAGCGTTCCCGCAGGAACTCCCGCCAGCCGTCCTCCACGATCCGGTCGACCAGTGCCGCGCACCTGTCACAGCCGGGCGCCCCGCCGTACTCCCAGCAGCCGCATCCGGCGCACCGTCGCATCCCCCGACCGTATCCGCGGCCCCCGGAGAGCGGCGAGCCGTTTTACGGCCGGAGCGAGCCGTTTTACGGCAGGGGCGAGCCGGTCGCCACCGGCCGGGTCCCACTCCCCCGCGTGTCCCGCGCCCGATGGCCCCGGACCCTCCCGTGAGGGCCCGGGATCGCGTGGTCGGCGGCCGGGGTGGCCGGAGTGGCCGGAGTGGCCGGAGTGGCCGGTCAGGAGACGCCGGCCTCGCGCATGTCGCGTACCTCCCGCTTGAGCTCCTTGATCTCGTCGCGGAGCCGGGCGGCGACCTCGAACTGGAGGTCGGTGGCGGCCTGGTGCATCTGCGCGGTGAGCGACTCCATCAGCGCCTCCAGCTGTGCCCTGGGCATCTCACCGGCGATCGCCTTGGCGTGCTGGCCCGCCTGCTTGAGCGCGAAGCCGGGCACCGGGGCCTTGCCGCGCGACTGCTGGCGGCCGCTGCCGCCGAGAAGCTGCTCGGTGTCGGCGTCCTCGCGGTTGAGCGAGTCGAGGATGTCGGCGATCTTCTTGCGGAGCGGCTGCGGGTCGATGCCGTTGGCCTCGTTGTAGGCGATCTGCTTGGCCCGGCGGCGGTTGGTCTCGTCGATCGCCCGCTCCATGGAGGGGGTGATCCGGTCGGCGTACATGTGCACCTGGCCGGAGACGTTCCGGGCCGCGCGGCCGATGGTCTGGATCAGGGAGGTCTCCGAGCGCAGGAAACCCTCCTTGTCGGCGTCGAGGATGGCCACCAGCGACACCTCGGGCAGGTCCAGGCCCTCGCGGAGCAGGTTGATGCCGACCAGCACGTCGAACTCGCCCATCCGCAGCTCGCGCAGGAGCTCGATGCGGCGCAGGGTGTCGACCTCGCTGTGCAGGTAGCGGACCCGGATGCCGAGCTCCAGCAGGTAGTCGGTGAGGTCCTCGGACATCTTCTTGGTCAGCGTGGTGACCAGGACCCGCTCGTCCCGCTCGGTGCGGACGCGGATCTCGTGGATCAGGTCGTCGATCTGCGACTTGGTCGGCTTGACGATCACCTCGGGGTCGATCAGGCCGGTCGGCCGGATGACCTGCTCGACCACGTCGCCCTTGGAGCGGCCGAGCTCGTAGGTGCCGGGGGTGGCCGACAGGTAGACCGTCTGGCCGATCCGCTCCAGGAACTCCTCCCACTTCAGCGGGCGGTTGTCCATCGCCGACGGCAGGCGGAAGCCGTGGTCGACCAGGGTGCGCTTGCGGGAGGCGTCGCCCTCGTACATCGCGCCGATCTGCGGGACGGTCTGGTGGGACTCGTCCAGGACGAGGAGGAAGTCCTCGGGGAAGTAGTCGAGCAGGGTGTTGGGCGCGCTGCCCGGGGCCCGGCCGTCCATGTGGCGCGAGTAGTTCTCGATGCCGGAGCAGCTGCCGATCTGGCGCATCATCTCCAGGTCGTAGGTGGTGCGCATGCGCAGCCGCTGGGCCTCCAGGAGCTTGCCCTGGCGCTCCATCGTCTCCAGGCTCTCGGCCAGCTCGGCCTCGATGCTGCGGATGGCGCGCTCCATCCGCTCGGGGCCCGCGACGTAGTGCGAGGCCGGGAAGATGTAGAGCTCGTCGTCCTCGGTGATCACCTCGCCGGTCAGCGGGTGCATGGTCGAGAGCTTCTCGATCTCGTCGCCGAACATCTCGATCCGCACGGCGAGCTCTTCGTACTTGGGGATGATCTCGACGGTGTCGCCGCGCACCCGGAAGGTGCCCCGGGTGAAGGCCATGTCGTTGCGGGTGTACTGCATGTCGACGAGACGGCGCAGCAGGACGTCGCGCTCGATCTCCTGGCCGACCTTGAGCCTGGTCATGCGGTCGACGTACTCCTGGGGGGTGCCCAGGCCGTAGATGCACGACACCGAGGCCACCACGATGGTGTCGCGCCGGGTCAGGAGCGAGTTGGTCGCCGAGTGGCGGAGCCGCTCGACCTCCTCGTTGATCGAGGAGTCCTTCTCGATGTAGGTGTCGCTCTGCGGGACGTACGCCTCGGGCTGGTAGTAGTCGTAGTAGGAGACGAAGTACTCGACGGCGTTGTTGGGCATCATCTCGCGCAGCTCGTTGGCGAACTGGGCGGCGAGCGTCTTGTTCGGCTGGATGACCAGGGTCGGCCGCTGGAGGCGCTCGATCAGCCAGGCGACCGTGGCGGTCTTGCCCGTGCCCGTGGCGCCCAGCAGGACGTTGTCCCTGTCACCGCCCTTGACGCGCCGTTCGAGCTCGGCGATCGCGGCGGGCTGGTCACCCGAAGGGATCATGTCGGTGACGACCTCGAAGGGGGCCACCTTGCGCTGCAAATCTGTTACCGGCCTCACCTGTCTCACTGTAGGCGGCGCGACCGACAGTTCTCCCCCGGACGGCCCCGCCCGGCCCGGACGGCCCCCCGCCCTTCATCCCGGCGACCGCGTCCCTTCCCCGGACGGCCGTGTCGGGCCCGTAGGATCCCCGCGCGGACGCGTCCCTTCCCCGGACGGTCGCGTGGACCCCGGACGATCCCCGCGCGGCCGCGTCAATCGTCCGGCAAGCGGTTCGCAAGCGGGTTCCCCTTTACTGTCCGGAGTGCGCACGATCACAAAGCGTGATATATGGGCCTTTCTAGTTATGAATAATCCGGAGGTGTGATGTCCCGGCCAAGGGAAGCCATGCAGTACGCCAGGACCGCGGCCCAAACGATAGGCCAGGGCGGCGACATGCGCCAGGTGGTCGGCCAGGCCGCCCAGCAGTTCGCCGGCCAGGTCCAGGGCCAGTTCACCGGCCAGGGTCAGGGCGGCGGACAGGGCGGGCCCGGGGCGGCCATGGGCTTCGCGCTCACCCCCTCCGACTTCACCGCGGCCCGCGACCAGGGCGCGTCCGTGGGAACGGTCATCGAGGCCCGCAGCGCACCGCTGAACGAGGCCGGCGAGATCGTCAACCGCAGCTTCAGCGGCCAGGGCCCGAACGGCGAGCCGGTCCACGTCATCTCCCCGGTGGTCATCCCCAAGAGCACCACCGCCAGGGTGATCGTCCCGCTGGTCGTGCTGGCCGGTCTCGGCGTGGTCGGCCTGGTGGCCACCGGGCTGCCGGAGGGCGCCCGGGTGCTGTTCGGCCCGCACTACTGGGTCGTCCTGGTGATGGCCGCGGCGTTCCTGTGGTGGCGGCGCAGCGTGGTCATGGTGCCCGAGGGCTGCAAGGCCCTGATCACCAAGTTCGGCAAGCTCGTGCAGATCGCCGATCCGGGCCGGGTGACGCTGTTCAACCCGTGGAAGCGGGTCAGCTACATCGTCAACACCACCCGCGAGTACCCCTTCAACGCGCCCATCAGCGAGGCCCCGACCCAGCAGGGCGTCAAGGCCAGCGTCGACCTGTTCCTGCAGTTCCGCATCGAGGACCCGGCCGAGTTCATCTTCGTGCTCGGCTCGGTCGGCGGCTTCCAGGCCAAGCTGCAGAACGCCATCAGCGAGGTCACCCGCTCGCTGATCTACGCCCAGCGCGCCGAGGAGATCTACGACCTGGTCGGCGAGAGCACCATGGGCATGCTGGACAACCTCAACCAGCAGTTCCTGCCCGCGGTACGGCTCACCGACGTCAACATCACGCACGCCGAGCCGACCAGCCAGGAATACCGGATGGACCTGGCCGCCCCGGAGATGATCAGGGTCGCCAAGGAGGCGTACACCTACGAGTACGAGCTCCAGCTGCGCAAGGAGCAGAACGAGGGTGACCTGATCAAGGAGCTCGCCGGGCTGCAGGAGCAGCTCTCGGCCATCCACGCCGAGATCGCCGGGCACCAGGCCAGGATCGACACCGCGCTGGAGCGCGCCTCCCACCAGGCCAAGGCCCAGGGCGGTCAGCGGCTGGTGGAGGCCGAGTCCACCGCCAAGGCCAACGCTGCGCTGCTGGAGGCCCAGGCGCTGGACATCCGCGCGCTGAGCGCCGCCCAGGCCCCCGAGATCCTCGGGTACCGCTTCCAGCAGGACCTGCTCGACAAGCTCGAGTCCGTCGCCCCGTACCTGCCCCGCCTGGTCCAGGTCGGCGACACCGCCGACGTCGACCTGCTCGCCCTGGCCGGGCAGCTCGTCGGCGGCCACGAGGCACAGCTGTTCTCCGAGGCGGACATGGCCGCG
The DNA here is from genome assembly GCF_044456585.1 of Streptosporangium sp. NPDC050855. Classification (NCBI taxonomy): domain Bacteria; kingdom Bacillati; phylum Actinomycetota; class Actinomycetes; order Streptosporangiales; family Streptosporangiaceae; genus Streptosporangium; species Streptosporangium sp. NPDC050855. Next base: position 73,509 of record NZ_JBITFY010000012.1, read on the forward strand.
ATCAGGGCCCGTACGGGCGAGATCGGCGGGCGCGTCGAGGAGCGCGGGGCGGAGATCGCCGCCCTGCTCAACGCCCCGGCCGACGTCGTCGTCCCCGTCCCGTCCTCGACGACACCCCAGGCCACGACCCCGGCCACGACCCCGGTCACGGCCGCGGGCGCGACCACCGGCGACGACGCGGCGACCGCCGTACAGGAGGAGGTCCGATGAGCGGCAGAGAGTTCTCCAAGATCAAGGAATCGCTGGCCTCCTGGTCGGAGATCCGCCAGCTGCTGCGCGGCGGCGAGTCGGGCCAGCTCGTGCCGGTGGTGATCCCCAAGGACCGCCGGGGCTTCGCCTGGGTGGGGCTGCTGCTGGCCGCCCTCTACCTGGCCGGCACCGCGGTGTTCGCCGACGGCGCCCTGTCCCTGCTGGCCGCGGCCGCGTCCGTGGTCACCATGGTCGCGGCGGCCGTCTGGCTCTGGCGCCGGGCCATCATCGAGATCGAGGAGGGCACCACGGGCGTGCGCAGCCGCTGGGGCGCCATCGTGGGCACCCTGCCGCCCGGACGGCACTACCTGTGGCTGCCCTGGGACCGGGTGGACGCGGTGGTCGACACCTCCACCGAGATCCCCTACTCCGCGCCGATCGCGGCCTGCCCGACGGCGGAGAACGTCCCGCTCAAGTCGATCGAGTTCTTCCTGAAGTTCCGCATCGTCGACCCGGTCGCCTTCGTCCGGACCATCGGGGCCGGCAACTTCGACCTCGTGCTCAGCAGCGCCGTGCAGGACGCCATCCGCCAGCGCAGCCGCCAGGTGCACACCGAGCGCGCGTACGACCTGCGCGGGTCCGACGTCGGCGACATGCAGGAGCTGCTCACCCGCCAGCTCGGCCGGTACGGGGTGCGCATCACCGGCGCCAACATCCCCGACGTGCAGCTGCCCGACCAGTACCAGCAGCACCTGGCCACCCGTGAGAAGGTCGCCAAGGAGCTGTCGGCGTTCGAGCGCGAGTGGGAGCTGACCCGCAAGCGCCGGATCGACACCCTGCTGATGGAGATCGAACGCTCCAAGAAGACCCGTGACGCGCGCATCGTCGAGGTGCGGGCCGCCGCCAACACGGCCCGCAAGGACGTCGCCCGCATGCTGGAGGAGCACGAGACCGAGGCGCAGCGGGTGCGCTGGGAGATCGAGGCCAAGGGCCGGGCCGAGCTGACCTCCGCCGAGAACGAGGCCAAGGGGCTGCGCAGGCTGGCCGACTCCTACCGCGACAACCGTGCCGTCCTGCAGTACGAGCTGGCCCGCCGCCGCCTGGACGTGGGCGCCAGGCTCGCCGAGAGCGCCCCGCGGCCGGTCGTCGTGCGCACCTCAGGAACCTCCGGCGACACCTCCGCGTTGTCCACACTGCTGCTCGCTCAGCTGCTGCCCCGGCTGAACGACGGCACGAACGGCGTCGGCGGCCTGAACGGCGCCGGCGGGCAGGCCGGACCGCAGAACCAGACCCCCTGACAGACCTCCACCGATTCCCCGCCGCAGAAGGCGGCAGTTCCCCTAGGAGAGATCAATGGTGTTCCGCAAGCTGATGGCCGCGTTCGGGGCCGGTGTCGAGGTCGACACGGTCCTGCAGAACTCGCACGTCCGGCCCGGCGAGGTGCTGCGCGGGCAGGTCAACTTCCGCGGCGGCGGCTCCGACTACAAGGTGGAGGGCATCTTCATCGACTTCACCGCCGTCGTCGAGGTCGAGAGCGGCGACAACGAGTACAAGTCGACCTACAGCTTCCTGCGCCAGCAGATCACCGGCTCCTTCCAGCTGGCCGCGGGCGCCCCGCAGTCGGCCCCCTTCGAGATCCAGGTCCCGTGGGAGACCCCGATCAGCGCCGTCGCCGGCCACCCGCTGCGCGGCATGCAGCTGGGCGTCTCCACCGAGCTGGCCCTGGCCGGCGCGCTCGACAAGGGCGACCTCGACGCGCTGTTCGTCAACCCGCTGCCCGCCCAGGACCACGTGCTCGGCGCGCTGGGCAACATGGGCTTCGGCTTCAAGAAGGCCGACCTGGAGCGCGGCACGCTGCAGGGCTCGCGGATGCCGTTCTTCCAGGAGATCGAGTACTACGCGGGCCCCGAGTACCGCCGCCACTTCAACGAGCTGGAGCTCACCTTCATCGCGGGCCCGCAGGCGATGGACATCATCCTGGAGGCCGACAAGCGCGGCAGCTTCGGCTCCAGCCAGGACACCTACAGCCGTTTCACGGTCCACTACAGCGACCACCCCGGCCAGGTCGAGCAGTCGCTGCGCGGCGCCCTGCACTCCATGGCCCAGAAGCGCGGCTGGTTCTAGACTTGCTCCCGTACGGGTGTGCTCCGCTCTCCGGGGCACACCCGTTCCTCGTTCCGTCGCCTGGGGCCGGCCCGTCACTCCGGCGGGCACTGCTACCGGATGCTGGGCTCGTTCGACGAGGCCGAGGACCTGACGCAGGAGACGTTCCTGCACGCGTGGAGGGGCCTCGGCGGTTTCGAGGGGCGCTCGACGTTCCGGGCCTGGCTGTACCGGATCGCCACGAACGCCTGCCTGGACGCCCTCGACGGCCGCGCGCACCGGGTGCTCCCGCAGCGTCTGGCCGGGCTGCGGATCGAGGACGACCGGATCGCCGAGGTCACCGCCTTCCACGATCCCGGCCTGTTCCCGGCGTTCGGCCTGCCCATGACGCTGTCCGCGGCACCTTCCGTGAGGCTGGCGACGGCGCGCCGATGAGTTCTCGCGGGAACCACCGTCTCAACGCGGGTCACACGAAATCGACCCCGACGGAGACACCTCATGAGCAGGATGCTGTATTCGGTCACCATGTCGCTGGACGGCTTCATCGCCGGGCCGGGCGGCGACATGTCCTGGCTGACCCCGTACCTCGGGCCCGACCCTGTGGTGGACGGGCTCATCGGTGAGATCGGCGCGCTTCTCGTCGGCAACCGCACCTTCCGTGGTGACGACCCCCACCGGGGCACCGACAGGGAGGAGAAGCCGTTCGGCGGCGACTGGACCGGGCCGCAGTTCGTGCTCACCCACCACATCCCGGACACACCGGTGCCGGGCGTCACCTTCGTCGGTGACCTGGGCGGCGGTGTCGCCGCGGCCAAGGCCGCCGCGGGTGGGAAGTACGTCAACATCCTCGGCGCCGACGTCGCCCGGCAGTGCCTGGCGGTGGGTGTGCTCGACGAGATCCTCGTGTTCGTCGCGCCCGTGATGCTGGGCGACGGCGTCCGGCTGTTCGACCACCCGGGCGGGACCCACGTCAGGCTGGAGCGCGTCGACGTGGCCCGGTCGCCGCACGCCACGAGCCTCTGGTTCCGCGTCATCGGATGAGCCGTCCCGGCGCGGCGGCGGGGCGCCCGGTGACCACCGGTCCGGCCCGTCACCGCGCCGCGGGACGTCCCGGAGGCCAGCCCCTCGGTCCCCCGATCGTTCGAAAGGTCAGAGGTCGAGCTGGTACTGGAACGTCCTGTGGGTGGGCCGGTAGCCGAGCGCGTCGTTGACGGCCCGCATGCGGGTGTTGCTCTCGGCCGTGTCCGCCAGCAGCCCGGTCAGGTCCGGGTGCCGCTCGCGGACCTGCCGGATCATCTCGGCCTTCATCCACCGGGCCAGGCCACGTCCCCGGTGTTCCGGCAGGACGCCCGTGCCGTAGTGCTGGCCGTCGCCCTTGCCGTCACCGGGGACGACCAGCTCGGTGAACCCGGCGATCGAGCCGTCGGACTCGTCGACGGCGGCGACCGTGTACAGCCGTTCGCCACGGTCCTCGACGGCCCTGGCCGCCGCCCTGACCCGCTCGACGTCCCAGACCACGAGGCCGTAGTCGGTGTCGTCCATCGGCATGTCGTCCATGGCCCGGCGGGAGGCGGTGAAGGTGGCGGCGAGCTCGTCCGGCACCGTCCCCTCCCAGGACCGCAGCCGATACCCGGCGACCGGCCGTCCGGCGGCCGTGTCCGCGACGGTGTGGGCCAGGACGAGCCTGACGTAGGTCAGGGTGAGCACCTTCCGGAACCCCCGGTCGGCCAGGAAGTGGTCACCCGGCGTACCGGCCACGGCTTGGGCGAGCACGCAGCGCCGCCCCTCCCCCACGACGCCCGCAACCGCCCGCGCCAGCAGCTCGGAGCCGACACCCCTGCGCCGCTCCGCCGGATGCACGCTCAGCTCCAGCTCGGCCAGGTGGTCCTGCCCCTCGGTGTCGAACAGGCGCAGGAACGCCGACCCGAGGGGGACCCCGTCACCGCCGACGGCCAGCCACACCAGGCGGCGGCTGGACGCGCTCGGGTGGGGATCGGTCAGCGGGACGATCTGAATCGACACGGTCTCTCCATCTCGGGGCCTTCTCGGGTGCCCGGTCGCCCTCATATTCGGGACGGAGGCCGGCCCGGACGCCACCGCTCAGGATGCCTTACGGGCGAGTGTGAGCATATGGCCGCTGACGCCCAGCAGGGAGGGGACCGACTCCAGGCGGCGCTGGGCATCGAGCACCAAGGCGCGGCGCTCGGGGTCGTCGAGCCAGTCGTCGATGTCGCGGTACAGCCAGAAGGCTCCCTCCAGGCCGTGGCGGGTGGCGCCGGGAAGCCCGGCGTCGGCGAACTCGGCCGGGACGTCGTCCGGGTCGTGCAGGTAGGCGGTGAAGCCTTCGTACGCGGGGCGCAGGTTCCCGTCCGCCAGGGCCGAGAGCGCCACCTTCCGCATCTCCGGCCGCAGGTACAGCTCCAGGTGGATCATGTCGTGCACGGCCGCGGAGCGGTTGATCGTCGCGGCGGCCACCAGGCCCCCGGGCCGTACCACCCGTACCGCCTCGGCCAGCGCGCGGACCCGGTCGGCGCGGTCGGGCAGGTGGTAGAGCGGGCCCAGTAGCAGCACCGCGTCCACGCTCTCGTCGGGCACCGGCAGATGCCTGGCGTCCCCCTGTCGCGCGGTGATCCCGGCCAGCCGCGCCGCCCGCTCCACGTGCAGCGGTATCAGGTCGATCAGCTCGACCTCGTACCCGTCGGCGGCCAGCCACTCGGCGTGCACCCCGGTACCACCGCCCACGTCCAGCACCCTGGCGGGAGCGCCGGGCAGCGCCGCGCGCAGCACCTCCTGCGTCCGCCACAACTCCAACCGGCCACGTCCGGTGCGGAGCCTGTCGTGTTCCTTGTCCAGCCCGTAGTGGGCGAGGAGTTCCGGTGTCATCGCCATGCTCGATGATGTCTTCGCCCTTGGTGAAGGGGCAAACGAATTACTCCGTCGAGTGAATGGAAGGGACCGTCCGGGCGAGAAAAAGGCAGGAAAAACTCGGGTGAGACATGTGATGCTCAACGCTTTACCACAGCGGGCTCGACCACGGCGGAACGGAGACCGAGCGTGCCGGAAAAGAAGCCGGACGACACCGCGGAGCGACGGCCCTATATCGCGCTTCTCGTCCACAGGGTGGTCGTGGAGGGCGGGTACGCGCCTGCTCGTTACACCGAGGACACCGTCCTCATCCATGAGCGCTCGATCGAGGGTGCGAGCAGGCGGGCGGAGGCGATGGGAAAGGCTGACGAGGTCGCTTACCTGAACGAATTCGGTGAGACCGTGACGTGGACGCTCATGGGGGTCGCGGACGTCCGGGAGGCCCTGTACGACGACCTTGACTCGGACACGAGTCTTTATTCACGAAGCTTCGACGATCTCTCGCGATACGGCGACCTCTTCTCTTTCTCGTCACTTGGCGGTCAGGAAGCCTGAGTCCGGCACCACCGGGCCGGAACCATGCCGATCGTGAGCCTTTCCGGTCGCCTCGCAGGTGCGCCGACGCCTGCCGTACAAGGTGAGCAGAGCGGCGGTCGTCCCGTAAGACGGCGATCCTTTTACCTTTGCTCGCGCACCGATCACGGCCGCGTCACCCGGCACCAGACGCGATCCGGCCTGCATCGTCCTCATGGCGTTCCCAGAACAGGACAGCCCGGTGGACCAGGGCCTCATGGCGCTTGTGGCCCGAGGTCCCGGCCTACCTGGAGAGCCGACCTCGGACGCGCCGTACGGGTTCCCAGCGAAGCCTCCTGGCCTTTGGCTCGGTCACCAGCGGTCGGCAATTTCCTCCTGCTTCGGAAGTGCACCTGAGCACGAAGCCTTCCTCGGCCTCGGCTGCGCCTTGATCTGCTGGCGCCGCCTCAACCCATCGTGTTAACAGCTCTTAAGGAAGCCAGTCCTGAAGTCCGGCGAGATGCCCGAGTTCCGACTCGATGCGCTGCCTGTCGCTGGAGGTGAGCTCCAGAACGCGCAAATCGGCGCCCCATGGATCGATGGGCTCGCCGAGGACCATGGCCAGGTCGATGAGGTGACACAGAGCGATGGCCCGCTCGACCACCGGGGCGTCCGCACCATGCCTGCGCACCGCAGACTTGAGCGCGCGAAAAGCCTGCAGGTCATCATTCTTGAACTCACGCAGAATCCGGGCGTTGTCGAGCGCCCTGGCCAGGCCTGTCAGCTTCTTCGAGCCGCCATACTCCAGTTCGGACGGCTCGTCACGCTGGATGAACATGATCGAGTTCCCGGACGGATCGATCAGCGTGAACCGGGACGCACCTGGCCGGTAGCGGGTGATCCGCGGCAGGCCGGAACTCAGCACCTTGCCGTGGACCCGGCGCATCGCCGCGACGAACGCCGCGTGATACGACGCCACGGCGTCGACCATGACCAGGCAACCTCCGGACTCCTCCCGGGCCGGATCCAGTCCTTTGGGCGCCGGGCCGAAGTGCAGTTGGAATCCGCTCCATTGCAGCGCCAGATAGACATAGGGCTTGCTCTGCTTGCAGGTCGCCTCGAACCCCAGTGCCTCGTAGAACGCCAAGGTCTCCTCCATCGACGCGCACGGCATCAACGGCACCGTCGTCTCGTTCGGCTGAATCGCGATCTCACTCACGTCATTCCACCTTCCGGATCGTCCGACGATGCTTGCACTCTGCAGCGAACCTCGCATATGGATCGTTCCAGTCCCAGTAAGAGGTGGGTCACTGTCAATGGGCAGCCGCGACGTCTGTTCGAGTTGCAGGATGCCTGAATGCGATGAGATCACTTCACCGACTACCGAAGTGTATACGGGCCACTTTCATCAAGGGCCCTTACTCGCATAGGCCTTAAATCCGTCAGCCGCCTCGACCAGGAAACCCACGATGGAAGTGTGCCCTTTCACGGGCAATAAGGATCTTGCGGATCCGATCTCACCTTCGCCCACGTGAACAGCGCAGTTTCCTCACGGTCGTAAAGCCGGATCACTTCGCTTTGCCGATGCCACCGCTCTCGGCGACTCGGCCGGAGCGTACGGTCAGAGTCACTCTCGACCGGTGATCACATGCCCGGCCGTTTCGGCGGCCGGGCAGAGGTACGGTTTCTTCACCACGGTCTTCACTCACCCGAAGAGCCGTCCGCATGTAGTACATAAGTAGTACCATGACCATATGGAAGCCACAGCCCGGGAGTTCAACCAGCAGTCCGCTCGCATCCTCGCCGCGGCAGAGCAGGGCGAGACGATCGCGGTCACCAAGAACGGCCGCCATATCGCAACCTTGGTGCCAGCCCACCAGGCCGAGCCGCCGCTCCCGTTTCCCACCGATCCCATGGGGGACGACGATCTTCCCCTGTTCGACGGGCCCACCGATCTGTCGGCGCGGACCGATGAGTTCCTGGCCGGAGGTTTTGGTCGGTGAACGTCCCTGTGGCCATCGCTGACACCTCGGCTCTGCTGGCGACCTTCAACCGCCAGGACGCAGAGCATGACGCATGCGTCAAAGCCCGAGCTCAGGTCGGTCACCTGGTCATATCCCCCCTTGTCCTCGCCGAGCTCGACTATCTGATCACGAGCAGGATCGGCCAGCAGGCCGCCTTCGCGGTCCTCGACCACGTCATGGGCAGGATCGACGTCAAACGGTACGAGGTTCCCGAGGTGTCACCGCATCTGCGCACCGCCGGCGCGCTCATGACCCGCTACCGGACGATGAACATCGGCCTGACCGACGCGATGAACGCGGCTCTGGCGGCCGAGTTCCGTACCGACGCCGTCTTCACGCTGGATCGCGAGCACTTCCGCGCGATCCGCCCGCTTACCGGCCACGAGTGCTTTCGGTTGCTGCCCGACGACATCTGACAGGCCCGAGCGATGCGAACCGCGACCGGCGCCGCCAAGCGCCAAGCGCACGCTCATCGTTCAAGCGGTGAGCACCAGTGCCCCCACCGTCGCGGTCACGCAGGTCACCACCAGCACCGCCCCCGTCAGCACGAACGTCAGCATCGGGACCCGCACTCCCCTGCGGCGGCACCACTCGAACCACAGCAGGGTCGCGAGGGAGGCCCACGGGGTGATCACCGGGCCGATGTTGGTGCCGATGAGCAGGGCGAGCAGCAGGTCGCGCTCTCCCGCGGGGATGACGTGCTCCACCACCGTGTAGGCGGGCAGGTTGTTGATCAGGTTGGACAGCACCGCGCCGACGGCCGCGACGCGGTAGGCACCGTCGCCTCCCGATCCTCCGGAGGTCCCGGCGAGCGAGCTCATCACCGAGGCCAGGCCGTACCGGCTCAGGGTGGGCACGACCAGGAACAGGCCGACGACGAAGACGAGCAGCTGCCAGGGGAACAGCGCGGGGGTGAGCTTCGAGCGGTCGCGCCAGGCGAAGGCGGCGAGCATCAGGGCCGCCCCAGCCAGGGCGGCGAGCTGGATCGGCACCTCCAGCAGGATCGCGGCGACGAACAGCACGCACGCTCCGGTCGCGACCCTGAACAGCAGCGGGTCGGCGACCGCCTCGGCAACCGGCGGTCGGTAGCGGCCGGTTCCGCGTCGGCCCCGGCGCCAGAAGAACACCCACAGCAGGACCGCGGTGACCGTGATGGACACGAGCTGGGGGAACCACAGACGTCCGGCGAACTCGCGGGTGGACATACCGAGCCGGTCCACGGCCAGCAGGTTCGTCAGGTTCGAGACCGGCAGGAGCAGGGCGGCGGTGTTGGCCAGCCAGAGGGTGGTCATGGCCGGTGGCAGCGCGGCGATACCGGTCCGGCGACGCGGGTGGCTCAGATCAGGAGAGAACGGTACGGGCGGTTCGAAGCCCGAAGAGAACGGGGGCGGACGGCTCAGGCGGTTCGAACCGGAGAAAGGACGGTTCAGGCGGTGGCGCGGGCGGTGAGGTCGGACCAGAGGTCGTCCATCCGGGCCTCCAGCTCCTCCAGGGTGCCGTCGTTCCGTACGACGATGTCGGCGATCTTCAGGCGTTCCTCGCGGGTCGCCTGGGCGGCGATCCTGGCCCGCGCGTCCTGCTCGGTCATGCCGCGCAACTCGATCAGGCGGGCGAGGCGGACGTCGTCGGGGGTGTCCACGACGACCACGAGCTCGTACATGCCCGCGAGGCCGTTCTCGGCCAGCAGCGGCACGTCGTAGACCACGATGCTTCCGGTGGGGGCCTGTTCCTGGAGCTCGGCGATCCGGGCGCCGACGAGCGGGTGGACGATGGCGTTGAGCGAGGCCAGCTTCTCGGAGTCGGTGAAGACGATCGAGCCGAGCCTCTCCCGGTCGAGGGAGCCGTCCTCGCGGAGGATCCCGGTGCCGAAGACGCCGACGACGCGCGCCAGGCCGGGGGTCCCCGGCTCCACCACCTCGCGGGCGATCTTGTCCGCGTCGATGACCATGGCGCCTCGGGCGGCCAGCCGCTTGGAGACCTCGCTCTTGCCGGACCCGATGCCGCCGGTAAGCCCCACCTTGAACATGATCCGCAGCATACGCGGTAAGGGACACCCCACAGAATCTCCGACCCGGATCTTCCGCGGGATGCGGGTCAGGGCGGCCGTGGGCCACCTGTCGTGGCTCGTCAGGTGACGGGACCGGCAGGGGCGGCCCGAGGGCGGGATTTGGCACGCGGCCGAAGGGGAGTGTGTCACGCGGCCTCACCCATGAGGTCTCGCGTGTGCCCTGATGGCCGCTCGTGTCATGACCGGAGCACGCAAGGAGGCCATCGGGAGCAGGAGACGCTCACGTCCGCCTTCGCGGGACATCAGTTCACAGCGGTCGTCTCTGTACGACATCGGCGATGACGGCGTTCACGTCCCTGTCGGCTTTCTCCGGCTCCGGCGGGACCCTCTCCCGGCCGGCGAACGCGCCTTCGCCGGTACTTCACCCACCGCGAACCGCTGCCCAGGTTGCGAAGTGGGCATCCGCCCACGATGGTGGGCGCACGCTCATTATGGTGCGGGAGCAACCAGCGCCTCCGCGGGACGAGCTTCGTGAAGTCAGGCAGACGGCGGAGTCGTTCGGGGGCCACGCCGACCGCTACGACCGGGCCCGGCCGAGGCGGCGCAGGTGCTGCGTCCCAGCGGCCTGCCGGCGGTGTCCGCCCACGCCTGCGGCCCGCCGCCCTTCGTCGCGGAGGCGTTGGCCACGGTCTTCCGGAAGGTGGCGCCCGACTCGCCGCTCAGCCGTGGGCCGGGAGCGGCAGCGTCCCGGCGCCGGATGTCCTGAAGCTCGTCCAAGGCCGTCTTCACAACCGGCCCCCGGACAGTGAACCGCTGCCGCCGTACAACGAGATCGCCTGGGCAGGGCCGACCCGTGCGACCCGTGCGAGGTCGCGGCCTCAGGGAAGTCCCTCCGCCGTGGAGTCACCGCTTCACCCCACGGGAAACGTCACCCCGGTGAGCTCCTCGGAGACGGCCCACAGGCGCTGCTGAACGGCCTGGTCGTGGGAGTCAGGGCTGGAGGTGACCAGCTTCGGATATCCCCGGATCTCACCCCGGTTGCCGGGACCGTAGTACTGGCCGCCGATGACGGCCGGATCGGTGGCGGCGCGCAGGGTGGGCAGGGCGCCCATCTCGGCCTTCTGGGTGAGCAGCGGCGCGAGCCAGGTGACGGGCACCCGAAGCGCGGCGGGGGTGTTGCGGGTGAGTTCGGTGTTGGACACGCCGGGATGGGCGGCCACCGCGACCGTGGTGCCGTGCGGCGCTAGCCGGCGCTGCAGTTCGTACGTGAACATCAGGTTGGCGAGTTTGGCCTGGCCGTAGGCGCCGGTGCGGCTGTACGAGCGCTCCCACTGCAGGTCGTCGAAGTGGATGGCGGCCCGGATGCGGTGGCCGGTGCTGCTGACCGTGACGACGCGGGAGCCGGGGACGGGCAGGAGCCGGTCCAGCAGCAGGCCCGTGAGGGCGAAGTGGCCGAGGTGGTTGGTGCCGAACTGCAGCTCGAAGCCGTCGGCGGTGGTCTGCTTCGGGGTGTACATCACACCGGCGTTGTTGATCAGAAGGTCGATGCGCGGGTGGGTGGCGCGCAGATCGGCCGCCGCGGACCGGATCGACTCCAGGGAGGTCAGGTCGAGGGCTTGGACGGTGACGTCGCCGTCGATGCGGGCGGCCGCACGCTTGCCCTTCTCGACGTCGCGGACGGCCAGGACCACCGCCGCCCCGCGCGCGGCGAGCATCCGGGCGGTCTCGAAGCCCAGCCCGGTGTTGGCGCCGGTCACGATCGCCACCCGGCCGTGCTGATCGGGGATGTGCTGCTCGGTCCAGTTGCCACTCATGGCGCACTCCTAAAAAACCATCGGTCTGTTACGAGAGCGAGCTTAAGAGACTGGCGGTCTGATGTCAAAAGACCGACGGTCTTTAAGATACGATGAGGACGTGACATTCCAGCGGGCGCGAAGCGAGGAGCAGCGGGAGATCCGCCGCCGGGCGATCCTGGACACGGCGGCGGCGATGCTCGATGAGATGCCCGTGGCCGAGGTGAGCCTCAACGAGCTCAGCCGGCGGGTGGGCCTGGCCAAGTCGAACGTCCTGCGATATTTCGAGTCGCGCGAAGCGGTGCTGCTCGAACTGCTGGACGACTTTCTGGGAAGCTGGCTCGCCGAGCTGGCGGACGAGCTGGCCGTGGGCATCGAGGGGCACGCGGCGCCGGAAGTGCGAGCGGGCCGGCTGGCCGAGATCCTCAGCCGGTCGCTGGCGGGCCGGGTGGCGCTGTGCGACCTCTTCGGCGCGCAGGGCGGCGTCCTCGAGCACAACGTCTCGGTCGAGGTGGTCAAGCGGCACAAGCGTTCCTCCCTCACCAGGCTCGCGGTCATGACCGAGCTCGTGCGCCGCCACGTGCCCGAGCTCGGCGACGGCGCACAACTGTTCTGCCTGATGAGCCTCGTCTCGGCGGGCGCCCTGTCCTCCTACGTCCCGCCGCCGCCCAGCCTCCTCGCCGCCTATGCGGACGAGCCCGCCCTCGGCGTGCTCCACCTGGAGCTGCGTGACGCTCTGCGGATCTCCTTCACCTCGGCGCTCCTGGGTGTGCTGCCACGCTCCTGAACCTTTCGCCGACGCCTTCGGTGGGGTCCAGTCATCCGGGAGCATGCCCCACGATCCCGGACGACCTCGACCCGGGGAGCACTTGCTCAAAGCCTTTCGGCCACGCGGCGTGACAGCAGGCCTTCTCACGGCTCCCGGCGCATGTGCACCAGCGTCAGATGGTCGCTCATCCGTTCCCTGCCGGTCTCCCGGTAGCCCTGACGGCGGTACAGGCGCAGGTTGGCCTCGGACAGGTGGCCGGTGAACAGGTCGAAGGCGAGGGCCGTGGCGGCCTCGGTGTGCAGGGAGGTCAGCAGGGAGCCCCCGATGCCGACCCCCTGCCGGTCCGGGGCGACCACCAGGCGGCCGACCAGGCAGGTCGTGCCGGACATCCGGCCGCGTACCGCGCCCACGATCCTGCTCCCGTCCCTGGCGACGAGCACGGTGGCCGTCTCGACGGCCTGGCGGACCTGGTCGGCCGACTCCACCAGGGGCGGGATGAACGGGTCACCGTAGAGCTGGGCCTCACCCACGTAGGCGGCGCGCTGCACCGTCAGGATCTCGCCGGCGTCCTCGGGCTTCGCGTACTCGATCACGGTCACGGCGTCACCCTAGCCGGGCCGTGGGAGGGAGGGGTGAGCCAGGGCACGGGAACGGCCAGGGACGGAGAAGCCCACGGGGTTCGGGCCCGGGGTGCAAGCGCGGTGGGACCGGGCCGAGCCGGACCAGGACCGGGACCGGGACCGGGACCGGGACCGGGACCGGGACCGGGACGCGGAAAGGGCCCCGCCGGAGCGGGGCCCTTCCGTGGAACGTCTACCGCGTGATCAGTTCTGACCGCCCGCGAGCTTCTCGCGCAGAGCCGCGAGAGCCTCGTCGGAGGCCAGGGCGCCACCCGCCGGAGCGGAGGAGCCGCTGCTGGCGGCACCGGTGGAGCCACCACCGGCCGGCGGGGTCTCGCCGGAGTAGGACGTGGGGGCAGCCTCGCCCGCCTCGGCCTCGGCCTTGCGGGCCTCCTCGACCTGCTTCTTGTGCGCCTCGAAGCGGGTCTGGGCCTCGGCGTACTGCCGCTCCCACTCCTCGCGCTGCTTGTCGAAGCCCTCGAGCCACTCGCCGGTCTCGGAGTCGAAACCCTCGGGGTAGATGTAGTTGCCCGAGTCGTCGTAGGTCGCCGCCATGCCGTACAGCGTGGGGTCGAACTCGACGTCGGCGCCCATCGCACCCTCGTTCGCCTGCTTGAGCGACAGCGAGATCCGGCGGCGCTCCAGGTCGATGTCGATGATCTTCACGAAGATCTCGTCACCCACCTGGACGACCTGCTCGGGGATCTCGACGTGGCGCTCGGCCAGCTCGGAGATGTGCACCAGGCCCTCGATGCCCTCCTCGACGCGGACGAACGCACCGAACGGCACCAGCTTGGTGACGCGACCCGGGACGACCTGACCGATCTGGTGGGTACGGGCGAACTGCTGCCAGGGGTCTTCCTGCGTCGCCTTGAGCGACAGGGAGACGCGCTCGCGCTCCATGTCGACGTCGAGCACCTCGACGGTGACCTCCTGGCCGACCTCGACGACCTCGGAGGGGTGGTCGATGTGCTTCCAGGAGAGCTCGGAGACGTGGACCAGACCGTCGACGCCGCCGAGGTCGACGAACGCACCGAAGTTGACGATCGAGGAGACGACGCCCTTGCGGACCTGACCCTTCTGAAGGGTGTTGAGGAACGTCTGGCGAACCTCGGACTGCGTCTGCTCGAGCCAGGCACGGCGGGACAGGACCACGTTGTTGCGGTTCTTGTCCAGCTCGATGATCTTGGCTTCGAGCTCGCGGCCCACGTACGGCTGGAGGTCGCGGACGCGCCGCATCTCGACCAGGGACGCCGGCAGGAAGCCTCGCAGGCCGATGTCGAGGATGAGACCACCCTTGACGACCTCGATGACGGTGCCGGTGACGATGCCGTCCTCGTCCTTGATCTTCTCGATCGTGCCCCAGGCCCGCTCGTACTGAGCGCGCTTCTTGGACAGGATCAGGCGGCCTTCCTTGTCCTCCTTCTGGAGGACCAGGGCCTCGACGTGCTCGCCAACCTCGACGACATCCGCCGGGTCGACATCGTGCTTGATCGAGAGCTCGCGCGAGGGGATGACACCCTCGGTCTTGTAGCCGATGTCGAGCAAAACTTCGTCTCGATCGACCTTGACGACGGTGCCCTCGACGATGTCGCCGTCGTTGAAGTACTTGATGGTCAGGTCGATCGCTGCGAGGAACTCTTCCTCAGAGCCGATGTCGTTGACCGCTACCTGCGGGGTGCTCGAGGTGGCCTCAGTGCTGCTCGTCATGTGTGGAGTTGCTCCGAACGCGGACAGATGTCGATGTGGCGAACGCGCGGCAGGCCTCTTACCGTCAGCCGAAGAATTGACGTCGACATGATCGAGCGCGAGCCCACTCCGTCCGAGACACGCGCGAGCCCACAGCGCAGCGATCAGCATATGAGACCAGACGGGTATGGTCAATCCGACGACACTACGCGACCACCGGTCACGAGGTCGACGATCTCGCTCAGTATGCGTTGATCAATTGCTTCCGATCGCTCCTGATCTTACCCCGAAGCCCGCGTGGGACGGAGATGCGGTCCGGGTCGCCGTCCGCGGTGTAGCGCTCGCGCGGATGCCTGTCCAGCCACTCCAGCCAGTACTGCGAACACCATTTCCGGCATTCGCCCTTTTTACCGTTGCTTTGGATGCGCTGGATGGAGCGGTGGTCGTAGCGCCTGACGAACGGCGAGACCGACGGCTCGGCCCCGGCCAGGAAGACCCCCTTGAAGCGGTACGGGACGCCCTGCCACTTCCCGGACTGCACGGTGGCGCGCTTGCGCGGCATCGCCCCGAACGGCAGCGCCATGGTCTCCGACGGGGGCACGCCGAGCCTCTTCAGCATCCGCTCGACCCGGGCGAGCTGCCCGGCGATCTCCTTCTTCCCCAGGCCGGGCAGGTAGGGGTGGCTCCAGGTGTGGTTGGCCACCTCGAAGCCCCGCTCGACGAGCCAGCGCACGGCCCGTTCCTGGTCGCGCCGCTCCTGCAGCCCGAACGGGTACCGGTTGACCCAGAAGGTGGCCACCGGCCGGAAGCCGGGATACTTCCTGGCGACCTGGTAGATGATGCCGACCGCGCTGTTCCTCGCCGGTGTGCCGTCCGCCTGGAGCGCGAAGTGGCTGTGGTGGCCGTCGTCGAAGGTGAGCACGACCGGGTGCTTGCCCGCGGGGACGTCCATCCGGCCGGTGGCGAACTCGCGCGCGGTGACCGGCACGTAGCCGTCCCGGGCGAGCCTCTCCAGCTCCTTGCGGACCTGGTCCGGCGTACGGTCGATCGAGGCCAGCCGCCTGTGGGTGATCCGGTGGTACATCAGGATCGGGACCATGCCCGCCTCGTTGGCCTTGACCTGCCGGGCGAACTCCGGCGAGGCGGTGATCGGCGGTGGCAGCTCGGCCGAGGGCAGGCTCGGGTCCGGCGTGGGCGAGGCGGACGGCTGCGGCGGCTGGGACGGCCCGCGGGTGGGGCCGCCGGAGGCGGACGCCCCGGGCCGGGCGGGCGGGGTGGGGAGCGTGAGGAGCACCACCACCGCCATCGTGACGACCAGCACGTTGGCCAGCATGATGATCCGCGTCAGGGGGATTGAACTCAGCACAAAACTCCCGTGCCCGTCGAGCTTATCGGCTGGGCCACCACCCTAGAACAGACTCGGACAGGCCTGGCCAATCACCAGGGGACGGGCCCCCTCGGACGCCCCCGCGGGCACCCTGTGGACGGTCACGCGGAGAGCCCGGAAACGGCCCGTGAGCGGACACGCGAACGGTCTCGCGCACCCCGGTGGTCACCCCGTCCAGGAGGCCCTGGAGACCGTCTGAGGGCCGCGGAGACGGCCTCCGGGGACTTGGAAAGACAGCGGTCAGTGCCCCGCGTCCTCCCAGGTGCGTCCGACGCCCACCGAGACGGCCAGCGGGACCCGCAGGGAGTAGGCGGCGTTCATCCGGTCGGTGACCAGCTCGCGCAGGGTCTCCAGCTCGCCGGGGGCCACCTCGAACACGAGCTCGTCGTGGACCTGGAGCAGCATCCGGGAGCCGAGGGCGGCCTCCTTGAGCGCGCCCTGCACACCCAGCATGGCGATCTTGATGATGTCGGCCGCCGACCCCTGGATGGGCGCGTTGAGCGCCATCCGCTCGGCGATCTCGCGGCGCTGGCGGTTGTCGCTGTTGAGGTCGGGCAGGTAGCGGCGCCGGCCCATGATGGTCTCGGTGTAGCCGTCGTTCCTGGCCTGGGCGACGATCGCGTTGAGGAAGTCGCGGACGCCGCCGAACTCCTCGAAGTACTCCTCCTTGAGCGCCCTGGCCTCGGAGACCGGGATGCCGAGCTGTTCCGAGAGCCCGAAGTCGGACAGGCCGTAGGCGAGGCCGTAGTTCATCGCCTTGATCTTGGCCCGCATCTCCCCGGTGACCTTCTCGGGGTCGGTGTCGAAGACCCGGGCCGCGGTGGCCTTGTGGAAGTCGTGGCCGGACTCGAAGGAGGCGATCAGCGCCTCGTCGCCGGACAGGTGGGCCATGATGCGCAGCTCGATCTGGCTGTAGTCGGCGGTCAGCAGGGTCTCGAAGCCCTTGCCGACCGTGAAGCCCTGCCGGATCCTGCGGCCCTCGGCGGTGCGGATCGGGATGTTCTGCAGGTTGGGCTTCTCCGAGCTGAGCCGGCCGGTGACCGCCACGATCTGGTTGAACGTGGTGTGGATGCGGCCGTCGTCGGCGATCTCCTTGATCAGGCCCTCGACCGTGACCTTGAGCTTGGCCTGGTCGCGGTGGCGCAGCATGATCGTCGGCAGCTCGTGCTCGGTCTGGGTGGCCAGCCAGGCCAGCGCGGAGGCGTCGGTGGTGTAGCCGGTCTTGGTCTTCTTGGTCTTGGGCAGGTTGAGCCGCACGAACAGGATGTCCTGGAGCTGCTTGGGCGAGCCCAGGTTGAACTGCTCGCCGCCCATGGAGGCGTGCGCGGCCTCGACGGCCTGCTTGACCGCGGCGCCGAACTCGGCCTCCAGCGCCTCGAGGTGGTCGCGGTCGGCGGCGATGCCGGCCCGCTCCAGCTCGGCCAGGACGGTGACGAGCGGGAGCTCCACGTCGCGCAGCAGGTGGATGGCGCCCAGCGGCTCCAGGAACGCCTCCAGCGCGTCGGCCAGCTCGCCGACCGCCAGCGCCCGCAGGGCCAGCTCCCGGGCGCCGTCGGCGTCGGTGTCGTCGAAGAGGCTGGCCTGGCCGCCGTTGTCGGTCTCGCTGCGCAGCTCGCGCCGAAGGTAGACGCGGACCAGGTCCTCCAGCGGGAACGAGCGCTGCCCCGGCGTGGCCAGGTAGGCCGCCAGGGCGGTGTCGCAGTTGAGGCCGCACAGCTCCATGCCCTGGGCCCACAGGGCGAGCATCGGCCCCTTGGCGTCGTGCACGGCCTTGGGGATCGAGGGGTCGGCCAGCCACTCGCGCAGGGCCGCCTCGTCCGCCTCGGTCAGCGTGGCCGGGTCGACGAACGCCGCCCGCCCGCCGGACGCCTTCTCCGCCCCGTCGCCGGCCGCGTCCCCGGCACGCGTCCCGGCCGCCGCGATGGCGATGCCGTCGACGCGGCCGGTGCCGCTGCCGTAGGCGCCCCTGAAGGCCAGGCCGGCGCGGCCGGCGGGCAGGGCACGCAGCCAGGGGCCGACCTCGTCGGGGCCCAGGGTGACGGCCTCGACCGCGAAGCCGTCCTCGGCCTCGGCCCCGGCGCCGCCCTGGGGCGAGGCGATCGTCTTGAGCACCCGGTCGCGGATCTCGCCGCGGAACTCCAGCGTGTCGAGGATCTTGTCGATCTCCTCGCGGTGCGGCCTGCCGAGCGCCAGGTCGGTGACGTCGCGGTCCACCGGGACGTCGCGGATGAGCTGGGTCAGGCGCCGGTTCATCAGGACCTGGTCGAGGTGGTCGCGGAGCTTGTCGCCGACCTTGCCCTTGACCTCGTCGATCCGGTCGACCAGGGCCTCCAGCGAGCCGAACTCGCGGATCCACTTGGCCGCGGTCTTCTCTCCCACGCCGGGGATGTTCTTGAGGTTGTCGCTGGAGTCGCCACGGATGGCGGCGAAGTCGGGATACTGCGCGGGGGTCAGCTCGTACTTCTCCAGGACCGCCTCGGGGGTGAAGCGGGTCATGTTGCTGATGCCGACGCGGGTCATCAGCACGGTGACGTGCTCGTCCACGAGCTGCAGCGCGTCGCGGTCGCCGGTGACGATCAGCACGCTCATGCCCTGCGCGGAGGCGCGGGTGGCCAGGGTCGCGATCAGGTCGTCGGCCTCGTACCCGGCCAGCGACAGGTGCGGCACGGCCAGCGCGTCGAGCATCTCGTGGATCAGGCTCATCTGGCTGCGGAAGCTGTCGGGGGTCGCGCTCCGGCCGGCCTTGTAGTCGGCGTACTCCTCGTGGCGGAACGTGGGCTCGGAGCGGTCGAAGCAGACCGCCACGTGGGTGGGCCGCTCGTCCCTGAGCACGTTGACCAGCATCGAGGTGAACCCGTAGACGGCGTTGGTCGTCTGGCCCGTGGAGGTGGAGAAGTTCTCCTCGGGGAGGGCGTAGAAAGCCCTGTAGGCCAGTGAATGACCGTCCAGCAGCAGGAGACACGGACGAGTGGGGGTCGCTTCGCTCTTCGGCACAGCGAAAGCCTAGTCTCCTCCTACGACAGAACGCCTGGCCTCGCTCGACAGGAGACGCCCCCTTGACCATGACAGACCCCGACGAGTCCGCGCGGTCCCTCCAGGAACAGGTGGGCGTCATGCACCGGAACACGCTCGTGGACCGGATGGGCATCGAGATCACCGAGGCCTCCCCCGAGCGGGTGGTCGGCACGATGCCCGTCGAGGGCAACATCCAGCCCTACGGCCTGCTGCACGGCGGCGCCTCCTGCGTGCTGGCCGAGACCCTGGGCTCGACCGGCGCGGCGCTGCACGCCGGGCCCGGCCGCATCGCGGTGGGCGTCGAGATCAGCGCCACCCACCACCGTTCGGCCACCTCGGGCCTGGTCACCGGGGTCGCCACCCGGGTGCACGGCGGCCGGACGCTGGCCACGTACGAGATCGAGATCACCGACGACCGGGGCCGCAGGGTGTGCAGCTCGCGCCTGACGTGCATGCTCCGCGACACCTGAGGCGGCGGCTCCGTCCCGGGCCCCTCTCGAGCCCCGTCCCGGGTCCCGGCCGGCGCCTTCCGGTCATGACCCGCAGGTGCCCGGCGGACGTCTGATCACATCTCGTACTCGATCATATTCGGACCGCCTTTTTGCCCTCGTGGAGCAACCGGTCCGCTACGGTGGGTGACGGTGATGTCCGTGGGGGGACCGAGTAGAAAACGTACGGGGTCGGGGAAGCTCCGTATGGCGCCAAAGGTCTCCCCCGGGCTCGCCGGGTCCGTGGGGCGGCCGGGATCCATCCGGCCCCTTCCGTCCACCGGCCCGCGCCGGACGGGCGCGGACCGGTGGACGGGCCGGGTCGGACCATGGCCCGGGTGGCCCCTGACGGCCCTCAGGGGCCGGGGGACCGGGATTCCCGGACGGTGCGGCCCGGAGGCTCAGACGTCGGTGTGCGTCGGGTCGAGCACGCGGCGCAGGAAGGTCTGCGTGCGCTCGTTGCGCGGGGCGCCGATCACCTGCTCGGGGGTGCCGTCCTCCACGATCACGCCACCGTCCATGAACACGACCCGGTCGGCCACGTCGCGGGCGAACGCCATCTCGTGGGTGACCACCAGCATGGTCATCCCCTCCTCGGCGAGCTTGCGCATGACCGTGAGCACGTCGCCGACCAGCTCGGGGTCGAGCGCCGAGGTGGGCTCGTCGAAGAGCATCAGCGCCGGGCTCATCGCCAGGGCCCTGGCGATGGCCACCCGCTGCTGCTGCCCGCCGGAGAGCTGGGCCGGGTAGGAGCTCCACTTCTCGCCGATGCCGACCTTCTCCAGGTTCTCCCTGGCGATCCGCTCGGCCTCGGCCGCGCTCCGCTTCAGGACCCGGCGCTGCGCGATCATCACGTTCTGCAGCGCGGTCATGTGCGGGAACAGGTTGAACTGCTGGAAGACCATCCCGACACCGCGCCGGGCCGCGTCGATGTCGACGTCGCGGTGGGTCAGCTCCACGCCGTTGACGACCACCCTGCCCGCGGTGGGCTCCTCCAGCAGGTTCACGCACCGCAGCAGGGTGGACTTGCCCGAGCCCGAGGGGCCGATGACGCAGACCACCTGGCCGGGGTCGACCGCGAAGTCGATGCCCTTGAGGACCTCCAGCTTCCCGAAGCTCTTGTGCAGGTCGCGGATCTCGACCGCGTGGTTCGCCGAGATCGCCGGAGTCACCGGAGTCACTGGAGTCACCGTCCCCTCGCCTGGCGCTTCTCCAGCCGGGACGCGAGGTACCCGAGCGGGATGGTGACCAGGAGATACGTCACTCCCACGACCAGGATGGGCGTGGCGTTGGCAAAGGTGGAGGCCGTGTCGTTGCCGAACTTCGTCAGCTCGACGTACTCGCCGGAGACCCCCAGGAACAGCACCAGCGAGGAGTCCTTGAGCAGGGACACGAACTGGTTGGTCGTCGGCGGGATGACGATGCGCACGGCCTGCGGGATGACGATGCTGATCATGGCCCGGCTGTAGGACATGCCCAGCGAGCGGGCCGCCTCCATCTGCCCCTTGGGCACCGCCTGGAGCCCGGCGCGCAGCGTCTCGGCCATGTAGGCGGAGCCGACGATGGTCAGGCCCAGGATGCCCTGGCCGTAGGTACCGCCGGGCACCTCGAAGCCGGACAGCGCCAGCGGCAGGAACAGGATGAGCAGGAAGATCAGCAGGGCGGGCAGCCCTCGGAAGATCTCGATGTAGGTGACCGCGATCCACCGGTAGGGCCGCACCGACGACATCCGCATCAGCGCGAACAGCAGGCCGAGCAGGAAGGCGAAGAAGAAGCCACCGACCGAGTAGATGATCGTGTTCTTCAGCGCGACCGTGAACAGGTCCGGCAGCGTCTCGGCGGCGACGTCGAGCTTGGTGAAGTTCTCACCGAGCTTGGCCCACTCGATGCGCAGGACGAGAAAGACGGCCACCGCCACCAGCACCACGTACTGGAAGGCCCGGCTGATCTGCTGCCTCTTGCGAGGGCTGAGCCCGCTCCGGGTGGGGGCGCCACCGCCGGGAGCGGGCTCCGTCGTCGTTGACTGGTCGGTCATCGATTAACCGAGCTCGCCGGGCTTCTTACCGAACCACTTGACGAAGATCTGCTCGTAGGTGCCGTCGGACTTGGCGGCGGCGATGGAGTCGTTGATCGCCTTGAGCAGGACCGGGTCGGCGCCCTTCTTGAGGCCGATGCCGTACTGCTCACCGGTGTCGAGGCTGGCGATCAGCTCGAACTTCTCGGCGATCTCGGGCTTCTTCAGCCAGGTCAGGACGACCGGGAGGTCCTGGACGATCACGTCGACCTGGCCGGACTGCAGGCCGAGCAGCTCCTTGGGAGAGTCGGCGAACTCCTTGGGGTTGAGGCCCTTCTCCTTGACGTAGTCCAGGCCGGTGGTGGAGGCCTGGGCGCCGAGCTTGAGGCCCTTGGCCTTGACCTCGTCCAGGGTCTTCACGCCGGCGCCCTTCTTGGCCAGCAGGGCCTGCGTGGCGTCGAAGTAGGGCTCGGAGAAATCGATGTTGGCCTTGCGCTCGTCGGTGATCGTCATACCGGCGGCGGCCACGTCGCACTTGCCGGCGGCCATCGCCGCGCCGCTCTTGATGATGGCGAAGTCGATGTCGACGATCTCCTGCGTCAGGCCGAGCTTCTTGGCCGCCAGGTCGACGATGTCGACGTCGAAACCGACGACCTTGTTCCCCTCCTTGAACTGGAAGGGCTCGTAGGGCAGGTTGGTGCAGGTGGTCAGCTTGCCGGGAGTGATCACCTTCGCGCCGGAGGCGGCCGCCGGGGCGCTGGCCGAGGCACCGCCGCCCGGGCTCGCGGTGGTGGTCTCGCCACTCCCGCAGGCCGACAGGCCGAGCGCACCGGCGACGACCATGGCGCCTACCGAGAGTGCGCGTCGGGATACAAAACTCAGGCCCACGAAGGCCTCCTTACGGTCAATGTCACGTCTTGTATGGATACCTCAGTGCAGGTGATGCTGCATCACCTGCATAACCATGCAGATCACCACTACGACACAATTCGGACAACAACTGCAGTCGGAGCCCCCGGATTCAATACCCTGCCCCCTCGGCACCCCGACGGCGGGGCATCTGCCGGATCGTCGATGCCACGCGGGCGAGCCGTTGAACTTCGGGACTCATCTCGGTTACGTTGCCCGGTGTGCGCAACCCCCTAATCGCGTTGACCGGTGCGGTTCTCGCCGCCGCCGTGGTGGCCGGCTGCACCGGGACGGATCCGGGGAAATCCGCGGTCCCCAGGGCCGTCCCCTCCCCCACCCCGACCTACGAGCTCCCGCCCCGGCCGGTACGGCCCGGTGAGATCCCGGTCAGGGCCGCCCCGGTGACCGACGGCGAGACCCGGTTCCAGGTGATCGGCCTGCAGAAGGGCCTCGACGGCTTCTTCGGCAGCCACGCCGAGTGGCGGGCCAAGGGCCAGTACGTGGTCGTACGGGTCGTGGTGGAGAACCTCGCCCGCACCACCGCGCACTTCGACGCCAGGCTGCAGAGGCTCGTCGCCGCCGACGGCACCTCCCACGCGCCGAACAAGTTCGCGCAGGCCATCAAGCGCCAGCCCGAAACGCTCTCGCTCGGCGCCCAGGTCAGGGTGGAGATGGATCTCTGGTACGACATCCCCGAGGAGGCGAAGGTCTCGGCGATCCGGCTGTTCGGCGACCCGCCGCTGGGGGTGACCGGCGGCACCGACGGGGCGCAGGTGGCGTTGCCCTGAGCCCCCGTCCCGCCGGGCCGATCCCCGCACCCGCCCGGAAACCGGACCCGGGCCCGCCGTGGGACGGGCCCGGCGGGGCGGGCCGCCGGACGGCGGGCCCGCCCCCGTCACACCGAGGGGGCCGTGGCGCGGATCAGCTCCGCTCCCCCGGGACGTCCCGCTCCCCCGGAGCGGGCGCGGGAGCCGGGGCGGGGGCCGGTGTGGCACCCGTCCCGCCGGTGGGAGCGGCCGTGGGAGCGGCCGTCTCCCCGGCGGGGTCGGCCGACACGCCGCCGCCCAGGTAGGCGGCCTGCACGGCGGGGTCGTTGAGCAGCACGTCCGCGTCCGCGCTCTTGACCACCGAGCCCGTCTCCAGGACGTAGGCGCGGTGGGCCAGCTTCAGCGCCTGCTGGGCGTTCTGCTCCACCAGCAGCACCGTGGTGCCACGGCGGTTGATCTCCTCGATGATCGAGAAGATCTGCTGGACCATCAGCGGGGCCAGGCCCATCGACGGCTCGTCCAGCAGCAGCACCTTGGGCTTGGCCATCAGCGCGCGGCCGATGGCGAGCATCTGCTGCTCGCCTCCGGACATCGTGCCGCCCATCTGCGTCCTGCGCTCCGCCAGGCGGGGGAAGAGCTCGAACACCTCGGCCAGGTCCGCCGACAGGTCGCCCGAGCGCGTGTAGGCGCCCATGAGCAGGTTGTCGTACACCGTCATGCCGGGGAACACGCCCCGGCCCTCGGGCGCCTGCCCCAGACCCGCGATGACCCGCTTGTGGCCGGGCATCTTGCTGATGTCCTTGCCGTCGAAGATGACGCTTCCCGAGGTGAGACCGCGCAGGCCCGAGATCGTCTTCAGGGTCGTGGTCTTGCCGGCCCCGTTCGCCCCGATGAGCGTGACGATCTCGCCCTCGTTCACCTCGACCGAGATGCCCTTGAGCGCCTCGATCTTGCCGTAGTGGACATGGATGTCCTTGACCTCAAGAAGCATCGGCGGGAGCTCCCAAATACGCCTCGACGACCCGGGGGTCGGTCCGCACCTCGTCCGGCAGGCCATCGGCGATCTTCTGGCCGAAGTCCAGCACCGCGATGCGGTCGCTGATGCCCATGATGAGGCTCATGTCGTGCTCGATGATCAGAATCGTCCGGCCGGCGTCGCGGATGTCCCGGATCAGCTGCTGCAGGGCCACCTTCTCCGCCGGGTTCATACCGGCGGCGGGCTCGTCCAGCAGCAGCAGCTTCGGGTTCGTCGCCAGCGCCCTGGCGATCTCCAGACGGCGCTGGTCACCGTAGGGCAGGTTCTTGGCGTGCTCGTCCGCGCGGTGCGAGATGCCCACGAAGTCGAGCAGTTCCATCGCCAGCCTGTGCCCGTCCCGCTCGGCCTTGCGGTGCCAGGGAAGCCCCAGCGCCACGCTGACCATGCCGGCCCTGTGGTGCGCGTCCGCGCCCACCATGACGTTCTCGATGGCCGTCATGTTGTGGAACAGCCGGATGTTCTGGAACGTCCGGGCGATGCCGCGCTTTGTGATCTTGAAGCGCTTGACGCCGCTGATCCGCTCACCCAGGAAGCGGACCTCGCCCTCGGTCGGCTGGTAGACGCCGGTCACCACGTTGAAGACCGTGGTCTTGCCCGCGCCGTTCGGGCCGATCAGGGCGAAGATCTCGCCTTCCTTGATGGTCAGGTTCACGTCGCGCAGCGCCGTGACGCCGCCGAACCGCATGACGAGGCTCTTCAGCTCCAGCATGTCGCGGCCGGGACGCACCGGCGACGGGGACGATTCCGTCCCGGTCGGCTCTGCGGTCGTACCGCCGGGGTTGACGTCGGCGCTCATTTGGAAGCCACCTCCTCACCGTGCGACTCGGGCCCGGGAACCTCGGCTCCGAGCGTACCCATCCCGCCCGTCCCCTCTTTCAGCTCCGCCTTGCGCTGGCGCGACGGGAGCAGACCCTCCGGACGGAAGATCATCAGGGCCACCAGCACCGCACCGAAGATCAGCATGCGGTACTCCTGCAGACCTCGGAAGCGCTCGGGCAGCCAGGCCACCACGAACGCGCCCAGCATGACACCGGGCAGGTTCCCGGCGCCGCCCATGACCACCGCGGCCAGGATCGTCGCCGAGAGCAGGAACTGGAAGTCGTTCGGGTTGATCGAGATGGCCTTGGCCGCCCAGAGCACGCCCATCGCGCCGCCGATGGAGGCGCCGATGGCGAAGGCGAGCATCTTGAAGCGGAACGTCGGCACGCCCATGACCTCGGCCGCGTCCTCGTCCTCGCGGATCGCCGCCCAGGCGCGCCCGACCCGGCTCTTCTCCCACCGCTTCACCAGGATGATCACGATGACTGCCAGCGCGACCAGCAGGTAGTAGTAGGGCCGAGGGTCCAGCACCCCGTACTTGAAGGGATCGACCCCGAACACCTCGGAGAAGTTGATCCCGAACAGCTGGAAGTCCTCGACGCTCGGCGGGTGCGGGATGCCGCGGACGCCGTTCGGGCCGCCGATCTCGTCGGTGTTGCGGGCCGTGATGCGGATGATCTCACCGAAGCCCAGCGTGACGATGGCCAGGTAGTCACCGCGCAGCCGCAGCGTCGGGGCGCCCAGCGTGATGCCCGACAGGGCACAGATGCCGATGCCGACCAGCAGGATGATCCAGAAGTTCCATCCCAGCCGGGTGCCGATCAGCGCCATGGCGTAGCCGCCGACCGCGTAGAACGCGACGAAGCCCAGGTCGAGCAGGCCGGCCTGGCCGACCACCACGTTCAGGCCGATCGCCAGGACGACGTACGTCCCGATCGGGAAGAACAGGATGCTCGCCCAGTCGGTGTAGGGCGACATGACGGGTGCGAGGCTCTCCGAGGGCAGCAGCAGCGCCCCGATGATCAGAGCCACGTACAGGATCCAACGTTGCCAGCCGGGCGTCTTCAGCCAGCGTTCGTGCATGGTGTCACCGAAGGTGCCGAGACCGCTGCGGAGGCCCGTCGGGAGTTTCTTCTGGTTCATGCGCGCGCCTGCTGGAGTGATTCACCGAGGATTCCGGTGGGGCGGAACATCAGGACCAAGACGAGGATGCTGAAGGAGATCACATGCTTCCAGTCGGAGCCGAAGAAGATCGCCCCGTAGTTCTCCACCAGCCCGAGGGTGATTCCACCGACCAGGGCTCCCCGCAGGTTGCCGATGCCACCCAGGACCGCCGCGGTGAACGCCTTGATACCGAAGAGGAATCCGATGTAGTAGTTCGTGTTCTCGTACGAGATCAGGTAGAGCGCGCCCGCCACACCGGCCATGGCGCCACCCACGAGGAAGGTCATCCGGACGATCCTGTTGATGTCCACGCCCATCAGGACGGCGGCCTCGGGGTTCTGCGCGGTGGCGCGGATGCCTCGGCCGATCTTCGTCCGGTTCACCAGGGCGTCCAGCGCGATCATCATGCCGATCGCGGCCACGATGACGAACACCTGGTCCACCCGGACCGGGTAGCCGAAGACCGAGAACAGCTCGCTCCGCTCCATGATGCGGGGCAGGCCCATCTGGATCCGGCCCTGCTCGGGACGATTGAACACGCTGGGGATCACCAGGAGCGCGAAGAGCTCCTGGAGGAAGATCGAGGCACCGATCGCGGAGATCAGCGCCGCCAGCCGGGACGCGCCGCGCTTGCGCAGCGGCCGGTAGGCGATGCGCTCCAGGGCGATCGCGGTGCCCGCCGAGGCCAGCATGCCGGCCAGGATCATCGCCACGATCAGGCCGACCAGCGCGATGCCGGTCAGTGGCGAGTTGATGCCGAACACGAACGGCACGAACATCGCGCCGAAGGTGCCGATCATGAAAACTTCGGAGTGCGCGAAGTTGATCAACCTGAGCACGCCGTACACCATGGTGTAGCCGAGCGCGATCAGGGCATAGATCGAGCCGAAGGCCAGGCCGTCGATCGTCGCCGGCCAGAACTGATTGATGAAGTCATTGAGCACTAGGGTTACCACTTCTAGCGGGGGTCGCCTGCACTGTCCGGGTAGGACGACACCTCCTGCAGGACCTCGTGGATCCTGCCGAAAGTACGACGGGAGCGGGAACGCACGCGGCGTTCCCGCTCCCGGCGCGTCGACTACCTACTCTTCTTAGCGCGTCGGACTACCCCACCTTGGCCTCGGCGGACTTGCCCAGAAGGCCGATGACGCCGTCCTTGACCTGGTAGATGTAGATGTCCTTGGCCGAGACCTCACCGTTGGCCTCGAACTTGACCTGCTTGGAAACCCCGCTGAAGTCCACCGTGGCGATGAACTCGTTGATCTTCTCGGGGGTGACCGCACCGGCCTTGACCGCGTTGACGTAGACCGTGCCCGCGTCGTAGCCCTCGGCCGCGTAGATCGCCGGGTCGGCGCTGTAGGCGGCCTTGTATGCCTCGGCGAAGGACTTGACCTTCTCGTCGGTCACGTCGGGGGTGGCGATGTAGCACGGGCAGCCGACCAGGGCGCCCTCGGCGTTCGCGGCACCGGCGCCGTCGATCAGGCCCTTGTCCAGCGAGCCGTCGCCGGAGAGGAACCTGGTGTCCTTGACGCCCTTGTCGCGGAGCTGCTTGAGCAGGTTGCCGCCCGCGGCGTAGTAGCCGCCGAAGAAGACCGCGTCGGGCTTGGCCGCCGCGACCTTGTTGACGACCGAGGAGAAGTCGCTCTCGGCCGGGTCGAGCGAGTCGTTGGTGACCTTCACGCCCTTCTCGCCGAGGGTCTTGCGGACCGCGTCGGCCAGGGGCTTGCCGTACTCGGACTTGTCGTCGATGACGAAGACGTTCTTCGCGGCGACGCCGGCGGCGATGAACTCGCCGATGCCGGGGCCCTGGATGCTGTCGCTCGGCAGCACCCGGTGCCAGAACTTCCAGCCGTTCGTCGACAGAGCGGCGTTGGTGGCCGAGGGCGAGATGCTCGGCAGCTTCGCCTCTTCCAGCACCGGCGCCACCTGGGCGGACTCACCGGAGAAGGCGGGGCCGACCATCGCGACGATCTTGTCGGTCTTGATGGCCTGCTGGGCCAGGGCGACGGCCTTGGAGGGGTCTCCCTGGCTGTCGTACTCGACCAGCTCGATCTTCGTGGCCGGGTTGGTCTTGTTGTACTCGTCAATGGCGAGCTTCGCGCCGTTCCGCGGGGGAATGACGATACCGGCGTTGGCACCGGTCAGGTCACCCATGAAGCCGATCTTGACGGTACCAGGGGCGGCAGCACTGGAGCCGCCCTCGGCCGGCGTGGTCCCCGCACCACTGTCACTCCCACCGCAGGCAGCGAGACCGAGGGTGAGCGCCACACTGGCGGCAAGCACTCCACCGAGGCGTGCAGTCTTAGGCCGCAAGGTTGCCTTCCTTTCGCCCGGCCCTTCGTCGGGCCCGGGTTCACAGATGCCCTCCCTGGCGGGTGGCCAGGGGTTGTGTCGGTTAGTACAACCAGCGGATGTCACGGGTCGATACAGTACGGCCCGCCGTTACCGCTTCGTTACAGCACCGATCCTTTTCGGCTATCAGATGCAAAAGCCGTGGTCACTGGCAACCTTACGGCCACCTGGAGATCACCTTGAGCACCGGGAACCCCATGTCACACCCCCGGTACCGCGTCACGCGCGTCCCCCGACGGCCTCTCCGGGCACGTCACGGCCGTTCTCGCCCACCCCAACCGAAAAGGGCCGGAAAGACCGAAAAGCTCGGTCAGGCGTCCGGGGACCCCGCACCGGGCCCCGCGCCCCCCGGCACGGCCGCGCCCGGCCCGCCCGCCGCCGTCCCCGGTCCGGCCGCCGTGCCGGACCCTCCTCCCGCCGTGCCGGCCCCTCCCGCCGGGGCCGGTCCGGCCCCCGCCGCGCCGGATCCGCTCCCCGCGTCCTGCCCGGTCTCCCCCGCGGGCGCTGCGCCCGTGCCGGCGTCCGCCACCACGATCTGCGCCACCTGCTTCATGCTCAGCCGGCGGTCCATCGAGGCCTTCTGGATCCACCGGAAGGCCTGCGGCTCGCTCCAGCCGTGCCGCTCCATCAGCAGGCCCTTGGCCCGCTCGACCAGCTTGCGCGTCTCCAGGCGCTCGGAGAGGGTCCCCACCTCGCGCTCCAGCGCGGCCATCTCCTGGTGCCTGCTGACCGCCATCTCGATCGCCGGCACCAGGTCGGACTTGGTGAACGGCTTCACCAGGTACGCCATCGCGCCGGCGTCCCTGGCCCGCTCGACCAGGTCGCGCTGCGAGAAGGCGGTGAGGATCAGGCAGGGGGCGACCCGCTGCGACACGATCCGCTCGGCCGCGGAGATCCCGTCCAGGATGGGCATCTTCACATCCAGGATCACCAGATCCGGCCGGTGCTCCAGCGCCAGCGTGACCGCCGACTCCCCGTCACCGGCCTCCGCGACGACCGCATACCCCTCCTCCTCCAGCATCTCCTTGAGGTCGAGGCGGATCAGAGCCTCGTCTTCCGCGATCACCACTCGCCGCTGCGTACTCACGAGCAAGAGAGTACCGACGTCCGCTAGATTGGGACCACGCCGGTACCGGTCAAGGGATCGTCATCGGCTAGGCTGCACGGCAAGCGTTTTGGATAAATTCGGACACGTTCGAATTCCTGCCCCGGTACCCCAATTGGCATGAGGGAGCGGATTCAAAACCCGTACAGTGTGGGTTCGAGTCCCACCCGGGGCACATGTCGACCGCCCGGCTTCCCAGCCGGGCGGTTTTGTCGTTCCCGGAGATGAACGGCACCGGCCCTCGCGCGGGCGGGGACGGCGGCGACGGCCCCGCGGCGAGTAGGTTGCCAGCAGGGCCGGGGGTCCCCGGAAGGCGCCGTAACGGGAGGTGGCTGCGTGGAGGTCGTGGAGGACGGCCGGGAGGAGCGGGACGGACGCACCGTGCCGGAGGACGGGCAGGACCCGTACCGGAGCCGGACGCGCCTTCCGGAGCGGGTGAGGCTGAGCGGGCACGGGGTGGTGCTGCGCGAGTGGGACGACGACGACCTCGACGCGATGGTGAGGCTGTTCGACGATCCCGAGGTGGCCTACTGGACGCCGCTGGTCTCGCCGTTCGGCCCGCAGGCGGCACGGACCTACCTGGAGCGGTCCCGGCAGCGGCGGGCGGCCGGGGAACGCGTGCAGCTGGCGATCACCGTCGACGGGGGCGAGCCCGCCGGCGAGGTGCTGCTGATGCTGAGCGGGCTGGGCCTGGACGTGGCCGAGATCGGCTACAGCCTGGGGGCCGCCTGGCGCGGGCGCGGGCTGGCGTCGGCGGCGGTCCGGCTGATGACGGAGTTCGCCCGCGAGACGGTCGGGGTGGCGCGGCTGCTGCTGGAGATCGAGGACGGCAACACCGCGAGCGTGGCGGTGGCCCGCGCGGCCGGGTACCGCCTGACGGACGCCCCGCCGGTGCCCACCGAGGAGAAGGGACGGCCGGTGGCATTACGGACATGGGAGTACGAGGGATCCGGTCCGCGCCCATAGGGGACACGCATGGGGCGGGCGGGAGTTACGGAACGTCCCGGGAACGCGCGATGAACGAACCCTGTCTTTAATCTTGATTACGGTTGATCTCGACTCGGTTCGACGGATATGCATGAATGTCATTGTTTCCACGGAAAGGGAAGCGTTCGTGTAGTGATCCGGCGCCCCATGTCCGCGGAGCATGCCCGTTTCCTGCGGAAAGTGAGATCCGTGTGACGTCCTCGCCTGGCCCGTCCCCGAGCACCGCCCAGCTTTCCGAGGCCAAGCGAGCACTACTGGAGAAACGGTTGCGCCGCCGCGCGCCCGATCCGGCGTTCACGATTCCCCGCCGGGAACCGGGCCGGGCGGCGCCGCTCTCGTTCGGGCAGGAGCGGCTGTGGTTCATGGACCGGTTCGCCCCGGGCACCGCCGCGTACACGATCCCGATGACGCTGCGGCTGAGGGGCCGGCTGGACGTCGCGGCGCTGGAGCGGGCGGTCGCGAGGGTGGTCGCCCGGCACGAGAGCCTGCGGACCCTCTTCCCCTCCGACGAGGACGGGCGCCCGTCGGCGGTGGTCCAGGAGCGGATGGAGGTCCCGCTGGAGCGGGCCCGGGCGGCCGACGTGACGACGGCGCTGCGCCTGGTGAGCGACGCGGCGGCGATACCGTTCGACCTGGCGCGGGGGCCGCTGCTGCGGGTGCTGCTGGTACGGGTGGGCGAGGGCGGCACCGGGGACATCGGGGACGCAGACGGCGCGGCGGACGCCGGGGACGCCGGGGACGCAGACGGTGCCGAGGGGGGTGCCGAGGAGCACGTGCTGCTGGTGGCCCTGCACCACATCTGCGGTGACGGCTGGTCCGCCGACATCCTGGCCGAGGAGCTGGGAGCCTGCTACGCGGGGGCGGAACCGGACGGGCCCGCCCTGCAGTACGGCGACTACGCGCTCTGGCAGCGGGAGCGGCCGGCCTCGGAGGCGAGCCTGTCGTACTGGCGGTCGCGGCTGGCCGGGGTGGCGCCGCTGGAGCTTCCGCTGGACGGGCGGCGGCGCGGCGAGCAGACGTTCGCGGGCGCCTCGCGGGGTTTCTCGCTGAGCGCCGGGCTGACGGAACGGCTGACGCGGCTGGCACGGGAGTCCGACGCGACGCTGTACATGGTGCTGCTCGCGGCCTACCAGGTGCTGCTGGGCCGCTACGCGCGCCAGGAGGACTTCGCGGTCGGCTCCCCGGTGGGCGGGCGGCCCCGCAAGGAGCTGGAGAGCGTGATCGGCATGTTCGTGAACGTGCTGGCCATGCGGGCCGACTTGTCGGGGGACCCGACGTTCTCACAGCTGCTGGCGCGGGTCAGGCGGACCACCCTGGAGGCGTACGAGCACCAGGAGCTGCCGTTCGAGCAGCTGGTCGGGGAGCTGGGCGTGGAGCGGGACGTGAGCCGCTCGCCGGTGTTCCAGACGGTCTTCGCGCTGCAGAGCTACGGCAGCAGGAAGGGGACGCGCTGGCCGGGGCTGGAGGTGGAGCCGTTCGAGTTCGAGGCCAGGGCGACGCGTTTCGACCTGGAGCTGTTCCTGACCGAGCAGCCGGGCGGGATGGGCGGGCTGTTCGTCTACAACCGCGACCTGTTCGACGCGGCCACGGTGGAGGGGATGGTCGCGCAGCTGGTGACGCTGCTGGAGGCGGCGGTGGCCGCCCCCGGGACGCGGATCTCGGAGCTGGAGCTGCTGTCGGCCGGCGAGCGCGAGCGGGTGCTGGCGTGCGCGGCAGGCCCGGGTGAGCCGTACCGGGACGGGGCGACGCTGGGCGGGATGTTCGAGGCGCAGGTGGCGCGGACGCCCGGGGCGGTGGCGGTGGAGTTCGAGGGCGAGCGCCTGACGTACGCGGAGCTGGAGACGCGGGCCAACCGGCTGGCGCACCGGCTGCGGGAGCTGGGGGTGCGGCGCGGCTCGCTGGTGGCGGTGTGCGCCGAGCGGTCGGTCGAGCTGGTGGTGGCGCTGCTGGGCGTGGTCAAGGCGGGCGGGGCGTACGTGCCGCTGGACCCGGACTACCCGCCGGAGCGGCTGGCGTTCATGCTGGCCGACGCGGACGTTCCGGTGCTGCTGGCGCAGCGGGCGGTGCTGGAGACGCTCCCCGGACTACGGGACGGCACGGCGGCCGGCACGGGCCCGCAGAACGGCACGAGCACGGGCGGCGCGGGGAACGGCACGGACAGCGGCACGAGCACGGGGAACGGCGCGGGGGCCGGCCGGGTGGTGACGGTGGTGTTGGACGATCCGCTGGACGGGCCCGGCACGCCGGTGGAGCCCTCGGCGACCTCGGCGGACGCGGCGTACATGATCTACACCTCGGGGTCGACGGGCCGGCCCAAGGGGGTGCCCAACTCGCACGCGGGCATCCGCAACCGGCTGGGCTGGATGCAGGAGGTCTACCGGCTGACCGGTGACGACGTGGTGCTGCAGAAGACCCCGGCGGGGTTCGACGTGTCGGTGTGGGAGTTCTTCTGGCCGCTGGTGACCGGCGCGCGGCTGGTGCTGGCCCGTCCCGGCGGGCACCGGGACGCGGCGTACCTGCGTGACCTGATCGTGCACCGGGGGGTGACGACGACGCACTTCGTGCCCTCGATGCTGGCGGCGTTCCTGGAGGAGGAGGGCGTCGAGGCGTGCGGGTCGTCGCTGCGGCGGGTGGTGTGCAGCGGCGAGGAGCTGGCCCCGCACGTGGCCGCGCGGTTCTTCGACCGATTACCGGGCGCGGAACTGCACAACCTGTACGGGCCGACGGAGGCGGCGATCGACGTGAGCCTGTGGCGGTGCCGCCCGGGCGAGGACAGGATCCCGATCGGGCATCCGGTGCGCAACACCTCCCTGTACGTGCTGGACGGGCACCTGCGCCCGGTGCCGTTCGGGGTGCCCGGGGAGCTGCACATCGGCGGGGTGCAGGTGGCGATGGGCTACCACGCCCGGCCCGGCCTGACCGCGGAACGGTTCGTGCCCGACCCGTTCGGCGAGGCCGGGGCACGGCTGTACCGGACCGGCGACCTGGCGCGGCTGCGCCGTGACGGTGCCGTCGAGTTCCTGGGACGGATCGACCACCAGGTGAAGATCCGGGGGCAGCGGATCGAGCCGGGCGAGATCGAGGCGGCGCTGCGCGGGCTGCCCGGGGTGCGCGAGGCGGTGGTCACGGTACGCCAGGACGGCGCGCCGGACGACCGTCGGCTGGTGGCGTACGTGGTCCCGGAGGGCGGCGCGGCGGGCACGGGGAACGGGACGTCGGACGGGACGGGGAACGGGACGTCGAACGGTGCGGAGGGCGGGGCGGGCGCGGCGGCGGACGGGGCGGAGCTGCGGCGGGCGCTGAAACTGACGCTGCCCGAGCACATGGTGCCCTCGGCGTTCGTGGTGCTGGACGCGCTGCCGCTGAGCCCGAACGGCAAGCTGGACCGCGGCGCGCTGCCCGCACCTGGCCGTCCCGCCGAGCCGGCCGGGGCCGGGGCCGAGCCGCGGACGCCGGTGGAGCGGGCGATCGCCGAC
Source organism: Streptosporangium sp. NPDC050855 (assembly GCF_044456585.1). Lineage (NCBI taxonomy): Bacteria > Bacillati > Actinomycetota > Actinomycetes > Streptosporangiales > Streptosporangiaceae > Streptosporangium > Streptosporangium sp. NPDC050855. The sequence goes on from NZ_JBITFY010000012.1 coordinate 107,601, forward strand.
ATCTGGCGGGAGCTGCTGGGGGTGGAGTCGGTCGGCGCCGACGGTGACTTCTTCGAGCTGGGGGGTCACTCGCTGGTCGCGATCCAGGCGGTGGCGCGGATGCGCAAGGCGCTGCCGGTGACCGGGGGCCGGGCGGTCGGGGTGATGGACCTGTTCAAGCACCCGACGGTGCGCGAGCTGGCCGCGCTGGTGGAGCGGCCCGCGGGCCCGTCGGGGCCGCGGAGCCTGCTGTACGAGCTGACCGCGCCGGGGCCGCGCCTGATGACGTACGTGTGCGTGCCCTACGGCGGCGGCAGCCCGCTGATCTTCCAGCCGCTGGCCGACGCACTGCCGGACGGGTGCGCGCTGCACGCGCTGGCCTTCCCCGGGCACGACCCGGGGCTGCCGGACGAGGAGACGCGGCCGTTCGAGGAGGTCGCGGACCTGTGCGTGGAGGAGATCCTGTCGCAGGTGGAGGGCCCGCTGGCGCTGTACGGGCACTGCGGCATCGGCGGGGCGCTGGTGGTGGAGGTGGCGCGCCGGCTGGAGGCGCGGGGCCGTGCGCTGGAGGCGGTGTACATCGGGGCGATCTTCCCGTTCGCCCGGCCCCGGGGACGGATCGCGGGGCCGCTGGCGCGGCTGACCCGCTACGACCGGCTGCGCGGCGACCGGGTGTACGAGAACCGGATGAAGTCCATGGGGACCGACATCTCCGGGCTGGACGACGAGCAGATCCGGTTCATGGTGCGCAACCAGCGGCGGGACACGCTGATCGCGGAGGAGATCTTCACCAAGGCGCTGGCGGAGCAGGTGGAGCGGCTGCGGGCACCGGTGATCTCGGTGGTGGGCGAGCAGGACCCGACGACCGACTACTACATGGAGCGTTACCGCGAGTGGCACTTCCTGAGCGACACCGCGGCGCTGGTGATCCTGGATGAAGCAGGACACTATTTCCTGAAATATCGGGCGGCTGAGCTGTCGGAGATCCTCACCAACACGCACATCGCCATCGGGTACGAGGCCGCGCACACCCTGGACCGGGCGTCCCGGGGCCCGGGGGCGGGCTGGTGGGTCGAGGAGGTCTCGGTCCGCTCCCCGGAGACGGACTCCCCGGAGACGGAACTCGGAAGGGCCGATCCGGCACCCCCACCGCCGACACCGGCGACCGGCACGGCCGTACCCGTGAAACCGTCGCCGGTGACGACGACGGCGCCCGCGCGGACGGCGAGGAGCGCCCCCGCGCGCACGGCTCCCGCGCGCACGGCCGGGAAGGCGCCTCCGCCCAGCCTGCGGCGGTTCCTGATCGTGGCGGCGTTCCAGCTCGTGTCGATGGTGGGCACCGCGATCACCGACTTCGCGATCCCGGTGTGGATCTACCTGACCACCGGCTCGCTGGTGGACTTCGCCCTGTTCGTGGCCCTGTCCATCATGCCGGGCGTGCTGATCGCGCCGCTGGCCGGAGCCGTGGTGGACCGGTCGAGCCGGCGCGCCATGATGATCCTCGGCAACTGCATGGCCGGGGGCACCCAGCTGGTCCTGGGCGCGCTGTTCTGGACGGGCGCGCTGGAGATCTGGCACATCTACCCGCTGACGGCGTGCCTGTCGATCGCCCTGATCTTCCAGCGGCTGGGCTTCACCACGGCGCTCCCCCAGCTGGTCCCCAAGGAGTACATGGGGCACGCGGCCGGGGTGGTCCAGATGGTGATCGGCACCGCGCAGTTCGCGGCGCCGCTGCTGGCGGTGGCGCTGCTCTCCTCGATCGGCCTGGGCGGCATCCTCGTGATCGACGTGGCGAGCTTCGCGCTGGTGCTGGGCGCCCTGCTGCTGATCCGCTTCCCGGACACGATGGCGCACTCCCCCAGGGAGCCGCTCTCCAAGGAGATCGCGCAGGGCCTGCGGATGTCGATCGGCAACCGCCACCTGCGGGCGGCGATGATCTACTTCGCCACGCTCAACGTGATGCTCGCCGCGCTGCTGCTGTCGATCACGCCGCTGGTGCTGTCGTTCTCCACGCTGACGGTCGCCGGTCAGATCTCCTTCGTCGGCGGCCTGGGCGGGGCGCTGGGCGGCCTGGTGATCGCGCTGTGGGGCGGGCCGCGACGACGGCGGATGCGCGGGGTGCTGCTGGCGACGCTGGCGCTCTCGGTGTTCGCGGTGATCACCGGGTTGCACCCGTCCCCCCTGGTGGTGGGGATCGGCGCGTTCGGCCTGTGGGGCTGTCTGTCGATCGTCAACGGGACCTTCCTGACGATCATCCACACCAAGGTGCCGCAGCGCTTCCACGGCCGGGTGCAGTCGCTCAACCAGATGGTGTCGTGGTCGACGCTGCCGATCGGCATGGCGGTGGTGGCGCCGATGGGCGAGCGGCTGCTCAACCCGCTGCTGATGCCCGAGGGGGCGCTGGCGCCGACGGTGGGCTCGGTGATCGGGGTCGGCCCCGGCCGCGGGGTCGCGCTGATGTACATCCTGCTGGGCCTGGGCATCGCGGTGCACGTGCTGATCTCTATGCGCACCCGGGTGCTGTCCACGTTCGACGACGAGATGCCCGACGCCCAGCCGGACGACCTGGTGGGCGCGCAGATCCTGCGCGAGCGGGCGGGCAACCGGGTGAGCGTGTCGTGGACCGCGCCGGCGTTCGCCAAGGCGATCACCATGCCACTGCCGCCCGAGCGGGCGCGGGCGCTGCTGCGCGTGCCGTTCCCGGACGTGGAGGTGCGCCGGGTGACGCTGCGGACCGGCGGCGAGATCAGCGCGGTGTACGAGGTCGGGTGCGCCGACCGGGACCTGATCGTGAAGATCTACCCGAACGTGCTGGCGGCCCGGCTGCACAAGGAGGTGCGCGTCTACGAGCTGCTGCGCGGCAGCGGCGCCCGGTGCCCCGAGGTGGTGCACTGGGACGACTCGCGGCGCGAGCTGCCGCACCCGTACTCGGTGATGACGAAGGTGGCGGGACGGCCGCTGTCGGAGGTCTCCGCCGGGCTGTCGGGCGAGGAGATCGCGCCGCTGTACCGGGAGATGGGGCGGACGCTGCGGGCGATCCACGGGGTGCGCGTGGAGGGCTTCGGTCCGATGGAGGGGCCCCAGGAGCCCTCCAACGACGCCTACCTGGGCGCGCGGCTGGAGACGCTGCTGGCGCAGTTCGTCGACTTCGGCGGGGACCCCGCGCTGCACGCGGAGCTGACCGGCCGGATCGCCCGCGACCGCCACCTGCTGGCGCGCTGCACCGTCCCGGTGCTGTGCCACAACGACTTCCACGAGCGCAACGTGATGGTCGAGACGCGGGACGGCGCGCTGCGGATGACCGGTGTGATCGACATGGAGAACGCGCTGGGCGGCGACCCGCTGATGGACCTGGCGCGCACCGAGTACTTCGCGGTCAGGGGCGACGCGGAGCGGCGGCGGCACCTGCTGGAGGGCTACGGCGACCTGCCGGACGACCAGGCCGAGCGCCTGGCCTTCTACCTGCTCTGCCACGCCCTGGAGCAGTGGCACTGGCTGGCCACCCTGGGCGAGACGGCCGCCCTGCCCGCGATCGCCGACCAGCTCCGCGAATGCCTGAAGGAGAAAGTTTGATGGACGTCTTCCCCGCCTCGTTCGCCCAGGAGCGGATCTGGTTCCTGCACGAGCTCATGCCGGAGCTGGCGGTCTACAACATCGCCTGGTCCTCGCAGCTGGCCGCCCTGCGGCCGGTGGATCCGGAGCTGCTGGAGCGGGCGCTGGCGAGGCTGGCCGGCCGGCACGAGTCGCTGCGGACCGCGTTCGAGCTGCGCGACGAGCAGGTCGTGCAGACGATCGCGGACCGGGTGCCGGTCACGCTGGAAAGGACCGACCTGTCGCACCTGGCGCCCGAGGCGGCCAGGGCGGAGTTCGAGCGGATCGCGGCCGAGGACGCGCGGCGGCCCTTCCGGCTGGAGACCGCGCCGCTCTGGCGGGCACGGCTGGTGACGCTGGGCGGCGGCGAGTGGCGGCTGGTGGCGATCATGCATCACACGGTCTTCGACGCCTGGTCGTCCGGCGTGTTCTCGCGGGAGCTGAGCGAGACCTACCTCGCGCTGCGCGAGGGCCGCGAGCCCGTGCTGCCCGAGCTGCCGATCCAGTACGCCGACTACGCGGCCTGGCAGCGCGACCGGCTGGGCGGCGGCGAGCTCGACGCCGACCTGGCCTACTGGAAGGAGCGGCTGCGCGGCAGCGTCCCGCTGGAGCTGCCGGGTGACCGGCCGCGCCCGGCGCAGCTGAGCTACCTGGGCGACGTGCTGGACTTCACGGTGCCCGAGGAGCTGTCGGAGCGGGTGGGCGCGCTGGCCAGGGCGCGGGGCACGACCCCGTTCATGGTGCTGCTGACGGCGTTCTCGGCGCTGCTGGCGCGCTGGAGCGGGCGGACGGACGTCGTGGTGGGCTGCCCGGTCGCCGGTCGAGAGCTGCCCGAGCTGGACGGCCTGATCGGCATGTTCGTCAACACGCTGCCGCTCCGGACCGACCTGGGGGGCGACCCCTCGTTCGCCGAGGCGCTGGACCGGGTCCGCACGACCGTGCTGGAGGCGTTCGACCACCAGAACGTGCCGTTCGCCAAGCTGGTGGAGGCCGTGGACCCGCCGCGCGACCCCGGCAGGACGCCGCTGTTCCAGGCGGGGTTCAACCAGGTCGCGGTGGACGGGCGCGGCCGGTTCGGCAACGGCACCTCCCAGACCGACCTCACGATGGAGCTGCACAACCCCGAGGGCTCCCTGGAGGGCTGGGTCGAGTACAGCACGGACCTGTACGACGAGGCGACCGTCCGTCGCCTGGTGTCGGGGTTCCTGACGCTGCTCGGCGCGGCCGTGGCCGACCCGGAGACGCCGCTGTCCCGGCTGCCGCTGATGGACGGCGCGGAGCGGGCCCGGGTGCTGTCGTCCTGGCACGGCCCCGCGGCCTCCTACCCCGAGCGCTGCCTGCACGAGCTGATCGCCGAGCGGGCCGGGCGGGCGCCGGACGCGACGGCGGTGGTCTGGGACGAGGGCGAGCTGACCTACGGGGAGCTGGAACGGCGGGCGGGTGTGCTGGCCCGGAGGCTGCGCGAGCGCGGCGTGCGGGCCGAGACCCCGGTCGCGGTCTGCCTGCCGCGCGGCGTGGAGCTGATCGTGGCGCTGCTCGCGGTGCTCAAGGCGGGCGGCGCGTACGTGCCGCTGGACCCGGACTACCCGGCGGACCGGCTCTCGTTCATGCTCTCCGACTCGGGCACCCCGCTGCTGCTGACCCGCTCGACGACGGTGGAGCGGCTGCCGCCGGACCATCCCCCGGCGATCCTGCTGGACGCGCTGCCGGTGAACGGCGGGCCCGTCCTGGAGCCGGAGCCGCTCTCCCCGGACGCGCCCGCGTACGTGATCTACACGTCGGGGTCGACGGGACGGCCCAAGGGCGTGGTGGTGCCGCACCGGGGGGTGGTGAACCTGGTCACCGGGTTCGGTTTCACCGAGCGGGAGCGGATGCTGCTGCTGACCTCGCTCTCGTTCGACATCGCGGCGCTGGAGATCTTCGGGCCGCTGACGGCGGGGGGCGCGGTGGTGCTCGCTCCCCCGTACGGCAACGGCGCCCTGGGCGAGCTGGTGGCGCGGGCGGGGGTGACGACGGTGCAGGCGCCGCCGTCGGTGCTGGAGGAGATCACCGAGCGGCTGCCGGCCGGGCTGCCGCGGGTGTTCAGCGGCGGGGAACCGCTTTCGGTGGCGCTCGCCACGCGGATCCACCGGGTCGCCGGTGAGCTGTGGAACCTCTACGGGCCCACCGAGACGACGATCTGGTCGCTGGCGCACCGGGTGCCGCGGGACGCGGGATCGATGTCGATCGGCGTGCCGGTCGCGGGCACCACGGCGTACGTGCTGGACGGGCACATGGAGCCGGTGCCGGTCGGGGTGGCCGGGGAGCTGTTCCTGGGGGGCGACGGGGTGACCCGCGGCTACCGGGGACGGCCGGGGCTGACCGCGGAGCGCTTCGTCCCCGACCCCTTCTCGGGCACGCCCGGGGGGCGGCTGTACCGGACCGGCGACCTGGTGCGGCGGTCGGCCGGCGGCACCCTGGAGTTCCTGGGACGCGCCGACGACCAGGTGAAGGTGCGGGGCGTGCGGATCGAGCTGGGCGAGGTGGAGGCGGCGCTGGCGGCCTGCCCGGGGGTGCGCCGGGTGGTCGCCGCGGTCCGCGACGACGCCCCCGGCGGCCGGGCGCTGGTGGCGTACGTGGACATGGACCCCGGCACCGGCGCGACCGGCGGGGACGGCGCGGACGGCGCGGACGGCGCGGACGGCGCGGACGGCGACGGCGGGGAAGGGGTGCCTTCCGGGCGGCTGCGGGCGTTCCTGGCGTCGCAACTGCCCGCCACGATGGTGCCGAGCGTCTTCGTGCCGCTGGGGCCGGTGCCCCGGCTGCCCAACGGCAAGCTCGACCGCTCCGCGCTGCCCTCCCCGGCCGCGGGCGGCGCGCCGGACGCGACGGCGCCGCCCGCCGCCCCGGGCACGGCGAGCGAGGAGCTGGTGCACGAGATCTGGTGCGAGGTGCTGGGCAGGAACGGCTTCGGCGTCGACGACGACTTCTTCGAGGTGGGCGGTCACTCGCTGCTCGGCACCAAGGTGATCGCCAGGATCTGCTCGGCGGTGGGCGTGGACCTGCCGCTCAACGCCCTGTTCGACACGCGCACGGTCCGCCGTCTCGCCCTGGTGGTGGAGGAGGTGCTGGCCGCGGAGATCGACCGGTTGACCGACGAGGAGGCCGAACGGATCGCCGGTGACTACGACCGGGATGACAGCGTGATGAACTGACGACCGAAATAAGGATTTAGGACATTTGCTGTTGGTCAGCGCGTCATTACGTCACGTGATGCCGGGTCACCGTGGTTCGCGACAGAGGGAAGTGGACGGTCACCTTCCGTCTAACCGATCACGGTGACCTGCGGTGATTCCGGGCGGTCAACCCCCTTTGCGATCTTGGGGGACAGCCGAAACCGGCATTCCGACACAGGTTTAACTTTCAACCCTTGACTGCCCAGTGACGTAAACATTAGGAATGATCTGGCTTGAGACTTGTGAATACTTGACAGGGCAAAAACCCTGTTTGGGGCAATGGGGGGTGGATGCTCGAAGCGACGCGGGAGGACTCGTCGTCCGCATCGGTGACCGGGGGGCCGTTCACCGTGCCTGAGGCGCCGGCGGCTCCCGCTCCCGCCTCCTGGACGACCGGCCCGGCGCACACCGCTCCGGAGGCGCTCCTGTGCGACCTCATCGCCGCCCAGGCGGCACGGACACCGTTCGCGCCCGCGGTCCGGCAGTGGGAGACTCGTCTGACCTACCGCGGCCTGATGGACGCGGCCACCGCCCTTGCGCTGCGGTTACGCGCCCTGGGCGTGGGGCCGGAGGACCGGGTGGGGCTCTGCTCCGCGCGCACTCCGACGATGCCCGTCGCCGCCCTCGGCATCATGCTCGCCGGTGGCGCGTACGTCCCGCTGGACCCGGCGCACCCGCGGCGGCGGCTGGACGAGGTGCTCGACGACGCCGGCATCACGGTGGTGGTGACCGACCGGCGCGGCCGTGGGCTGCTCGACGGCTCCGGGCGCGTCCTGGTGGAGCCGGAAATCGATACGGCCTCCCAAACCGTGTCCGAAATTACCGCCGATACCCCCGCCGGGGCCTCGGCCGTCACAACCGTCGCACCCCTGACCGGCACCACCGCCGTCACCGCGTCCGAAAACGGTGATACGACATCCGGAACCGGCGACACGACCGGAATCGGGGCCACCGGTGACGCGATCACCGCGGCCGCGCTCGCCGGCACCGGCGCCGCGCCCCGGCCCGGGAACGCCGCCTACGTGCTGTACACCTCCGGATCGACCGGCCGCCCCAAGGGAGTGGTCGTGAACCACTCCTCGGCGGTCGCCTTCGTCACCGCCTCGGCGGCCCACTTCGGCCTGGACGGCACCTGCCGGTCGATCGCCTTCTCCGCGCTCGGCTTCGACGTCTCGGTGCTGGACATGTTCACCCCGCTGGCCTCCGGCGGGTGCGTGCAGCTGGTGCCGGACGAGGACAGGACCGACCCGGCCCGCCTGCAGCGCTTCCTGGAGGCTCACGACGTCACCTGGGGGTTCATCCCCCCGGCGCTGCTGCCGCTGGTCGACCCGGCCGGGCTGCCGCACCTGCGCGACCTGGTCACCGCGGGCGAGCCGCCCGGCCCGGAGCAGGTGGAGCGCTGGTCGGCGCGGACCCGTTTCCACAACTGGTACGGCCCCACCGAGACGACCGTGTGCGTCGTCGGCACCGAGCTGTCGGGCACCTGGGAGCGGTCGCTGCCGATCGGGTTCCCGCTGCGCGGCTGCCGGGCGCACATCCTGGACGAGGACATGCGCGAGTGTCCCGTCGGCGTCCCGGGCGAGCTGTACATCGGCGGCCCGCAGGTCAGCCGCGGCTACCTGGGCCTGCCCGGCATGACGGCCGGGCGGTTCGTGCCCGACCCGTTCTCGGCGACGCCCGGGTCGCGGCTCTACCGCACCGGCGACCACGTGGCCTGGCAGCCCGACGGCCGGATCGCCTTCATGGGGCGGCTGGACCGGCAGGTGAAGATCCAGGGACAGCGGGTCGAGATCGGCGAGGTCGAGTCGGTCGTCCGCGCCCACCCCGGGGTGAAGCAGGCGGTGGTCGACGCCCCCGGCGAGCTGGTGGCCTACGTCGCGCCGCTGGACGCGCCCGGACAGGCCGAGCTGCGCGAGCACTGCGCGCGGCGGCTGCCGGTGTACATGCTGCCCACCCGGGTGGTGCGCGTCCCGGTCCTGCCGCTGAACTCCTCCGGCAAGGTCGACCTCGCCGCCCTGCGGGCCCTGTCCGGGGACACCCCCGGCACCCCCGACGCCCTTGACAGCCCTGACAGCCCTGCCTCCCCCGGCTCCCCCGCCGCGGCCCCGGGCCTGGCGGGCATCTGGGCGCGGGTGCTGGACGCCCCGGCGCCCCGCCCCGACGACGACTTCTTCGAGCGCGGCGGGCACTCGCTGCGGGCGATGCGGCTGGTGTCGGCCGTCCGCGCCGAGCTCGGCCGGGACATCTCGGTCGAGGACGTCTACGCGGCCCGTACCTACGGCGCCCTGTCGTCCGGCGTCGAGCAGGCTCCCCCGTGCGGCACCGGGGACGCCCTCGCCGGCGCGTTCGGCGCGCCCGGCACCCCGGGCGCGGCCGGTGGCGAGGGGCCGTCGCTCTCGCCCGCGCAGCGGCGCATGTGGTTCGTCGAGCGGCTCGCCCCCGAGACGCCCGCCCACAACATCGCGATGGCCGAACGGGTCCGCGGCCCGCTCGACCACGACGCGCTCCGGCGTGCCCTGGAGGCCGTGGTGACCCGGCACGAGGCGTTGCGCTGGCGCATCCCCTCCCGCGACGGCGCGCCGTACGTCACGGTCGCCCCCGCCGGTGAGGTGCCGCTCCCGCTCGACGACCTCTCGGCGGCCCCCGACCCCGAGGCCGCCCTGCGGGCGCTGCTGCAGGACGAGGCCCGGACGCGCTTCGACCTGGAGAACGGTCCGCTGCTGCGGGCCCGGCTGGTGCGGCTGGCCGGCGACGACCACGTGCTCGCGGTGACCGTGCACCACGTCGTCTTCGACGGCTGGTCGCAGGACGTCTTCTACCGCGACCTGAGCGCCGCCTACCGGGGCGACGGGCCGGGACCGGCCGGCGCGTCGCTCGGGGACTACGTGGCCTGGTCCAGGGAGCGCTCGAACGGCGGGGCCGTCGACTGGTGGCGCGAGCACCTGCGGGACGCCCCCATGGTCCTCGACCTGCCCAGGGACGCCCCCCGCCCTCCGGTGCAGACCTTTTTTGGAGCGCTCCTAACAGCGGAGCTTGACGCATCCGTCGGAGGCCGCGTCAGGGAACTGGCGCTGCGGATGGGGGTCACCCCGTACCCGGTGCTGCTGGCCGCGTTCGCCGAGCTGCTGGCCCGGCTGTCCGGGCAGGACGACCTGGTGGTCGGCGCCCCGTACGCCGACCGGGGGCACGTGGCGTTCGAGTCGCTGGTCGGCATGTGCGTGCGGGTGCTGCCGCTGCGGCTGCGCCAGGACGCCGAGTCCTCCTTCGAGGAGCACGTGGCCCGCTGCCGGGACGAGCTGGCCGAGGTCGTCGCGCACGGCGAGGTGCCGCTGGAGCGCGTCGTGGACGCGCTGCGCGTCCCGCGCGACCTGGGCCGCAACCCGGTGACGCAGGTCATGTTCAACATGTACAACTTCGCCGAGCCCAAGCTCGACCTGCCCGGGTGTGAGACCGAGGCGCTGGCGGCCGGGCTGCCGGGCGCGCTGTTCGACCTGACGATGTACGTCAGCGAGCACGGCGACGGGTACGCGCTGCAGCTCGTCTACAACCCCGACCTGTTCTCTGCCGCCAGGATGGAGTCCCTGCTGGCCTCCTACCGGCGCCTGCTGGCCGGCCTGCTGGAGCGTCCCGGCGAGGCGGCGCGCCGGGTCCGGCTGTCCGAGCCGGAGCCGCCCGCCGCGCTGCCGGTCTGGGACGGGCCCGGGCCGCTGGAGACCCTGCATCCGCGCGTCGTGGTGGAGGGCGCGGGCCGGAGCCTGGGTCACGAGGAGCTGACCGCGCTGCGCCGCCGCACGACCGCTGCGCTGCGCACGGCCGGGGTCGAGCCCGGCCGGGCGGTCGCGGTGCTCGGGGCACGGGTGCCCGAGCTTCCGGGCCTGCTGCTGGGGGTGCTGGCCGCCGGGGCCCGCTGGGTGATCCTCGACCCGGCCCACCCGGAGCCGGTGCTGGCCCGCCAGGCCGCCGCCGCCGGGGCCGTGGCCGTGCTGCGCTGCCCGGGGACGCCTCCCCTGCCCGGACTGCCGGAGATCACCCTGCCGGAGACCGTGCCCGCGGAGGACGCCTCGGCGCAGGCCGTTCCGGCGGAGGCCGCTTCAGAGGACGCCTCGGCGGGGACGGGGCGTGGTTACCTCTCGCTCACCTCCGGGACCACCGGCGACCCGAAGCCGGTGCTGACCGGCGAGGGCCCGCTGGCCCACTTCGTCGCCTGGTACGCCGACACCTTCGAGGTGACCCCCGACGACCGGTTCGCCCTGCTCTCGGGCCTGGCGCACGACCCGGCGCTGCGCGACCTGTTCGTGCCGCTGGCGACCGGCGCCCGGCTGTGCATGCCCGAGCAGGACCTGCTGCGCGACCCCGCCCGGCTGGCCGGATGGCTGCGCGAGCACCGCGTCGGCGTCCTGCACCTGACCCCGCAGCTGGCCAGGATGCTCTGCGGGACCGGCGCGGTGCTGCCCGACGTCCGGCTCGTCGCGACCGGCGGCGACCGCCTCACCCACGCCGACGCCGCGCGGCTGCGCCGGCTGGCCCCGTCCGCCCGGCTGGTCGCCTTCTACGGCACCACCGAGACCCCGCAGGCGCACGCCTGGTACGAGATCCCGCACCGGGTGCGCGAGAGCGCCGAGCCCGTCCCGGCCGGGCGCGGCATCGAGGGCAGCGAGCTGGTCGTCCTCGACTCCCGTGGCGCCCGCGCCGGGGTTGGCGAGCTCGGCGAGGTGGTGGTGCGCAGCGCCAACCTGGCGACCGGCTACCTCGACGCCGAGCTGACCCGGCTCCGCTTCACCGGGGACTCCTTCGCCACCGGCGACCTCGGCCGGCTCAACCCCGACGGGACGGTGACGATCGCCGGGCGGCGCGACGACCAGGTCAAGGTCCGCGGCTTCCGGGTGGAGCCGGGCGAGGTCGAGGCCGCGCTGACCGCCCATCCCGAGGTCCGCGCCGCCGTCGCGGTGGCCGACCGGGGCGAGGGGCGCGAGACCGTGCTGCACGCCTACGCGGTGCCCCGCAGGCCCGGCCTGGCCCCGCAGCGGCTGCTGGAGCACCTGCGCTCGGTGCTGCCCGAGCACGCGGTGCCCGCCGAGGTGATCGTGGTGCCCGCGCTGCCGCTGACCCCCAACGGCAAGGTCGACCGCACCGCGCTGCGCCGCCCCGCCCCCCGCCAGGACGACGGGGCGGGCGGGGAGGTGTCGGGCCCGACCGAGCGGGCCGTGGCCGAGGTGTGGCGGGCCGTGCTCGGCGTCCCGCGGGTCGGCGCCGCCGACAACTTCTTCGAGATCGGCGGTCACTCGCTGGCCATCGCCGCGGTCCAGGCCCGCCTGGGCACGGCGCTGGGCAGGGAGATCCCGATCGTCGACCTGTTCCGCCATCCGACCATCCGCGCGCTCGCCGCGCACCTGGACGGTGGAGGCCCCACCCCCGGCCTCGACCGCGCCGCCCGGCGGCTCGCCGTGCGACGAGACCGCCTCAAGGACCGCTCACGGAAACCGAGCTGAAACCCCTGCCGCCTCCGAGACCGGGTCCGGGCCGACGACCGATCGGCCCGGAGTCCCGGACCACGACGTCCACCACGCCACCGACACCGGGAACGTCCCCGGCGTCACCGGCGGACACGACGTCCCGTACAGCCAGACCCCCCGCATCGGCGCCGACCGCGCCCAGCAAGGAAGAAAGGGACCCCCGCATGGCCGAGGAGCCCACCGTCGAACCGATCGCGATCATCGGCCTCTCGTGCAGGGTGCCGGGAGCAGGAGACGCCAGGCAGTTCTGGAGCAACCTGTCCGACGGAGTGGAGTCGCTGACCCACTTCACCCGCGAGGAGCAGAGGGCACTCGGCGTGCCCGACCACATCCTCGACGACCCGGACTTCGTGCCGGCCGCGATGATGCTCGACGACCACCAGGGGTTCGACGCCGCGTTCTTCGGCATGTCGATCAGGGAGGCGGAGATCCGGGACCCGCAGCACCGGCTCTTCCTCGAACTGTCGCACACCGCCCTCGAGGACGCGGGCTACGACTCGTTCAGGTACCCGGGAGAGATCGGCGTCTACGCCGGTTCCGGCTCGGACTTCTACCAGTGGATCAACATCAGGAGCAACGCGCAGGCCCACGCCAACGCGGGCTGGCTGGCCGTCATGGTCGGCAACCACGTCGACTACTGCGCCACCCTGTCGTCGTACAAGCTGGACCTGCGGGGTCCCAGCTACACGCTGCACACGGCGTGCTCGACCTCGCTGGTCGCGATCCACGTCGCCGCCGAGGCGCTGCGCAACGGCGAGTGCGACATGGCCCTGGCCGGCAGCGCCATGCTGGACCTGCCGCAGGGCCAGGGGTACGTCTACGACGAGGACGGCATCGTCTCCCCCGACGGTCACTGCCGCGCCTTCGACGCCAAGGCCGCGGGCACGATCTGGGGCAGCGGCGGCGGCGTGGTCGTGCTGAAGCGGCTGTCGGAGGCGATCGAGGACGGCGACAACGTCCGGGCCGTCATCCTGGGCAACGCGATCAACAACGACGGCGCCAGCAAGGTGGGCTTCTCCGCGCCCAGCATGGACGGGCAGGCCGCGGTCGTCGCCCAGGCGCTCGGGGTCGGCGGGGTCGACCCGCGCACCATCACCTACGTCGAGGCGCACGGCACCGGCACCGCGCTGGGCGACCCGATCGAGGTCGCGGCGCTGAGCAGCGTGTTCCGCCAGGACACCGACGACACCCAGTGGTGCGGCATCGGCTCGGTCAAGAGCAACATCGGCCACCTGGGCCAGTCGGCGGGCATCGCCAGCATCATCAAGGCCGTGCTGGCCCTGGAGAACGGGCTGATCCCGCCCACGCTGCACTACGAGAGCCCCAACCCCAAGATCGACTTCGCGCAGAGCCCGTTCTACGTGACGGCGTCGGCGACCAAGTGGGAGCCGAACGGCTTCCCGCGGCGGGCGGGCGTCAGCTCGTTCGGCATCGGCGGCACCAACGCGCACATCGTGCTGGAGGAGGCGCCCAGGGCGGTCCGCGAGGAGCGCGACCCGCGCCCGGCGCACCTGCTGCGCCTGTCGGCCAGGACCGACTCGGCGCTGGCCGCCGCCGCCGAGCGGCTGGCCGCGCACCTGGAGACCAACCCCGAGGCCGACCTGGCCGACGTCGCCCACACCCTGCGGGTGGGGCGCAGGGAGCTGTCGCGCAGGACCGCGGTGGTGGCCTCCGGCGTCGCCGACGCCGTCGCCGCGCTGCGCGACCCCAAGCGCCTCATCAGCGGCGCCACCTCGCGCCGCACCCCGCGCCCGGCGTTCCTGTTCTCCGGTCAGGGCTCGCAGTACGCGGGCATGGGCGCCGAGCTGTACCGCACCGAGCCGGTCTTCAGGGACGCGGTCGACGAGTGCGCCGAGATCCTGCGGGCCGAGCTCGGCGAGGACCTGCGCGACCTGATCTTCGCCAGTGGCGAGGAGGCCGACGAGCGGCTGCGGCAGACCTCGCTGACCCAGCCGGCCCTGTTCACCGTGGAGTACGCGCTGGCCACGCTCTGGCGCTCGCTGGGCGTCGAGCCGGCCGGCATGATCGGCCACAGCATCGGCGAGTACGTCGCGGCGACCGTGGCCGGGGTGTTCAGCCTGCCGGACGCGCTGCGGCTGGTGGCGGCCCGGGGCCGCCTGGTGCAGGGCATGCCCCCCGGGGCCATGCTCGCCGTGCAGCTCGCGCCCGACGAGATCGGGCCGCTGCTGCCCGACGGCGTGTCGGTGGCGACCGTCAACGGCCCGGGCACCTGCGTGGTGACCGGCCCGCCGGACGCGATCGCCGAGCTGTCCGCGATGCTGGAGGAGGAGGGCGTCGGCCGGATGGAGCTGCGCACCTCGCACGCCTTCCACTCGGAGATGATGGACCCGATCCTGGGCGAGTTCCGGGAGCTGGTGGCCGGTGTCGAGCGGTCGGCGCCGAGCCTGCCGTTCCTGTCGAACGTGACCGGCACCTGGATCACCGCTGCCGAGGCGACGGACCCGTCGTACTGGGCCCGGCACATGCGCGAGCCGGTGCTGTTCGGCGACTGCGTGGCGGCCCTGCTCGCCGACGGCGACTGGATCATGATCGAGTGCGGCCCCGGCAAGCAGCTCTCCGGGCTGGCGCGGGCGCAGAACCCGCCCGGCGCGGTCGCGCCGCTGCCGTCGCTGCCCGGTCCCAAGGACGACGGCGGTGACGTGCGGGTGCTGTCGGCCGCGTACGGCACGCTGTGGGCGCACGGCATCGCCCTGGAGGCGTTCGGCCAGGAGGGCCGCCGCGTCTCGCTGCCCACCTACCCGTGGGAGCGCCAGCGCGCCTGGATCGACCCCGACCCGCACGGCGCGTTCGTCGGCGGCGTGGCCAACCCCGCGCCGGTCGAGGAGGACCTGCCGCTGGACCGCTGGTTCAGCGTCCCGGTGTGGCGTCAGACCCCGCCCGGCCCGGCGCCGCTGTCGCCGGTCACCCGGGCGCTGGTCCTGGCCGACGAGGGCTCGGCCGGTCTGGTGGACGCGCTGCGCGCGGGCGGCGCCGAGGTGATCGAGGTCAGGCCCGGTACGGAGTTCGCCTCCTCGGGCGAGGGCTACACCGTGCGCCCGGCCGAGCGCGCCGACTACGACGCGCTGCTGGCGGCCGTCGGCGAGGTGCCCGGCCGGGTGGTCCACGCCTGGACCGTCTCCGCCGAGCCCGCCGCCGGTGTCGACGAGACCTGGAAGGCCCAGGACCTGGGCTTCTTCAGCGTGCTGGCGCTGGTGCAGGCGCTGACCGCGGTGCAGCCCGCCGACGGGGTGGAGCTGTCCCTGCTCACCTCCGGCGCGCAGGACGTCGTCGGCGGCGACCTTATCCGCCCCGAGCACGCCACGCTGGCCGGGTTCCCCCGGGTGGTGCCGCTGGAGACCCCGTGGCTGCGGGTGCGGCACATCGACGTGGAGGCCCGCGACTGGGTCAGGCACGCCGCGGCCGAGCTGGGCCGCAGGCCCGAGACGGACGAGGCCGGGCTGCTGACCACGGTCAGCATCCGCGGCGGGCGGCGCTGGTCGCAGCGGTACGAGCAGCTGGAGGTCCCCGCGGTCGAGGCCGTGGCGGGCGCAGGCGCGTCCGCGGACGGGACGGCGCCGGCCGAGGCGGGCCACGCGGGCCCCGGCCAGGACGAGACGGCCCTGGCGGTCGCCGGGCAGGCCGGTCCGGTGGACGGGCAGGTCTACGTGATCACCGGTGGCCTGGGCGGCATCGGCGTCTCCCTCGCCGAGGACCTGGCGGCGCGGGCCCGGGTGCGGCTGGTGCTGCTCTCGCGGAGCGGGCTGCCGGAGCGGTCGGCCTGGGACGCGCACCAGGGCGGCCGCCAGGGACGGGCGATCGCCGCGATCCGCAGGATGGAGCAGGCCGGGGCCGAGGTCCTGGTGCTGGCCGCCGACGTCACCTCCGCCGCCGACATGCGCCGGGTCAGGGAGGAGACGCTGGCCGCCTTTGGCCGGGTGGACGTGATCGTGCACGCCGCCGGACTACCCGGCGGCGGCATGGCCGAGATCAAGGAGCGGGCCGCGGCCGAGCAGGTGCTCGCACCCAAGGTGGCCGGCACGCTCGCGCTGCGCGACGCCTTCGGCGACCTCGACCTGCAGGCCGTGGTGCTCTGCTCGTCGATCACCGCGGTGGCGGGCGGCTTCGGCCAGGTCGACTACTGCGCGGCCAACAACTTCCTGGACGCGCACGCCAGGGGCGAGCACGGCTGGCGCGCGGCCACCGTCGTCTCCGCCAACTGGGGCAAGTGGCTCGAGGTCGGCATGGCGGCGGAGGTCACCGCCCCGGCCGGGTTCGTGGCGCTGCAGCGCGGCGACCGGATCAGGGCCATCGACCACCCGGTGCTGGCGGCCTGGCACGAGGCCGACGGCGAGGGCCTCGGCTGGGCCGGTGGCGGCCTGTCGCCCGACACGCACTGGGCGCTGGACGGTCACCGGATCTCCGGGGTGCCGGTGCTGCCCGGCACCGGTCACCTGGAGCTGGCGCGCACCGCCGGCGAGGCGGGACTGCCCGGCACCGGCGCGATCGAGCTGCGCGACGTGGTGTTCGTCGAGCCTCTCTCGGTGGCCGACGGCGCCTACGCAGAGGTGCGGGTGATGTTCAGCCCCGAGGCCGACGGCGCGGAGTTCCAGGTGCAGAGCGTCATCGGCGGCCAGCAGCGCACCCACGCGCGCGGCACCGCCGCCAAGGTCGACGCCCCGGCCGGCCGGCAGGCCGACGTGGCGGCGATCATCGAGCGCTGCACCCCCGCCACCGAGGAGCAGGGCGGCGTCCCGCTGTCCGGGCTGCTCACGCTCGGCCCGCACTGGGGCCACATGCGGGAGTGGTACATCGGCCAGAACGAGGCCCTGGGACGGTTCGAACTGCCCGAGGAACTCTCGCAGGACCTGGCCGGCTGGGGGCTGCACCCGGCCCTGCTGGACAGCGCGACCTCCTTCACCTGGATCGACGTCGTCGGCCACTACCTGCCGCTCGGCTACGGCCGCATCACCGTCGCCGACCGGCTGCCCGGCACGTTCTGGAGCCACATGCGCTTCCGCGACAGCGGCACCGACGAGGTGCTGGCGGTCGACGTGACGCTCATCGACGACGACGGCGCGATCGTGGTCGAGATCTCCGACTACGTGCTGCGGCGCATCAACACCGAGTCGGTGGTGGCCGGGGTGACGGCCAACGCCGGCGCCCAGCCGACCGGCACGGTCGCCACCGGCGACCAGGGCGGCGCGGTCGCGACGGTCGCCGGCGGCCCCGACGCGGTCGGCATCCGCCCGGCCGAGGGGGCCGAGGCGTTCCACCGGCTGCTGGCCACCCCCCTGGGCCCGCAGGTGGTGATCGCCGCGACACCGGTGGCCGACTACCTGTCGGGCGTCGGGTCGGTCACCCAGGAGACGGTGGAGACGGAGCTGGACCCGGCCGCCGTGTCCGACCGTCCGGCCCGTCCCGGCCACGGCGACGACGACTACGTCGCGCCCCGCGGCGACGTCGAGACCGCCATCGCCCGGCTCTGGAGCGAGGTGCTCGGCGGCGAGCGCATCGGCGCCGACGACGACTTCTTCGAGCTCGGCGGCAACTCGCTGATCGCCGTGCAGCTCATCGCCCTCATCCGCAAGGAGCTGGGCGTCCGGCTGCCGATGCGCAGCCTCTTCGAGGAGCCCACGGTGGCCGGGGTCACCTCGCTGATCGAGCAGGCACGCGCCGCCGCGCCCGCGGCGGAGACCACCGCCCCGGCCGCGAACCAGACCGCCATCCCCCGTCTCCCCCGCAGGAGTGAGCAGCAGTGACCGACTCCCTTCCCGACACCAAGGTCGTCCTCAACGACGAGGAGCAGTACTCCGTCTGGCCCGCCGACCGGGAGAACCCGGCCGGCTGGCGCGACGAGGGCTTCACCGGCACCAAGGACGAGTGCCTGGCCCACATCGAGCAGGTCTGGACCGACATGCGCCCGCGCAGCCTTCGCGAGGCGATGCAGGCCGGGGGCGCGGGATGACCACCGGACAGGTGGAGGACGTCTTCCCGTCCTCCTCGGGACAGGAGCGCATGTGGTTCCTGGCCCGCTTCGAGCCCGAGCTCGCCGTCTACAACATCGGCATGGTCATCCCGATGACCGCGCGCCAGCCGGTCGACCCGCGCCGCCTGGAGGCGGCCATCGCCCAGGTGGTGCGCCGTCACGAGGTGCTGCGCACCGTCTTCGAGTTCCGCGACGGCCAGGTGATGCAGATCGTCGACGGCAAGGTCCCGCCGGTGCGGCTGACCGAGACCGACCTGACCCACCTGCCGCCGGACGAGCGTGAGGCCGAGCTCGCCCGGCTGGCCAAGAGCGACGGCGTCGCGCCGTTCGTGCTGGACCAGGCGCCGCTGTGGCGGCTGCGGCACGTGCGGATGGGCGAGAACGACCTGCGGCTGGTCTGCGTGTTCGACCACACGGTGTTCGACGGCGTCTCCAGCCACATCTTCGTCAACGAGCTGGAGGAGTGCTACGACGCGCTCGGCGAGGGCCGCGAGCCCAAGCTGCCCGAGGTGCCGATCCAGTTCGCCGACTTCGCCGTCTGGCAGCGGGGACGGCTGACCGGCGAGTTCGTCGAGCAGGAGCTGGCGCACTGGCGCGAGCAGCTGGCCGGCATCCCGGCCGACCTGGCGCTGCCCGCCGACCGGCCGCGCCCGCGCAGCCGCAGCTTCCGCGGCGAGATGCACCTGGCCGCGTTCTCCCCGGAGACCTCGGCGGGCGTGCAGCGGCTGGCCAAGGACCTGAACACCACGCTGTTCACCGTCATGCTCACCGCGTTCACGACCGTGCTGGCCCGCTGGTCGGGACAGTACGACGTGGTGGTGGGCACCCCCATCGCGGGACGGCTGCTGCCGGAGACCGAGCCGGTCATCGGCATGTTCGTCAACGCGGTGGCGCTGCGCTCGGACCTGTCCGGCGACCCGACGTTCGCCGAGGCCACCGGACGGGTGCGCAACACGGTCGCCGAGGCCCTGGACCACCAGGAGCTGCCGTTCGAGCGGCTGGTGGAGGCGCTCCAGCCGACCAGGGACCTGAGCGTGCCGCCGATCTACCAGGTGATGTTCAACCTGGCCGTCGACACCAACGAGGGCCAGATCGCCAACGGGACCGCCAAGGTCGACGTGCAGCTCGACATCAACATGCGCGACGGTCGGCTGCACCTGCGCCTGGAGTACAGCACGGACCTGTTCGACCGGCCCACCATGGAGCGGTTCGCGTCCTGCCTGGAGACGGTGGTCGAGGCCGCGATCGCCGACCCGAACACGCCGATCTCCGAGCTGCCGCTGCTGAGCCCGGCCGAGACCGAGCGCGTCCTCGCGCTCGGCACGGGCGAGGACCTGGAGGACCTGCGGGACCTGCGCGGCACCGGCGCCGGTGTGGAGACCGGCGAGGTGCCGGACTCGCAGGTCACGCTGACCTCGCTGATCGAGGCGCAGACGGCCAGGACGCCGGACGCCCCGGCCGTGGTCACGGGCGACGTCACGCTGACGTACGCGGAGCTGGACGAGCGGGCCGGGGCGCTGGCCCACTGGCTGCGCAGGATCGGCGTGCGGCGGGGCAGCCCGGTCGCGGTCTGCGCCGAGCGTTCGGCCGAGCTGGTCGTGGCGCTGCTCGGGGTGCTCAAGGCGGGCGGCGCCTACGTCCCGCTGGACCCGGAGTACCCGCCGTCGCGGCTGGCGTTCATGCTGTCCGACAGCGGCGCCCGGGTCATGCTGACCCAGCGCCACCTGCGCGACCTGCTCCCCGAGGGGGCGATCAAGCCGGTGCTGCTGGACGCGCCCGAGTCCTGGGGTCCGCAGCCCGCGGGGTCGCCGCCGCCGGTCACCGGCCCGGACGACGCCGCCTACACGATCTACACCTCGGGGTCGACCGGCCGTCCCAAGGGCGTCGTCAACACCCACCGGGGCATCGTCAACCGGCTCGCCTGGATGCAGCGCCGGTTCGGCCTGACCTCCGGCGAGACGGTCCTGCAGAAGACCCCGACCAGCTTCGACGTGTCGGTCTGGGAGTTCTTCTGGCCGCTGGTCACCGGCGCCTCCCTGGTGCCGGTCCGGCCGGGCGGGCACCGCGACCCCACCCACCAGCGCGACCTGATCAAGGCGCACTCGGTGAGCACCGTGCACTTCGTGCCCTCGATGCTGGCGCTGTTCCTGGAGGAGACCGGCATCGAGTCGTGCGGGTCGCTCAAGCGGGTGATCTGCAGCGGCGAGGAGCTGCCGCCGCGGGTGGCCGCCCGGTTCATGGAGCGGCTGCCCGGCGTGGAGCTGCACAACCTGTACGGGCCGACCGAGGCCGCGGTCGACGTGACCGCCTGGCAGGTGACCGGCGAGAGCCCGGACGCGGTGCGGGAGCTGCACACGCTGCCCATCGGCACGCCCATGCCGGGCAACCGGCTGCACGTGCTGGACGACGCGCTCCGGCCGCTGCCGGTCGGCGTCCCCGGGCACCTGCACATCGGCGGGATCCAGGTGGCGCGCGGCTACGCAGGGCGCCCGGCGCTGACCGCCGAGCGGTTCGTCCCCGACCCGTACGGGCCTCCCGGTTCGCGGCTGTACGCGACCGGCGACCTGGCCCGGGTCCGCGCCGACGGGAACCTGGAGTTCCTCGGGCGGCTGGACGACCAGGTGAAGGTGCACGGCTGGCGGGTCGAGCTCGGCGAGATCGAGTCCGTGATCGCCGAGCACCCGAAGGTGCGGCGGGCGATCGTGGCGCTGCGCGACGACGCGCCGGGCGGGCGCGGCCTGGTCGGCTACGTCGACTGGTCGGGAGACCCCGCGGCGCTCACCGCCGAGATGCGCAGGGCACTGGCCAAGAAGCTGCCGGCCGCGCTCATCCCGCAGGCGTTCGTCGGGATCGACCACGTCCCGCTGGGGCCGAGCGGCAAGCTCGACCGGGGAGCGCTGCCCGCGCCCACCGGTTCGGGCCGCGCCGACCTCGGCACCCCCTACGTCGAGCCGCGCACCCCGTTGGAGAGCGAGCTGTGCGCCCTGTGGGGCGAGCTGCTGGGCCGCGAGCGGATCGGCGTCGACGACGACTTCTTCCAGCTCGGCGGCCACTCGCTGCTGGCGGTGCTGCTGGTCACCCGCTACCGGGAGACCTACGGGGTGGAGATGCCGTTGCGGCGCTGCTTCGAGGCGACCACGGTCGCCGAGCACGCCCTGGTCGTCCTGGAGTCGCAGTTCGACGAGGACGACGGGGAGATGGAGGCGCTGCTGGCGTCGCTGGAGGACCCCGCGAAATGAGTGACCTGAGGGCGAGGCTGGCCCGGCTCAGCCCGGAACAGCGCGCCGCGCTGGAGGAGAGGATGCGGCGGCAGCCGTCGCCGCAGCGTGCCCGGGGAATCCCCCGGCGCACGGGCGACGGACCGCCGCCCCTCTCCTTCGGCCAGGAACGGCTGTGGTTCCTGCAGCAGCTGGACCCGGCCGACGCCTCGTACAACATGTTCATGGTCCAGCGGCTGCGCGGCCGGGTCTCGATCGAGGCCCTGCGGTACGCGCTGGGCCGCCTGGTGGAGCGGCACGCCACGCTGCGCGCCCGCTTCACCGCGCGCGAGGGCAGCCCGGTGCAGGAGATCGGGCCGCCCGTGCCGGTCGAGCCCGACCTGATCGACCTGTCCGGCCTGCCGGCCGGCGAGCGGGAGGCCCGCGCGACCGAGCTGGTCGCCGACCTCACCAACCGCCCGTTCGACCTGGCGGCCGGGCCGCTGCTGCGGGTCCACCTGATCACCATGTCGCAGGCCGACCACGTGCTCTGCGTGGTGCTGCACCACATCGTGGCCGACGGCTGGTCGCTGAAGGTCCTGCTGGGCGAGTTCGCGACCTTCTACGGCGCCCGCCTGGAGGGGCGCGAGGCCGACCTGCCGGAGCCGGCGCTGGAGTACGCCGACTACGCCGCCTGGCAGCGCGAGCGCCTGGACGAGGAGAGCGTGCGCCGCCAGCTCGACTACTGGGGCGAGCGGCTGGCCGGGGTGCCGGTGCTGGACGTCCCGGCCGACCGCCCCCGGTCGCCGGTGCGCTCGTCCAACGGCGACTACGCGGCGCGCCGGATCGGGCGGGAGCTGACCGCCCGCCTGGACCGGCTGGCCAGGGACGAGCGCTGCACGCCGTTCATGGTGCTGCTGGCCGCCTTCCACACGCTGCTCGGCGCCCACTCCGGGCAGGACGACGTGTGCGTGGGATCGGTGATCGCCGGCCGGGAACACCCCGAGCTGGAGCACGTCGTCGGGTTCTTCCCGAACACGCTGGCACTGCGCGCCGACCTGTCGGGCGACCCGGGCTTCCGGGAACTGCTCGGCCGGGTCCGGTCGACGGTGCTGGACGCCTTCGCCCACCAGGACATCCCCTTCGAGCGGCTCCTGAACGAGCTGCACGTGGAGCGGGACCTGAGCACCACGCCGCTGTTCCAGGCGATGTTCGTGATGCAGGACAAGGACGCCTCCGAGCTGACCATCCCCGGCGTGGAGACCGGCGTCTTCGACCCGGGCGCGCGGCAGGCCAAGTTCGACCTGATGCTGGACGTGACGCCGCGCTCGGACTCGCTGTACGCGCTGCTGTCCTACAACGCCGACCTGTTCGAGCCGGACACGATGGCCCGGATGCTGCGCCGGTACGAGCGCACGCTGGAGGCCGTGGTCGCCGACCCCGACATCCCGCTCTCGCGCCTGCGCGCCGCGATGCTGCTCCCCGAGGACCGGCTGCCCGCGGTCACCGCGTCGCTGTCCACGGGCACGCGTCCCTCCTCCTCTTCGTCTTCTTCCTCGTCCCCGGTCCCCCGGACCGGCGTGGTGGCCGGGCCCGCAGCCGGGCCACCGGACGGGAGCACCCGCACGAGCGACGCGACGGCCCGCGCCGTGGCCGGCCCGCCGGACGGGACCGCCGGTGTGGTCGGGCTGTTCGAGGAGCGGGCCCGGCTGGCGCCGGACGCTCCCGCGGTCGCCCACGCGGGCCGGCGGCTGAGCTACGCCGAGCTGGACGAGCGCGCCGGACGGCTGGCCGCGCGGCTGGCCGCCGCGGGGGCCGGGCCGGAGACGGTGGTCGCCGTACGCGCCCGGCGCGGCCTCGAACTGGTCGTGGCACTGCTCGCGGTGCTCAAGGCGGGCGGCGCCTACCTCCCGCTGGACCCCGCCTACCCGGCCGAGCGGCTGCGCTGGATGCTGCGCGACAGCGGTGCCGCGCTGCTGCTCTCCCAGGGCGACCCCGGCCTCCACGACGCCCCCGGCTCCCGCGGCTCGCAGGACGGCCCCGGCTC